>NZ_JBFAHJ010000010.1:0-286058 GCF_040654115.1 Nonomuraea sp. NPDC050786
TTCGCCGCCCTCGGCGTCGACGTGCAGATCACCGAGCTGGACATCCAGGGCGCCTCCCCGCAGACCTACGCCGCCGTGGTGAACGACTGCCTGGCGGTGGCCCGTTGCGCCGGCATCACCACCTGGGGCGTGCGCGACAGCGACTCCTGGCGTTCGGGCGACACCCCGCTGCTCTTCGACGGCAACGGCAACAAGAAGCCGGCCTACACCTCCGTGCTCAACGCCCTCAACGCCGCCGACCCCAACCCCAACCCCACGCCCACGGTGACCCCGACGGTGCCCGGTGGCGCCGGGCAGATCAAGGGTGTGGCCTCCGGCCGCTGCCTGGACGTGCCCAACGCCAGCACCAACGACGGCACCCAGGTGCAGTTGTGGGACTGCAACGGCCAGTCCAACCAGCAGTGGAGCTCGACCTCCGCGGGCGAGCTCAGGGTCTACGGCAACAAGTGCCTGGACGCCGGCGGCACCGGGAACGGCGCGAAGGTGCAGATCTACGGCTGCTGGGGTGGCGACAACCAGAAGTGGCGCGTCAACTCCGACGGGACCATCGTCGGCGTGCAGTCCGGACGGTGCCTGGACGCCGCCGGCTCGGGCACCGGCAACGGCACCCAGATCCAGCTGTACGACTGCTGGGGCGGCAGCAACCAGAAATGGACCGTGAGCTGACGTTCCTCCAGTAAAGGCTCGTGACTTCGCCGCAACCGGCCACCGGTTGCGGCGAAGTCCGCGCGGGAGCCGGTTCAGACGCCCGTGATCGTCCACTGGTTGTTGGTGCTGCTGTTCGGCGTCCACATGCCCACGGTGGAGCCGGCGGTGCTGTTGCCCATGCCGTCGAGGGCCGTGCCGGTGCCGCGGTTGATGATCTGGTAGCGGCCGTTGGCGACGCTGTTGAGCCGCCACTGCTGGTTGTTGCTGCCACTCCACGCCGACTGCCTGGCGGCGGCGCCGTTGGAGGTGTTGCCGTAGCTGTCGATGACCATGCCGTTGGTGCGGTTGACGATGCGGTACCACCCGCCGCCCAGGTCCACGAGCTGCCACTGCAGGTTGTTGCTGCCGTCCCAGTTCCACTGCTTGAGGTTCGCCCCGGAGGCGACGTTCCCGCCGCTGTCGAGCACCAGGCCGGTGGTGCCGTTGGCGATCCGCATGTAGCTCGCCGGTGCGGGGCCGCCGGACCCGGTCATGCGGTACGTACGGCCGGCCTGGCCGGTCAGCCCGATGACGTCGCTCTCGGGCTTGGTGACGGTGACGGCCTCGCCGGTCGTGGCGTCGACCACCTGGTAGGTCCCGGCGAAGATGCGGTTGCGCACGTTGACCGTCCCGTCACGGTCGAACTTGACGAGGATCTCGGTCCCGCTCGAGCCCCACGTCGCGTCCACGGTGTAGCCGCCGCGCCCCCGAAGGCCCTGCACCTTCCCGCTCGCCCAGGCCGCCGGCAGCGCCGGCAGCACGTGCAGCTCGCCGTTCTGGCTCTGCAGCAGCATCTCGGCGATGCCGGACGTGGCGCCGAAGTTGCCGTCGATCTGGAACGGCGGGTGCAGGTCGAACATGTTCGGCGCGAGCCGGGCCGTGGTCACGAGGGCGCGGATCAGGTCGTGCGCCCGCGAGCCCTCCTCCATCCGCGCCCAGTAGTTGATCTTCCAGGCCAGTGACCAGCCCGTGCCGTCGTCACCGCGCAGTTCGAGCGTCCGTCGCGCGGCGGTGTACAGGGCGGGGGTGCCGCGCTTGGTGATCTGGTTGCTGGGGTGCAGGCCGTACAGGTGGGAGATGTGCCGGTGGTTCTGCTCGGTCTCGACCCAGTCGTACAGCCACTCCTGGATGTTGCCGCGTGAGCCGACCCGCATCGGCGGGAGCCGGTCCCGGGCGGCCAGGACCTGCGTACGGAAGGTCGCGTCCGTGCCCAGGAGCTCGCTCGCCTTGGCGCAGCCGTTGAACAGGTCCCGCAGGATCTGGTTGTCCATCGTGGGACCGGCGCAGACGCTGACGCCCGAGTGGTGGGTCAGCTCCGGGGAGTTCGACGGGTTCGTGACCAGGTATTTGAGGCTCGGCTCCTCCACGAGGGTCTCCAGGAAGAACTGCGCGGCCCCCTTCATGGCCGGGTAGTACTGCCGCAGGAAGTCGAGGTCGCCGGTGAAGAGGTAGTGCTCCCAGATCATGGTGGCCAGCCACGCGCCGCCGGTCTGCCACATGCCCCAGGTCGCGCCGTCGACGACCGAGCTGCCCCGCCAGCCGTCGGTGTTGTGGTGGGTCACCCAACCGCCGGCGTTGTACTGCACCCGGGCCGTGCGGGCGCCGCTGACCGTGAGGTCGTTGATCATCCTGAACACCGGCTCGTAGCACTCCGACAGGTTGGTCGTGTCGGCCGGCCAGTAGTTCATGGGCAGGTTGGCGTTGAGGGTGTACTTCGAGTCCCACGACGGGGTCAGCGAGTCGTTCCAGATGCCCTGCAGGTTGGCGGGCTGGGTGCCCGGCCGCGAGGAGGAGATCAGCAGGTAGCGGCCGAACTGGAACAGCAGCGCCGAGAACTGCGGGTCGTTGCTGCTCGCGTGCTGCGCGATCCGTACGTCGGTCGGCTGGTCGGCCGCCGCGGTGCGGCCGAGGTCGAGCGTGGTGCGCCCGAACAGCCGCTGGTAGTCGGCGACGTGCCGGCCGCGCAGGTCGTCGTAGGTCCTGGGGGCGGCGGCGTCGAGGTGGCGCCGGGCGATGCCCTGGTAGTCGCCGCTGACGTCCTTGTGGTTCACGTAGCTGGAGCCGATGGAGATCAGCACCGTCACGCTGTCGGCGGACCTCACCTGCAGCGTGCCGCCGGAGCTGCTGACAGTGCCGCCGTCGGCGACGGCTCGGGCCAGTGCCAGGAATTTGACCTTGCCGGCCAGGCCCCTCTGGTCGCCGGAGATGCCGTCGAGTCCCACCGTCGTGCCGTCCGGGCTGGAGCGCGTCGTCCGCTGCGGGCTGTCGAAGGTCGCGGAGAACGTGATCGAGCCGGGCTTGTCGGCGGTCAGCCGGATGGCGATCACTTGGTCGGGCGCGCTCGCGAGCACCTCGCGCCGGTACCGCACGCCGTTCTGCAGGTACGTCAATGTCGTGGTGGCCGTGGTCAGGTCCAGGAAACGGTTGTACTCCGAAACCCCGGACGCGCTGCCGAAAGTGAGCCGCAGGTTGCCCACCGGCTGGTAGGCCAGCTGAGCCGAAGGGTTGCCCAGCATGTTCTGGTCGATCAGGCTCTGGGCCTGGCTCCACTGGTTCTGGAAGACCAGCTGCCGGATCTGGCCCAGCGCCGCCGCGCCCTTGGTGTTGCTCTGGTCGTACGGCCCGCCGGCCCAGATGGTGTCCTCGTTGAGCTGCAGGCGCTCGGTGTCGACGTTGCCGAACACCATGGCGCCCAGGCGGCCGTTGCCGATCGGAAGCGCGCGCAGCCACTCCGTGCCGGCGCTTTCGTCGTACCACAGCGCCAGGTCGTTCGCGGCGCGCACCTCCGGAGGAGGTGCCGAAGCGGCCCGGGCCGCGGCCGTCCACTGCAACGGCAACAGCGCGGCGCCGGCACCGGCCGCGCCGAATCTCAGCACTTGTCTACGCGATAAATCAGCCATTTCGGTTCTCCAAGCGGGTGCGAGCATGAGCCCCTGGACCGGGTACGTGCCTACGTGCTCATGGCCGTCGCCGGGACGATGACTCGCCCCGGCGATGGCTCGTGGTCAGCGGATACGGGCTGTCAGACGCGGGTCCATTGCTGGTTGGCGCCGCCGTGGCAGGCCCAGATCTGCAGCCTGCTGCCGTTGGCGGTGCCGGCGCCGCTGACGTCCAGGCACTTGTTCGCGCCTACCGCCGTGATCGTGCCGTCGGCGTTGATGCGCCACTTCTGGTTGTTCTGGCCGTTGCAGTCCCAGATGATCACGCTGGTGCCGTCCGCCGTCCCGGCCCCGTTCACGTCCAGGCACTTGCCGCCGTAGACCCGCAGCTCTTGCGCGGCGGTCGAGGTCCACTGCTGGTTCGACTGGCCGTTGCAGTCCCAGATCTGCGCCTGCGCGCCATTGGACTGCGAGGCGCCGCTGACGTCCAGGCACCGGCCGGAGCCCACGCCCTTGATCGCGCCCGTCCCCGGCGTGACCGTGGGAGTCGGCGTCGGCGTCGGCGTCGGATTCGGGTCGCTGCCTCCGAACTGCGTGAAGAAGTTCCACACCACGGGCCTGGTCCAGGAGAGCTCGCCGGGCTCCAGGTCGCCGGGCCTTCCGTCCACGGGACCGGGGGTGTGGCCGGCGTCGAACGCCGCCCAGGCGACCGGATAGCCGGCCCGGCACCCCGAGTAGTAGGTGACGATGTGCGTCAGGCTGCCCTGTGCCGGCTCCGGCGGGTTCTGCGGCGTGCAGCCGTTGTTCCTGACGAACCTGTCACGCAGCGACCGGCCCGTGGAGATGTTGAGCACCGGGTCCCTGAGGCCGTGCAGTCCGATGTACGCGATGGGGTCGTTGCCGCCGCTGCACCCGCTGAGCTGCCCGCCGGAGTAGACCGCCACCGCGCGGAAGACTGTCGCCCTGCTGCACGCGAGCGAGTAGCTCATGCCGCCGCCGTAGCTGAAGCCCATGGCGAAGCGCTGGGAGGTGTCCACACAGAGGTCCGCCTCGATCCGGCGGAGCATGTCGTCGACGAAGGTGACGTCCTCACCGCCCGAGTTGGCCCAGCCGTTGTTGAAGCCCTGGGGCGCGACGAAGATCGTGGTGTTGTTCGACAATGCCCTGAGCCCGTAATAGGACCAGGGGTATCCACTGGTTCCGCCCGAGTCGACGTCGTTGGCGGTGCCGCCATTCCAGTGGAATCCGAAGATCAGCCGGTACGGGGTGGCATTGTTGTAATTGTCGGGAATTCTCAGGATATAGTTCCGATTTTTCCCGCTGGTGGTAATCGACTGCGGACCGCTTCTCAGCGTCGGGGTCTTGCCGCATCCCGCGGTGCCCGCCAGGGCGCTCTTCTGGGCGAGGGCCGGGGGCGCGCTGTCGCCCAGCGCCGTATGCACCGTGGCCAGGACGACGAGCAGTACAGCGGACGCGACAGCGGTGAAGAGGTACTTAAGCCTCGACATCACGCAATTTCCTTTGCCGTTCTCGTGGTGACACGCGTAAAGGGGGGATCCATTTCCAGGGCGTCGACAGCCGGCCGGTCGATTTCCCGAAGTGTTAGCGCTCACTCAACGCCGCCGTAATCGGATCTCCTTTCTTCCGGGCGGCTGGAGGCGATGGTGCAGCGGAGCAAATATGACCGTGACAAGACCTGTCAAGGCTCGGCCTGGTCGACGTCGGGAGGTCGCGCCTGAGACGACCCCATCGCTCCGGCGTCTGACCAGGAGAAGCGGCCGTGGTCACCACTCACAGCCGCGATGAAACTTTCACCGTCCTCGATCGAATCGGTTCCGAGGCCGCGAACGGGGGCTAACGCCGCAGCCGTACGGGGTCGGCCGTGCCGCTGCGGCGGACGATCCAGGCCTCGGTGATGTGCTGGAACATCGCCTCGGCGGCGCCTGCGGGATCGTGGGCGGCGATGCGTTCGTAGACGCGGCGGTGACCGAGGTTGGACGCCACGCAGAGCGCCCGCTCGGTGCGGCCCAGGTAGCGGGCGGTGTTGACGACCTGGCCTTCCAGCGACCGTACGACGCCGCGGGCGATGCGGTTGCCCGACGCCCGCATGATCGTGTCGTGGAAGGCGCGGTCGCTCTCGGCGTACGTGGCGGGATCGTCCACGAGCTCGTCCATCCGATCAACCAGTGCGCGCAGCTGCTCCACGGTGTCCGGCCCGGCCACGCGGGCGGCGACGTTGGCCATGTCGGACTCCAGCACGCGCCGGGTGACGACGAGGTCGTCGAGAATCGCCAGGCTCTCGTCCTCGGCGATGGTCGCGGCGAGGACCAGCTCGTCGAGCATGTCCCACATCGCCGGTGGGGTCACCATGGTGCCGGAGCCCTGGCGGACCCGTACCAGGCCCTTCTCCTGCAGGAGCTTCACCGCTTCGCGCACGACGGTGCGGCTCACGGAGAAGGCCTCGCACAGCGCGGGCTCGGGGGGCAGCGGGGTGCCTGGCGGGTGCACGCCGCGCACGATGCGCTCCACCAGCTCGGCTGTCACCGCTCCGGCGAGACTGGCCGGGCGTCGAACCCAGGCCGGTGGCGCCGGGACACTGCCGGCCGTTTCCTGCGATGCCGTCATATCGCCTCCGGTGACCTGGCAAGTGGCCGCGCCACCGCGCCAGTATACGGGAGATCCATTGACGTTATACGTCATACGAATTACGTTTGCCCGGAGACGTCGGGGTCCAGCGGCCGCTCCCGGGAGGCGCGCAGCAAATGAAGCATCGAGCGTTATGGTCGGCCTTGGTGGTCGTGTCACTGGCCGTGGCCGGCTGCGGGGGCGCGGCCAGGACGGACTCTCCCTCCGGAGGATCGCAGCAGAAGCAGCAGAAACTCGTGGTCTGGGACTGGAAGTCCAGTGAGCCGGCCGCCGGCCCCTACATCGAGAAGGCGAAGGCCGACTTCGCCAAGCGGCATCCGGGCGTCACCGTCGAGTTCGTCGCCCAGCCGTTCGACCAGTACTACACCCTGCTCGGCACGGCGATCCAGGCCGGCAAGGGGCCGGACGTCATGCTCTTCAACGGGGGAGGGCAGATCCGCGACCGGGTCGGCGCGCTCCTTCCGCTGGACCAGTACGTGGCCGAGGACAAGAGCCGGCTGGCGGGCTGGGACGCGTTCGGCAAGGACGGCAAGATCTACGCCGCGCCGGTGACCCTGCAGGGGCACCCGATCTACTACAACAAGACGCTCTACGAGAAGGCCGGCCTCGACCCGGCGAACCCGCCGAAGACCTGGAACGACTTCCTCAGCGGCTGCGCCGCCATCAAGAAGGCGACCGGGGCCACCTGCTTCGCGCTCGGCAACAAGGAGGGCTTCGGCATCCAGTTCTTCCTGTCGGGCCTCGGATCCGGCGTCCTGACGCCTCAGGAGTACGACGCCTGGATCGCCGGGAAGCGCGACTGGACCTCTCCTCACGTGAAGCGGATCTTCCAGCTCTGGAAAGAAGCCGGCGACAAGGGGCTGAACAACGACGGCGCCAACTCCACCGCCATGTTCACCGACATCTTCAGAGTCTTCGAGACCGGTAAGGCCGCTCACATCATCGGGCTGATGTCGGACGTCGGGCACTGGAAGGACTTCGGCGAGTTCCTGCCGCCCGACAAGATCGGCGTCATGCTGGCCCCCGTCGTCACCGGCGGAGCCACCCCGAGCCTTCCGTACGACGGCGGCATCGGCTACGCGGTCGCCAAGTGGACGAAGGACCCCGCACTGGCCGCCGATCTGGTGCGCTCCCTGACCTCGACCGACGCCTTGACGGCCTTCTACGCCAAGGCCGGCGCGATCGCGGCCGACACGACGATCGACGTCTCGCAGGCCGGCCCGGCCGCCACCACGATCGTCTCCGAGATCAAGACCGGCAAGCCCGCCCTGCACGTGGCGCTCTCCTCCAAGACCCTGGACCTGATGGGAAGGCTCTCCCAGCAGCTCCTGAGCGGGTCGACCACCGTGGACAAGGCGGTGGAGCAGCTGGCCGCCTCCGACCGGGCGGGCTGACCGCGTGCCGATCGGAAGTCCATCGTCGTTGGTCCGCCCGGCCGGCTCCGGGCGGGCCGGGGGAGCGACCGGCACGCACCGGGGCACCCGTACCACGCGTGGGGCGCGGGCCGAGCGCCTCGCGCCCTACGTCCTGGTGGCCCCGGCCGTACTGATCATCGTGGTGCTGCGCCTGTGGCCGCTGGTCCTGGGCGTCAACTTCTCCTTCACAGGTGACGGCGAGCTTAACGGAGTCCCCGTCGGCCTGAGCAACTATCTGGAACTGGCCGGCGACCCGCTGTTCCGCACCGCGCTGCGGAACGTCGGGCTGCTGGTGCTGCTGCTTCCGGTGGCGGTGGCGATCCCGGGACTGCTCGCCACCTTCATCTATCTGCGCGTGCCGGGGCACCGGGTCTACCGCAGCGTCTATTTCTTCCCGGCCGTGCTCTCACCGGTGATCGTCGGCGCGATCTTCAACCTCATGCTCGGGTACGACGGCCCGGTGAACGTCGTCCTCGGGGCCATCGGCGCCGGCCCCGTCGACTGGCTCGGTGATCCGGACATCGCCATGTTCTCGGTGGTCGGCGTGCACATATGGGCGACGTTCGGGATGGCCCTGGTGGTGTTCCTCGCCGGTTTCAGCACCCTGGACGCCTCGCTGCTGGACGCCGCCCGCGTGGACGGCGCGTCGCTCGGCCGGACCGTCTGGCACGTGATCATCCCCGCCCTGACGCGCACCATCCAGTTCGTCTTCGTGACCACGATGATCGGGATGCTGACGTCCATGTTCGGCCTGCTCTTCGTCATGACCAACGGAGGCCCGGAGGGCGCGACCTACCTGCCGGAGTACTACATCTGGCACCAGCAGGGACAGATGAACCGGCCGGCGCTCGCCTCGGCCGCCTCGACGGTGCTCTTCGTCGTCATGCTCGTGGTGGGACTCCTGCAGATCACCCTGCTCCGCCGCGCGGGGAGGCAGGACTGATGCCCGGCAGACGCCTGGCCAGGTGGGCGGCCGCTGTCCCGATGGCCGGTCTCGCGCTGGCGACGATCTATCCTCTCGTCTTCACCGCCAACGTCGCGATGAAGACCCGCCGCGACTACGTCCTCGACAGGTTCTCCCCGGCGCACTCCTTGCGCTTGGAGAACCTCGCCGAGGCGTGGGCCGGCGCCGGGATGGCGCGCTACTTCGTCAACTCGTTCGTCGTCGTGGCGTTCGCCGTGGCCCTGCTGCTGCTGTTCGGGTCGATGGCGGGCTTCGCGCTCAGCCGGCTGCGCTTCCGCGGTTCTTCGCTGATCTTCCTGGGCTGTCTGGCGGGGCTCTTCATCCCGTTCCAAGTGATCATGGTGCCGCTCACCAAAGTCATGGCCGACGGCGGGCTCATCGACACCTATCCGGGGCTGATCCTGGCCTATGTCGCGCAGTTCCTCCCGTTCACCGTCTTCCTGATGACCAGCCACTACCGGACCATTCCGGCGGAGATCGTGGACGCGGCCAGGATCGACGGGAACACGGTGTACGGCGTGTACCGGCGGATCATGCTCCCGCTGGGCGTCCCCGCACTGCTGTCGGTCGGCATCCTGGACGCCCTGTTCTGCTGGAACGACGTGCTCATCTCCCTGCTCATGATGCCGTCGCCCGAGCATCGCACCCTTATGATCGGGGTCAACGCGCTGCGCGGACAGTACTCCGACGACATCCCCACCTTCGCCTCGGGGGTTCTGATCGCCGCGGTACCCGTGCTGATGATCTATCTGTTCCTCCAGCGCCAGATCGCCGACGGCGTCACGGCCGGTTCCACGAAGGGCTGACATGCGGATCACGGGGTATCGCACCATGACGACGGTCCAGGAATGGGGCCGTCCCGTCGGTGACGCCAACGGCGTCTTCGCCGACGGAGCCGTCTCGGTGCCAGTCGTCATGGTGGACACCGACGCGGGGATCACCGGCATCGGCCTCGGGCCGCACGTGGAGATCGAGGCCGTCTTCGCCGCGATCGAGGGCGAGGATCCGCGCGGCGTGACGGCGCTCTACGACCGCATGCTGCGGCGGACCTTCAAGGCGGGCCACGCCGGCGCCGTGTTCGGCACGATCGGCGCACTCGACACCGCCCTGTGGGACATCAAGGCGCAGGCGGCCGGTGAACCGCTCTGGCGGCTGCTCGGCGGGCGCGACCGGCGGGTGCCCGCCTATGCCTCGGGCCTCGACATCGGCCTGACCGACGACGAACTCGTCTCGGTCTACCAGGTCTACGCCCAGCACGGTCTGCGCGCGGCCAAGATCAAGGGCGGCCTCGACATCGAACGCGACCGGCGCCGCCTGACGCTGGTGCGGGATGTCCTGACCGAGGCCGGGCACGGATCGCGGCCGGGCCTGATGCTCGACGTGAACGAGGCCTGGACCCGCAAGCAGGCGGTCCGGCACGTCTGCGAGCTCGAACGCGCGCTGGATCTCACCTGGATCGAGGAGCCGGTCCGGCGGTGGGACGCCGAGGGCCTGGCCGCCGTCGGTCGCGGGATCCGCGCCTCCGTCGCCACGGGCGAGAACCTCACCGGGCTCGAGCAGTTCCGTCCGCTGCTGGCCGCGGGGGCCGTCGACATCGTGCAGACGGCCGTGGTCTGGGGGGTGACGCACTTCCTCCGGGTGTCCGCGCTGGCGCACGCCCATGACCTGCCGGTCAGCCCGATCGGCAGCACGCCGGTCGCGCTGCTGCACGCCGCCACGTCGGTGCCGAACCACCTGGCCAGCGAGTTGCAGGACCTGCGCCCGCCGCTCGGACTCTCGCTCGACCTGTACGTCGAGGACGGCGCGTTCATCCTCGGGGACTCGCCGGGCCTCGGCATCACGGTCGACGAGCCCGCCATCAACGCCTTCACCCGCCGGCCGGACGCGAGGGCCGCGGAGGGCCCCCACATCCGGCCGGAGCACGCCGGACGGCGGCTGCTGGCGGTCGCCGGTGGCCTCCAGCAGGCCTGATGTCATGCGTGCGGGTTCGCCATAGGTCCGTATAACAGGGTCAGCGGTAGCCGGCGGCGATGATGTTGGCCTGGACGGCGTTCTCCGTGGCGTCGGTGGGGTAGCCGGCGACCATGGCTCCTTCGTAGAAGGTTCCGGCGCTGAGATTGGCGCCGCCGTCGGGCTTGCAGCAGTCGCCGCCGCTGCCCAGGATGATGGCCCCCTGCTTCTTCATGGGGCTGTAGCCGTTGGGGAGCGACCCGTCATACAGGGTGTACAGGCTGCCGGACTGGGCGTTGCTGCCCTTCATGGCGAACCGGCTCGTGCCGTTGTTCTTCAGCGTGGCGGTGACGAACTTGTGGGGGAAGGCCCGCTGGTTGGGGTTCCACGACTGGCTGCCGCCGGGGTAGAGCCCCCATTCGAGGTCGGCCTGGACCCACGGGCCGCCTCCCTGGCAGCCGCCGAACCAGCACTGGGTGCTGAAGTTGATGGCGTCCATGGCGCCGGCGGCGTCGGCCTTCCTGGTCGTCTCGCTGTTGCCGTAGTCGAAGCAGCAGCCGCCGTTGACGTGGGTGCCGCTGGTGACCATGTACATGCCCTCGGGCGCGCTGCCGGTGGGCACGCCGGTCAGGTGGCCGTCCCGCCAGTAGCTGTTGCCGGGATTGATGTAGAGCGAGTACGCCTTGCCGCCGCCGACGGTGAGCGACTCGGTGGTCGCGACCGCGGGCCTGCTCTGCGGGGAGCCGGGGACCACGCTGGAGCCCTGGTACCACAGGTCGTTGCCGCGTCCGGACTGGTCGTACACGACGGTGATGACGCACGTGGCGCCGGCGCAGAAGGAGTCCTGGGCCGCGGCGTCGGCGACACCGCCCGCGCTCAGCACGCCGATGTTCCTGGTCGTGCTGTCGGAGGAGCGCCTGACCTGGTAGAGGTTGCCGCTGTAGGAGCCGTAGAGCGCACGGGTCGTGCTGTGCGCGGCCACGCACGGCGTGCCGCCGGAGGCGTAGATGTCGCACGGGCGCGCGCCGGGCGGCTGCGGGGTCGGGGTCGTGGTCGGGGTCGGCGTCGGGGTGGGCTCGGCTCCGGTGCTCCATTTCTGGTTGGTGCCGCCGTGGCAGGTCCAGATCTGCACCTTGGTGCCGTTGGCGGTGCCGGCGCCGCTGACGTCCAGGCACTTGTTCGCGCCGACCGCGGTGATCGTGCCGTCGGCGTTGAGCCGCCACTTCTGGTTGTTCTGGCCGTTGCAGTCCCAGATGATCACGCTGGTGCCGTCGGCGGCGCCGGCGCCGTAGACGTCCAGGCACTTGCCGCCGTAGACCCGCAGCTCACTCGCGGTGGTGGAGGTCCACTGCTGGTTGGGCTGGCCGTTGCAGTCCCAGATCTGCGCCTGCGCGCCGTTGGACTGCGACGCGCCGCTCACGTCCAGGCACCGCCCCGACCCCGCGCCCACCAGGGGCGCGGTCGCCGCCGAGGCCGGCGCCGACCAGGTCAGGGCGGTGGCCACGAGCGTTGCCAGCGCCGCCACCACAGATGCGATCAGGGCCGTCCGGGAGCGCCGTTCACGCCTCGCACGGCCCGGTAAGGGAACGGATGAAGGCTGCATTGTCGTACTCCTTGGAGGTAGGGCGAGACGGAGGCAGCCGCGCTCGGAGACCGGTGCGAATCGATTCGCCAACGCACGGCATCAACTGAGGAGGGGAAGACAGCGGTGTCGAGCGAAGCACATACGACGTGCGGACCGCCTGTCAAGGCTCCGCCCTCTCCGGCTGCCTGCCGGAAGTCCTGCCCGGCGGCACTCATCGGCGGTGCTCGTGGTCCGGCTCGATGAAACGTTCATCCGCCGCCGGCTCGGCTGATCAAGCCCGTCGGTTCCCTGCTGAACGAACCGGTTCGGAGGGCGGGATCACTGGGACGAGAAGAGGCGCTGCTGGATCTCTCTCCGGTAGTCGTCCAGGGTGTTGTCGATGTGTGTGGCCGCGGCCTGGGCGGCCGCTTCCGGGTCGCCCGCGCGGATGGCCCGGTAGATGGCGTCGTGCTCGTCGACGGCCTTGGCGGCGTGCCCGCCCACCGAGCCGCGCAGCCCGATGAGGCTGGACTGCGCCTGCAACCTGCGGGCCTCCCGCACCGCGACCTGGAGGAACATGTTGTGCGAGGCCGTGGCGATGGCGGTGTGGAAGGTGTCGTCGCCCTCGTTGAACAGGTCTTCCTGCCCGGTCTCGAAGCCGTGGCGGCACAGGCCGGCCGCCTCCTCGATGGCCCTCAGCTCCGCGGGGGTGGCGCGGCGGGCGGCCAGCCGGCTGGTCTCCATCTCCTGCGCCCGGCGGAACTCGAACAGCATGTAGACGTGGTCGAGGTCGGTCGGCAGGAAGAAGGAGGCCCAGCGGCCGGTGCCGAACATCCCCTCGTCGTCGGCCACGTACAGGCCGCGGCCCTTCTGGGCGCGAACCCGGCCGAGCGCGGACAGGATCTTCACCGCCTCGCGGACGACGGTGCGGCTGGTGCCCAGTTGCCGGGCCAGCTCCAGCTCGGTCGGCATGCGGTCGCCCGGACGCAGGCCGAGCCGGACGATGTACTCCAGTACCTGCTCGGCGGCCACCTCGTAGCCCGGCCGGTATCCGCTCTCGCGCGGGGTGTCGGTCACCGTGCGTCCTCCTCGCCGTTCCCCTGCAAAGTATGACGGATGAGGGGTTCTCCCAATGCTCGGGCGTCGTGCCGATTAGTACGACATATATGAACGGTTCATTCGAGGGGCGATCGGCGCGGCCTACGAGATGACGGATATATCCGCTGATGAAGGCGGAAAATCGGCTAACTATGGCCGAGTTGCGGGTGTGCAAATGGTGAAATAAGCGGGCTTAAGGTCTTGACGGCGATCAATGCTCACCACGTAATTAGAAGCGATGACCCTCGGAAGGACGTCACCTGCCTGAGCCGCAGGGCGTGACCTGGCCCCACCCGCACCCCCCAAAGGAACCACCGTGCAGTCATCTTCGCCCGTCACGGCGCTGAGACCGTTTCTGATCGGCATCGTCGCCGCGGCGCTGGCCGCGGCGTTCGCACTCGTCGCCCCTGCCACCCCGGCCCTCGCCGCCACCACGACCCTGTACGCGTCACCCGCCGGCACCGGCACCGACTGCACGTCCGCCCAGCCCTGCTCGCTGGCCGCGGCGCAGACGGCGGTGCGTTCGCTGAACGGCGCGATGTCCGGTGACATCGTCGTGGAGCTGGCCGACGGGGCCTACCGGCTCTCCACGCCGTTCCGCCTGACCGCCGCCGACTCAGGCAGCAACGGCTACTCCGTCAAATGGCAGGCCGCGGCGGGCGCCCATCCCGTCATCACCGGAGCCAGGGCGGTCACCGGATGGACCGTGGCCGATTCCGGGAAGAACATCTGGCGCGCCGACGTCGGCACCGGGATCGACACCCGGCAGCTGTACGTCAACGGCGCCCTCGCCACGCGGGCGCGCACGACCGTGAACCGGTCCGACTTCACCGCGACCACCACCGGCCTGAGGTTCGGCAACAGCGCGCTGAACTATCTGAACAACCTGGCCAACCAGAACCGGGTCGAGATGGAGAGCGTGGGCTCGTTCACGGACCGTTACGTGACGGTGCAGAGCATCAGCGGGAACTTCATCACGATGCAGCAGCCCGGCTGGAACAACAACACCTTCGGGTACGACACCTTCACGAAGCCGCACCGGGCGGGTCCGCTCTACCTGGAGAACGCGTACGAGTTCCTGGACGCGCCGGGGGAGTGGTACATCAACCCCGGGACCGGCGTCCTGTACTACATCCCGGCGGCCGGGCAGAACATGAGCAGCGTCAGCGTCGAGCTGCCGCTGCTCCAGTCCCTGGTGAACGTCGGAGGCACCTACGACGCGCCCGCCCACCACATCACGTTCAGCGGGATCACGTTCACCGGCACGACCTGGCTCGGCCCCAGCAGCAACCAGGGCTACGCGGACCAGCAGACCGGCGCGTACATCGCGGGCAACTGGAACTGGCCCGCCGACAGGCTGACCTCCTGCCAGGAGGGCTGCCAGCAGTTCGAGGCCGCGCGGCCCAACTGGTATCAGATGCCGGCAGCCGTCCAGGTGTCCGCGGCCCACCACATCACCTTCACCGACTCCCAGTTCGTCAACCTCGGCCAGACGGCCGTGGGCATCGGCAACGACGCCAACGCGCACGCCAGCGGGGTCGGCCTGGGCGCGAGCGACATCACGGTCACCCGGTCCGAGATCGCCCGCAGCTCGGCCGGCGGCATCGTGGCCGGCGGCGTGCGCGCCGACGCGCACCACCCCAGTGACCAGCGGATGGTCAACCGGAACATCATCGTCAGCAACAACCGCATCCATGACCTCGGCCTGGACTACCGGGGCATCGTCTCGGTCCTGACCACCTACGTCACCGGCACCGACGTGTCGCACAACGAGGTCTACAACCTGCCGTACACCGGCATGTCGATCGGATTCGGCTGGGGCGCCAACGAGCCGGGCGGCAGCAACAACTACGCCAACCGCGGCCTGTACAACTACCAGCCGCGCTACACCACTGCCACCACCGCGTCCGGCAACCGGCTCACCGGCAACTACGTGCATGACGTCATGCAGCAGATGACCGACGGGGGCTGTATCTACACGCTGTCGTGGAACCCGAACGCGGTGATCAGCGGCAACCACTGCCTGCGGACCAACGGCTGGTTCGGGATCTACTTCGACGAGGGCTCCAAGTACTACACCGTCACGGGCAACGTGCTCAACAACACCGGCACCTGGGCCACCGCCAACTACTGGGGTGGCGAGAACATGGGGAACTTCACCGTCACCGGCAACTGGTCGACCAACGGCAGCACCAACGTGACCAACGGCGACCGCGGCAATGTGGTGAACAACAACGTCACCGTCACCAACGGCGCCTGGCCGGCGGGCGCCCAGGCCGTGATGGCCTCCGCCGGTCCCCAGGGCCAGCCTTCTGGGAGCACGAGCGCGATCAAGGGCGTGGGCTCCGGCCGGTGCCTGGACGTCAGCGGCGCTTCGCAGTCCAACGGCGCGCAGGCGCAGATCTGGGACTGCAACGGCCAGTCCAACCAGCAGTGGACCTCGACCGGTTCGGGTGAGCTGCGGGTCTACGGCGGCAAGTGCCTGGATGTGAACGGGGCCGGGACGGCGGACGGCACCAGTGTGATCATCTGGGACTGCAACGGCCAGAGCAACCAGCAGTGGCGGCTCAACGCCGACGGCACCATCACCGCCGTCGGAGCGAACAAGTGCCTGGACGTCAGCGGCGCAGGCACCGCCAACGGCAGCAAGGTGCAGATCTGGACCTGCACCGGCGGCACCAACCAGAAGTGGGCCCGCGTCTGACGACGTGCCCCCGGTACCCACTTGCAGGAGGGAACACGCATGTTCCGACGTCCATGGCTCACCTTGCTCACCACGATGGCGCTGGTCATCCCGGGAGCGATCGCGCTCGAGGCCGCCCCGGCGAACGCCATCGTCATCCCGGCGTCCGACTACCAGCAGGTGTCTCTCGCGTCAGGAGGCGCGGAGCTGGGTGAGGCGATGTCGCTGGCCGTGATGCCGAACCGGTCGGTGGTGCACACGGCGCGCGACGGCACGGTGCGCGTCACCGATGTCAACGGCAACACCAAGGTGGCCGGCAAACTCAACGTCTACAGTCACGACGAGGAGGGTCTGCAGGGTGTCGCGGTGGACCCCGACTTCGCGACTAACCGGTACATATGGCTCTACTACTCGCCGCGGCTGAGCACGCCGAACGGTGATGCGCCGAGCACCGGCACGCAGGCCCAGTTCGACCAGTGGAAGGGCGAGCTGTACCTGTCCCGGTTCACCCTCAAGTCGGACGACACCCTCGACCTGGCCAGCGAGAAGGTGGTCCTGCGGGTCCAGAACGACCGCGGCCTCTGCTGTCACGTGGGCGGGGACCTCGACTTCGACGCCGCCGGAAACCTCTATCTGACCACCGGCGACGACAGCAACCCGTTCGAGTCGAGCGGGTACGCCCCGCTGGACGAGCGGACCAACCGCAACCCGCAGTACGACGTCCAGCGCACCGCCGCCAACACCAACGACCTGCGCGGCAAGCTCCTGCGCATCAAGCCGCAGCCCGACGGCACCTACACGATCCCCAGCGGCAACCTGTTCCCGCCGGGGACGGCGAAGACCCGGCCGGAGATCTACGCGATGGGCTTACGCAACCCGTTCCGGATGAGCGTCGACAAGGCGACCGGCATCGTCTACCTCGGCGACTACGGGCCGGACGCGGGTGTCACCGACCCCAACCGGGGGCCGAGCGGGCAGGTGGAGTTCGACCGCATCACCGGTCCGGGCAACTACGGATGGCCGTACTGCACGGGCACGAACACCACCAGCGAGACCTACAACGAATGGAACTTCGCCACCAACAGCACCGGTCCGAAGTACAACTGCGCGGGCGGCCCCACCAACAACTCCTTCCGTAACACCGGCTTGACCACGCTGCCTCCGGCGAAGCCGGCGTGGATCAAGTACGCAGGCGACTCGGGAAGCCCGCCGGAGTTCGGCTCCGGGTCGGAGTCGCCGATGGGCGGTCCGGTCTACCGTTACGACCCCAACCTGAACTCGGCCGTCAAGTTCCCGCAGACGCTCGACGGGCGGTTCTTCGCCGGCGAGTACGGCCGGCGCTGGATCAAGGCGATCGAGGTCAAGGCGGACGGCGGCTACGGGGAGATCTCGGCGTTCCCCTGGTCGGGGACGCAGGTGATGGACATGGCCTTCGGCCCTGACGGGGCCCTGTACGTCCTCGACTACGGCACCGGTAACAACAACCAGGCGCTGTACCGCATCGAGTACATCGGCACCGCCAACCGCAACCCGATCGCCAAGGCGTCCGCCGACAAGACCTCCGGACCGGCTCCGCTCACGGTGAACTTCTCCTCGGCGGGCAGCTCCGACCCCGAGGGCGGCGCGCTGACGTACTCGTGGAACTTCGGCGACGGCACCACCTCCACGGCGGCGAACCCGAGCAAGACCTACACCACGGACGGCAGCTACACGGCGACGCTCACGGTCCGGGACCCGCAGGGTCTCACCGGCACGGCGAACGTGATCGTGAACGTCGGCAACACCGCCCCGACGGTCAACCTCACCACCCCTGCCAACGGGCAGCTCTTCTCCTTCGGCGACACCGTGCCCTTCCAGGTCACCGTCAGCGACCCGGAGGACGGCACGATCGACTGCGCCGGGGTCACCGTCGCCTACTTCCTCGGCCACGACAGCCACCGCCACCAGATCACCTCAACGACCGGCTGCTCGGGCTCCATCGCGGTGCCGGTCGACGGTGAGCATGACGCCGCGGCCAACATCTACGGCGTCTTCGAGGCCTCCTACACCGACAAGGGCGGCCTGACCTCCACGAGCGCCCGCACGCTCCAGCCGCGGCACCGGCAGGCCGAGCACTTCGGCGCCCAGCAGGGCATCCAGACGGCCGACCACACCACGGCGGAGGGCGGCAAGACGGTCGGCTTCACCGACGACGGCGACTGGATCTCCTTCCAGCCGTACAACCTGGGCAACGCGACGCGGATCACCGCCCGGGTGTCGTCGGCCGGCGCGGGCGGCCGGATCGAGGTGCGGGCAGGCTCGGCGACGGGCACGCTGCTGGGAACGGTGAACGTGGCGAGCACCGGCAGCTGGGACACCTTCGCCGACGTCTCGGCGAGCCTCAGCGGCGCGCCGGCCGGCACGACGACGCTCTACCTGGTCTTCCGCGGCCCGACCGGACAGGGCTACCTGTTCGACCTGGACGCCTTCACCTTCGACACCGGCACCCCGCCCTCGGGGAGCACGAGCGCGATCAAGGGCGTGGGCTCGGGCCGGTGCCTGGATGTCAGCGGCGCCTCGCAGTCCAATGGCGCGCAGGCGCAGATCTGGGACTGCAACGGGCAGTCGAACCAGCAGTGGACGTCGACTGCCGCAACTGAGCTGCGGGTGTACGGCAACAAGTGCCTGGACGTGAACGGGGCCGGGACGGCGGACGGCACCAGCGTGATCATCTGGGACTGCAACGGCCAGAACAACCAGAAGTGGCGCATCAACGCCGACGGCACGATCACGGCGGTAGGCGCGAACAAGTGCCTGGACGTCAGCGCCACCGCCAACGGCACCAAGGCGCGCATCTGGACCTGCAACGGAGGGTCCAACCAGCGCTGGACCCGAGTCTGAAGGGACACCCATGCTGCGACATCTGACCCCCGCCGCGCTCGGGCGCACCGCGGGGAGCGACCGCAAGAGATCCGTGCTGAGACGCCTGTCGGCCACGGTGGCGGCGATCACCGCCGCCGCGACGGTGATCCCCGCCATCCCCGCCCAGGCCGCCGCCTTCAAGGTGCTGGTGTTCTCCAAGACGGCCGGGTTCCGCCACGACTCGATCCCCAACGGGATCCAGGCCATCCGCGACCTGGGGGCGGCCAACGACTTCGCCGTCGACGCCACCGAGGACTCGAACGCCTTCAGCACCGCCAACCTGGCCCAGTACAAGGCGGTGGTGTTCCTCAGCACCACCGGTGACGTGCTGAACGACACCCAGCAGGCCGCCTTCCAGACGTACGTGGACGGCGGGGGCGGTTACGTGGGGGTGCATTCGGCCGCGGACACCGAGTACAACTGGCCGTACTACGGGCAGCTGATGGGGGCCTGGTTCAACAACCACCCGGCGATCCAGCAGGCCACCGTACGGACCGAGGACCGGGCGAACGCCGCGACCGCCCACCTGGGGGCGACCTGGTCACGTACCGACGAGTGGTACAACTACCGCACCAACCCCCGCCCGAACGTCCGGGTGCTGCAGAGCCTGGACGAGGGGAGCTACAGCGGCGGCAACATGGGCGACCACCCGATCACCTGGTGCCACCCCCAGTCCTCCGGCCGCGCCTTCTACACCGGCCTGGGGCACACCCAGGAGTCGTACGCCGATCCGAACTTCCGCACGCTGCTGCTCGGCGGAATCCGGTACGCGGCCAAGGCCGTCAACGCCGACTGCCGCCCGGAGACCGGATACACGACGTTGTACAACGGCTCGACGGCGGGCTGGTCGCAGGCCGGGCCGGGGTCGTTCGCCAACAGCGACGCCACGCTGACCTCCCAGGGCGGCATGGGCATGCTGTGGTACAGCGCCAAGGAGCTCCACTCCTACTCCCTCAAGCTCGACTGGAAGCTGACCGGCGACTCCAACTCCGGCGTGATCGTCGGGTTCCCGGCCACCAGTGACCCCGACGCGGCGCTCAACACCGGATATGAGGTGCAGATCGACGCGACCGACACCCCGGACAAGACGACCGGGGCGATCTACGGGTTCAAGAGCGCCGACATCGCCGCCCGCGACGCGGCGCTGAACCCGCCGGGTCAGTGGAACACCTATGAGCTGCTGGTGGAGGGCGAGCGGCTGCAGGTGTTCCTGAACGGCACCAGGATCAATGATTTCACCAACACCGATCCGGTCCGCTCGCTCCAGCAGGGCTACATCGGCATCCAGAACCACGGCCCCGGCGACGTGGTGTCGTTCCGCAACGTGCGCATCAAGGAACTGGGCACCCCGCCCACCGATAGCACGAGCGCGATCAAGGGCGTGGGCTCCGGCCGGTGCCTGGATGTCAGCGGCGCCTCGCAGTCCAATGGCGCGCAGGCGCAGATCTGGGACTGCAACGGCCAGAACAACCAGAAGTGGACCTCGACCGCCGCAACTGAGCTGCGGGTCTACGGCGGCAAGTGCCTGGATGTGAACGGGGCCGGGACGGCGGACGGCACCGGTGTGATCATCTGGGACTGCAACGGCCAGAACAACCAGAAGTGGCGCATCAACGCCGACGGCACGATCACGGCGGTAGGCGCGAACAAGTGCCTGGAGGTCAGCGGCACCGCCAACGGCACCAAGGCGCGCATCTGGACCTGCAACGGAGGGTCCAACCAGCGCTGGAGCCGCGTCTGAGGCCACCTGACAGCGATCAACAGGTGGCCGCGGTCACGGCCCCGGGGCGCTGAACACGAGGTTGCGGCGCAACCGTTCGGCGCACCACCGGAAGTGCCCGTCGCTCTCGCCCATGCCGAACAGATCGTACGTCGTGAGGGCATATACGGCCTGGTAGGCGGTGAGGGCGGCGGGCGCGTGGCCGAGTTCTCGTGCGAAGAGCCGGGTGAGCTCCGCGGTGTGCTCCTCGGCGTACGGGCCGTACATGTCCCAGACGGCCGCGGTGACGGCCGCCTCGAAGGCCGGATCGCCGGCGGTCGTGTAGAAGCCGAAGTCGAGCACGGCGACGGGCCGGCCGGCGTCGTCGATGTGGATGTTGGGCGGCACGAGGTCACCGTGGATCGCCGTGACCGGGGCATCCGGGAGCGACCGCAAGGCGTCCAGCGTGCGTTCGACTCCCGCGCCGAAGTCCGGCACCCGTGTCGCCAGCGCGGCGCCGTTCCGGCCCACGGCTCGGACGACCACGGCGGCGAGCGCGTCCTGGAAGCGGTCGTGACCCTGCCAGAGCGGGCGGTCGTCGCCCTGGACGGCCAGCCGGCGCATGGCGTCCGTACCTGGCACCGAGGCGAGGCCACGCAGGACGGCGAGGAGTGCGTTCCTGTGGCGAACGGGGAGCTCGCGCCCGTAATTTTCGTGCGCGGAGTCGCCCTGTATGGGGACGCCCGGCAGCTCACGCTCGTACGTCACCACGACATCCTCGTGCTCGTGGATCTCGAAGATCTCGGGGGTGGCGAAGGGCAGCCGGTGTCGTGCGATGTCGGCGTACACCTGGCGGGTGAGCTCGGTCGGCGGCCGGCCGGTCCACACCTTGGCGACCTGGCCGTCGCCAAGCCGGTAGACGACGCCCTCGACGCCGGCGCCGATGCGGTGGGCACCTGGGTGTCCGCGCTCCGCGAAGTACGCGGGCCACGGATCGGCGACGCCGTCCGTCTCGGCCTTCAGCGAGATCTCCATATGCGCATTAGATCACCAGCTGTGCCGGTCCCGCCGCCCGCGTCAGCGCTGGGACTCCTCGCGGATCGGGTGCTCCTCGCCCCACACGAGCATCGCGTACAGGATGCCGCTCAGGCTCCGGCCCTGCTCGGTCAGCTCGTAGACGACCCGGGGCGGCACCTCCGCGTAGACCGTGCGGGTGAGGATCTGCTGGTTCTCCAGGGCGCGCAGCCGGTCGGTGAGCGTCTTGGCGCTGGGGTCGCCCATGGCCGAGCGCAGCTCGCCGAACCGCTTGGGGCCGGTCAGCAGCTCCCGGATGATCAGGGTCGCCCACTTGCCGTCGAGAACCTTCAGCGTGCGCTCCACACCGCACGGACGCCGGCCCGCCTCTGCCAAGCGAGAGAGCACGTCAACGCCATTGGTTTCCATCGGAAAACTATATTCCATCCTAGGTACTGCTTCATTTGAGAAACTAAAGTCCCGCTCCATGAACACCTTCACCGTCGTCGTCCATGGAGCAACCGGCACCCAGGGCGCCCCCATCGTCCGGCGTCTCCTGGCCGCCGGCCACCACGTCCGCGCCGCCGTCCGCGACACCTCCACGCCCGCCCTGCCCGCGGGCATTGAACCCGTCTTCGCGGACCTGTCCGTTCCCGCGTCCCTCACCGAGGCCTACGCCGGAGCCGACGCCGTCGTCGTGCAACTGCCGCTGGTTTTCGCCGCCCACGCGGCCGTGCCGCAGGCGGAGGCGATACTTGCCGCGCTGAAGGGCGGGGTGGTGCCCAGGGCGGTGTTCAACAGCGGCGGCCCGCCGGTGCTCGAGGCCACGGGGGTGCCGTTCCTGGACGCCCGAGCCCTGCTGGCCGCCGAACTGCCGCGAGTCGTGGACGCCGCGACCGTCGTCGGACCGGCGTTCACCTATATGGAGAACCTGATGGCTCCCTGGTCGCTCCCGCACCTGGCCGCCGGGGAGATCGCCTACCCGCTGCCCGCGGACCTGCCGGTGCCCTGGCTGGCGCTCGACGACCTGGCCGGCACCATCGCCGCGCTGATCACCGAAACTGTTCCGTCGCCGCCGCGGATCGTGGCCGGTCCGCAGACTCTTACCGGTCACCAGGTCGCCGCGGAGCTCGCCGCCGCACTCGGGCACGAGGTGCGATGGCGTACGGTCGAGCCGGGCGACTACGAGCGGATGCTGGCCCCGTTCCTCGGCGCCGAGGCCGCCGCGGGCATCGCCGCCGCCTACACTCCGCCCCCGCCGGGCACGCCTGCGTCTCCCGCGCCGGACCCGGTGATGACCGAGACCGGGACGACGACCCTGCGCGAGTGGGCCACGCGGCAGGACCGGCGCCCCTGAGGAACCGGGCCTCAGCGCAGGCCGGTACGGCCGGAAGACGGCGTGGCCGCCCGGCCGGCCACCGGCACGCGGTCAGCGGCCTCTCCTGGCCAGGCCGGCCAGGAGGTCCTTGACCTCGGTCGCCTCGTAGGAGTCACGGTCGAAGGGGCCGATGATCAGCGGGCCGTCGTCGGGGTCGTCGGGCAGCCGGCCGTGGCTGCCCCGCACCGGCGCCGGATCGAGCGGCACCACCCGCATCGTGTAGCGGAAGCCCAGCTTCTTCCTGGCCAGCGCCGCCGCCGCGCGGAGCTTGACGAACGGATCCCGCGGGTCCATGAAGAGCTCGGCGGGGTCGTAGCCGGGTTTGCGGTGGATGTCCACGAGCCTGGCGAAATCCGGGGCGCGGTCGTCGGAGAGCCAGTAGTAGTAGGTGAACCAGGCGTCGGGTTCGGCCACCGCGACGAGCTCACCGGCGCGTTCGTGGTCGAGGCCGTACTTCGCCTTCCCCGCCTGGTCGAGCACCTCGTCCACGCCGGGCAGCTCGGCGATGACGGCGCGGGTGCGGTCGAGGTCGGCGGGGTCGCGGACGTACACGTGGGCCACCTGGTGGTCGGCGACGGCGAAGGCCCGGGACGTCCACGGGTCGAGGTACTCCATCCCGGCCTGGGTGTGGACCTCCAGGAGGCCCGCGCTGCGCAGCGCCCGGTTGATGTCCACCGGGCGGGACGCCGGGGTGATGCCGTATTCGGAGAGCACGACCACCTCGGCCTCCTCGGCCAGGAGCGGAGCCAGCGCGGCGTCGACGGCCCGGGCCGCCGCGATCGCCTCGGGACCGTCGGGGCCGTACCGCTGGAGGTCGTAGTCGAGGTGAGGCACGTAGACCAGCAGCAGGTCCGGCCGCTCGCGGGCCAGGATGCGGCGGGCCGCGGCGATGATCCATTCGGAGGAGGCGATCCCCGCGTTGGGGCCCCAGTAGGTGAACAGGGGGAACGGCCCCAGCGCCGCCTCGAGGTCGTCGTGGAGTGCGGGCGGGCGCGTGTAGCAGTCGGGCGACTTGCGGCCGTCGGCGTGGTAGACGGGGCGCGGGGTGACAAGCAGGTCGGTCGGCGCGCCCATCGCGTACCACCAGCAGACGTTGGCGGTACGCAGGCCGGGCGCGGCGGTCCACAGCTGGTCGCCCTGGATGAGCGCGTTGTGCTGGCGCCACAGGAGCACCTCGCCGAGATCCCGGAAGTACCACCCGTTGCCGACGATCCCGTGGTCGCGGGGCATGGCACCGGTCAGCAGGGTGGCCTGCATCGAGCAGGTGACGGCCGGGAGCACGGGCCGCAGCGCGGCGGCCGCGCCCGCCTTCGCCATGTTCGCCACGTTCGGCATGTGCGCGAGCAGGCGCGGGGTGAGCCCGACGACATTGATCACGATCAGCGGTGCCATCACGTCTCCTTCAGCCCGAGGGCGGCGAGCTGCCCCCGCATCCAGTCGAGCTCGGCGGCGATGCCTTCGGCGATGTCGGCCGGCGCGCCGGGGAGCACGTTCCACGTGTAGGTCTCGACCTCGACGTGCCGGGTCAGCGGCCGTTCCCCGCCGAGGAGCACGGCCAGCAGGTCACGCAGGTAGGGGGCGCTGGTGGAGAGCGGTGGGGGCGGCGCGCCGTGCAGCGGGACGTGGAAGTGCACGCGCCAGCTCTCGTCCGCGGGCAGGCCACCGGCCAGGGCCTCGCCCAGGTCGTCGGCGTATCCGGTGGCGGAGCGCGTCTGGTGGAGGAAACGGGCCTCGTCGAACGCGGCCAGCGCCCCGTGCGCCTCCGGCGGGGCCACCAGGGCGCACGACGCCTGGAGCTTCACGATCGGCAGCCCGCTGCGAATGCCCGCATCGGGTTCCTCGAAACCCACGGCCATGTGACAGGCGTCCAGGCAGAGGCCGAGGTGGTCATGGTCCACGCCGCCCAGCAGGGCGCTCGCCTGGGGCGTCGTCTCGACGACGCAGCCGGGCTCCGGCTCGAAGCCCAGCCGGATCACCTTGCCGGTACGGCCGGCCAGCGCGCGCAGCCCCTGGGCGGCCACGTCGAGATTGGCCATGACCGCCGCCGCCTTCTCGCTCGTCCACCCGGTCCGCCAGGCGAGGGGGAGGGTCGAGATCGTGCCCTCGGTGACGTCGTCCGGCAGCAGCGCGGCGAGGATCTCGGCGAGCCCGAGCGTGTGGCGCAGCCGCTCCGCGTCGGCCCAGTCAGGGGTGTAGACGCGGTACTTCACGATCTCGTCGTGGAAGCCACGGTAGGGGAACCCGTTGAGGGTCACGACCTCCAGGCCGAGCGCGCACAGCCGCTCGCGCAGCGCGGCGAGCTCCGCGGGCCGGGCGAGGAGGTCGGCGGCGGCGTGCCGGGACAGCCACAGCCCGAGCCCGAGCCGTTCGACGCCGAGCAGGCGCCTGACCCGCGCGGCGACGCCGGACAGCTGAGCGTGGATGCCGGGGAGATCCTCGGCGGCGTGGACGTTGGTGCAGTAGGACAGGTGCACTGTCGAGCCGTCCGGATGGCGCAGCCGCATGGTCAGCCCCGCTTGATCGTGTTGCCGGCGTAGTCGGGGCCGGCTTCCGAGCCGGTCTCGAGGTCGAGGCGGCCGCTCTGGCCGTAGAACGCGACCGGGTTGCGCCACAGCACCTGATCCACGTCGTCCGCGTCGAAGCCGGCCGCGAGCATGGCGTCGGCCACCTCGCGCGTCTTGAGCGGGTCGCTCCGTCCCCAGTCGGCGGCCGAGTTCACCAGCATCCTTTCGGTGCCGTACTCGCTGAGCAGGGCCACCATCCGGTCCGGGTCCATCTTGGTGTCGGGGTAGATGGAGAACCCCATCCAGCAGCCCGAGTCCGCGACCATGCCGACGGTCATCTCGTTGAGGTGGTCGATGAGCACCCGCCCGGGGGGTAGCCCGGCGGCCCGGACCACGTCGAGCGTCCGGCGGGTGCCCGCGGCCTTGTCCCGGTGCGGAGTGTGCACGAGCACCGGAAGGTCATTCTCCTGCGCCAGGGCGAGCTGGGCCTCGAAGACCCGCTCCTCCGCCGCCGTCATCGAGTCGTAGCCGACCTCGCCGACCGCGACGACGGACTCCTTCAGCAGGTACCGCGGCAACTCGGACAGCACCCCCGCGCACCGGGGATCGTTCGCCTCCTTCGGGTTGAGCGCGAGCGCGCAGTGGTGGTGGATGCCGTACTGCGCGGCGCGGTACGGCTCCCAGCCGAGCAGCGCGTCGAAGTAGTCGAGGAAGCTGCCCACGTTGGTACGGGGCTGACCCAGCCAGAAGGCGGGTTCGACGACGGCCCGGACCCCCGCGGCGTGCATACGCTGGTAGTCGTCGGTGGTCCGGGAGGTCATGTGGACGTGGGGGTCGAAGATACGCATTCAGCACCTCTCCAGGACGTCGCGCGGGACGGGCCGGCCTGCCGCCCGTAGCTCCGCCGCGTAGTCCGACAGCATCCGGGCCAGTTCGGCGTCGAAGCGGCGGTCCAGCTCGGCCACCGCCGCCAGCGGGATCGACATGAAGACGCACTTGAGCACCCCTTGCCGGAAGGAGTGGTCGTCCAGCCACGCCGAGCCGTACGGGCCGAGGGCCGCGGCGACCAGCCGCGCGTCATTGGTGCGCAGCGCGTCCTCCACCAGCCCGACCGCCGCCCCGTCCAGGTCGAGCTCATGCAGGGCGGTCAGGATCGCCAGCCGCTCGCCGCTGTCGCCCGCCTCGTACAGGCCCCGGATCACCGCGTGGTGGCCGCGCGCCGCGACGAGCAGCGCGCGCCGGGCGCCGGGGCCGCCCCGCCGTTCGGCCTGCGGGAAGAGCCGGTGGATCGCGTACGGGTCAGCCTCGATCTGCCGGATGGCCTGTGCCAGCCACTCCTGTGCCGGCTCCGTCATGTGCCCTCCTCAAGAAGTCGATCGAGCGGCGGGCGACCTGCGGAGCCGCATGGCTGTGCCCGGACAGCTCCACGGCCACCAGGCCCGGGTAGCCGTGCAGGGCCGCGAGCACCGGCGCGAAGTCGATCTCACCTTCGCCGAATTCCAGGTGCTCGTGGACTCCCCGGCGCATGTCCTCGATCTGCACGTGCACGGTGTACGGCAGCGCCCGGCGGACGCAGCTCTCCAGGTCCGCCCGCTCCACGCAGTAGCAGTGCCCGATGTCGAGGGTGAGACCGAACCGGGGATGGCCGCCGAGCATCGCACGCAGCCGCTCGAACCCGTCCAGATCGGCGACGAGCATCCCGGGTTCGGTTTCGAATCCCAGCGTGACGCCCAGTTGGTCGGCCTGGTCGAGCAGCCGCGCGCACTGGCCGGCCAGTCGCGTGTACGCCTCCGCCTCCGGCATGCCGTCGGGCCGGGCCCCGCTCCACAGATGCACCACGGGAGCGCCCAGGTCGGCGGCGACCCGCATCGCGGTGATCAGGAAGTCCACCCTGCGCTCGGCGTCGTCGCTGATGAGGGTGGGATGGTGGTCGCGCCGGGGATCGAGGGTGTAACGCCCGCCCGTCTCGACGACGGCGTCGAGGCCGAGGCGTTCGAGGAGTCCGGCGATTCGCGACACCTCCGCGGCCAGGCCGGGGGAGTGGGGATCGAGATGACCGTGGTCGAGCGTTATGGCCGCACCGGTGTACCCCAGCTCGGCCAGGACCGCGAGCGCTTCGGGGAGCCGGTGGCCGGCGAAGCCGTTGGTGCAGTAGGCCCACTTCACGATGTCGCCAGCCGGGACGAGAGCCACCTTCCCAGGGGCAGCGAACAGAGCAGCGCGCCCGCCGTCGCGAACCGCCCGCCACCGGCCACCGCCGCCGCCTGGAGCGGGATCAGGGCGAGGATGCTCAGGCGGACGGCCTGCCGGACGTTCTCGGGATCGGGCCGGGCCCGTAAGCCGGCCTGGACCGGGAGGGTGGAGGCGAGATAGCCGGCGATGAGGGCGTACGATCCGGCCCTGGCGGCGGCTCCGCCCCGCACGCAGGAGAGTGCCGCGAGCCCGGCCGCCGCGGTGCTCGCCACGAGCGCGCGCTCGGCGGTCCCGTGTGCCGCCCCCGTCACCTCGGCCCGGCCCAGGACGCTGATCCCGTAGGTGTGCGCGCCTATCGCGAGCGCCGCCGGCACAGCGGCCCTGGCCTGCTCGCCGGCGCCCAGGAGCACGTCCAGCACGCGGCAGGCCGCCATCGACGCCGGTCCCGCCGCCGTCCGTTTGAGGCCCAGGTCGTAGGCCCACACCGCGCCGGCCAGCAGGCCGGCGACGGAGAGACCGCGACGGCCGCCGGCGACGGCGGCGGTGGCCAGGCCCGCGCCGGTCAACACGGCTGCGAGCCCGAGCGCGGCGCCCGGGCGGACCCGGCCTGACGGGATCGGGCGTTCAGGACGCTCGACGGCGTCCGCCTCACGGTCCGCCCAGTCGTTGAGCGCCATTCCCGACCAGTACATGAGCACCGACGCCACGGCCAGGCCGGCTGCCGGACGCCGTCCCGCGGCGGCGGCTCCTGCCATGGTGTCCCCCGGCACCGACAGTGCGGCCGGCGCGCGGACCAGCTCGAGCAGCGCCCTCATAGCCACACACCGAGCTTGTCCATGAAAGCTCCATCGTGTCGGGACTACCCCCGCATGCGAAGGCATCCGGTATGTAAGTATTCGCGATGTTAAGAGCTATTTTCGGCGATGGTCAAGCATAAGTAGGCTAATTTCTGTCGTATCATCCGCCGATTACGGCCATCCCCGCCGGATCCATCGCCTCGGGTACCTACGCGTGCTCGAGCGCCATCTGACGAACGGGGCGCGGGGGTTATGTCGTTTCGGTGCAAGCTTTTGCTTGACCATCGACATAAGCCCGCTTAGCATCCCGCAGCATGAGGGATAAGCGCGGCAAATCGCCATCCCTCCAGGCTCGCTCTCATGGTGCGGAAGCGGGGGAGGTGGACCGAGTGCTGAGCATGCGGGGCATCGGCAAGAGCTTTCTGGGCGTACGGGTGCTGTCCCACGTGGACCTGGACGTGACGGCCGGCGAGGTCCACGCCGTCGTCGGCGAGAACGGCGCCGGCAAATCCACCCTGATGAAGATCATCTGTGGGGTGCACGCGCCGGACGAGGGCACGATCGAGATCGACGGCCGGCCCGTCTCCTTCGGCCATCCGCTCGAGGCGCGGCGCTCGGGCATCGCGATCATCTACCAGGAGTTCAACCTGCTGCCCGAGCGCACCGTCGCCGAGAACGTCTTCCTCGGGCGCGAGCCCGTCAGGCGCGGGCTGGTGGACCGGGCCGCCATGGAGGAGGCGACCGCGCGCCTCCTCGACGAGCTGGGCGAGGACCCCTTCGGCCCGCGCGACGCGGTCAAGCGCCTGTCGGTGGCCCAGCAGCAGATCGTCGAGATCGTCAAGGCGCTGTCGCTGAACGCCCGGCTCGTCGTCATGGACGAGCCCAGCGCGGCGCTCGCCGAGCACGAGGTCGAACTGCTCTACCGGCTGATCGGGCGGCTGAGGGAACGCGGCGTCGCCGTCGTGTACATCTCCCACCGATTACGCGAGGTGTTCGACCTCGCCGACCGGGTCACCGTGCTCAAGGACGGCTCGCGCGTCACCACGCTCCCGATCGGCGAGGTGACGCCCGACGAGCTGATCCGCCTGATGGTGGGGCGCGACCTCGGCACCTACTTCCCGCCCCGCTCCGCGGGCGCCGGAGAGGTACGGCTCAGCCTGCGCGGAGCGGGCAACCACAAGCTCCACGACATCGATCTGGAGCTGCGTGCCGGGGAGATCGTCGGCATCGCGGGCCTGCAGGGATCCGGCAGATCCGAACTCGCCAGAGCGATCTTCGGCGCCGAGCCGTTCACCACGGGTGAGATGACCCCGTCGCGCCCGCGCTCGGTCCGTGAAGGCGTGGCCATGGGCATCGGGCTGGTGACCGAGGACCGCAAGGCCGAAGGGCTCGCCCTGCGCCAGTCCGTGCGCGACAACGCCCTGCTCGTGGCCCGCGCGGTGGGGGCCAAGCGCCGTGACGGTGCCGGCGCGGTGGGCGCCAGGGGCCGCGACGGCGCCGGCGCGGGAGGCGCCAGGGGCCGCGACCGCCTCCGCGACCTGCTCGAACGGGTACGCCTCTCGCCTCCGCGCCAGGAACAGGAGGTCCGCTACCTGTCCGGAGGCAACCAGCAGAAGGTCGTGCTCGCCAAATGGCTGACGATGGCGCCACGGGTGCTGCTGTTCGACGAACCGACCCGGGGCGTCGACGTCGGGGCCAAGGCCGCGATCCACGACCTGATGCGTGAACTGGCGAATGACGGCATGGCCATCATGATGATCTCCTCCGAGCTGCCCGAGCTCATCGGCATGAGCGATCGCGTCGTCGTCCTGCGGGACGGCCGCATCGCGGGCACGCTGCCGGCCGGAGCCTCCGAGGAGGCCGTCATGCGCCTGGCCGCGGGAGGGGTGGCCTGAAATGAACCTGCCCGTACGCGTGCGCCGTCCCGCCCGCCGCGGCGAGGCGTACGGCGGCCTGTCAGCGCGGTTGCGCGAACCCACGCAGGTGGTCTTCCTCGCGCTGCTCGGCCTGGTCGCGGTCGGCTGGGTCCTCGTCGCGCTCGACGGCGAGCAGTTCCTCACCCTGGAGAGCGTCGTCGGGATCCAGCAGCGCTCGGCGGCCCTCGGCATCGTGGCGGTCGGGCAGACGCTGGCGATCCTGGCCGGGTCGCTGGACCTGTCCGTGGCGTACCTGATCAGCCTGGTCTCGCTGGTCGCGGCGGAGATCATGGCGGGCCAGGACGGGAACATCGTGCCGGCGGTGGCCGCGGCGCTGGCCGTCAGCGCGCTGGTGGGGCTGGTCAACGGGCTGGTCATCACCAGGCTCCGGGTCCATGCCTTCATCGCCACGCTCGGCGTCGCCCTGATCATCAAGGGCATCGTCGACCACCTGTACGACGGCCCGGCGGGCAAGGTGCCCGAGTCGTTCCAGCTCCTCGGCTACTCCCGCATCGGGCCGATTCCCGTCTCCGCCGTGCTCTGGGCGGGCGTGGCCGTCGTGGCCTGGTTCCTGCTGAGCAGGACCCGGCTGGGCTACCGGGTCTACGCGGTGGGCGGGAACGAGGAGGTCGCCCGGCTGTCGGGGATCCGTACGGGCCGGGTCATCGTGATCACCCACGTGCTCTGCTCGCTCTGCGCCGGCATCGCGGGCCTGCTGCTGGCCGGCAGGCTCGGGGCGGGCGCGCCCACGGTGGGCACCGACGGCGGCTACGACCTGGAGTCCATCGCCGCGGTCGTGCTCGGCGGGACCGCACTGGCCGGCGGCAAGGGCGGGGTAGCCGGAACCGTGGGCGGCGTCCTGCTGCTGGCCGTCCTGGACACCATCTTCAACCAGCTCGAAGTCAACTCCTTTGTCAAGGACGTGGTCCGCGGCGTGGTCATCGTCATCGCGGTGGCCGTCTACGCCCGGCGCGGAACAGGGCGGTCACAATGAGGTGGGCGGCATGAAGCGGGCACTTCCCATCTTCGCGGTCCTCGTGGTGCTGCTCGCCGCGATCGCGGTCGTCAACCCCTTCTTCCTGGAGCCCGCCGGGTTCCTGGCGTTCCTCAAACGGGCCGCGCCGCTGGTGATCCTGGCCGCGGGACAGTATTTCGTCATCGTCTCCGGCGAGTTCGACCTGTCGGTCGGCTCGCTGGTGACGGCCGAAGTGGTGATCGCCGCGCGGCTCATCGACGGCGACGAGTCCGCCACCTGGCCGGTCCTCGCCCTGCTGATCGTCGTCGGGCTGCTCGTCGGGCTGGTCAACGGCGTGGTCACCACCAAGCTGCGGGTGCCCTCGTTCATCGTGACGCTCGGCATGCTGCTCGTCCTCAGCGGGGCGGTCTTCCTCTGGACCGGCGGCGCGCCGCGTGGCGCGCTGTCGGAGGGCTTCCGGATGTTCGGCCGCGGCGGTCTCGGGCCGCTGCCGTGGTCGGTGCTGATCCTGCTGGCCGTGGGCGCGGTGGCGATCTGGCTGATGCGCGCCGACTTCGGCAGGACCCTCATCGCCACCGGTGACAACGAGCGTGCCGCGGCACTGTCCGGGGTCCGGGTCGACCGGGCCAAGATCTTCGCCTTTATGCTCTCCGGCCTGGCCTCCGCCGTCGCGGCGATCCTGCTCGGCGGCTTCGCCGGGGTCTCGGCGCAGGTCGGCCAGGGGCTGGAGTTCTCCGCCATCACCGCGGTCGTCCTCGGCGGCGTGGTGCTCGGCGGCGGCCGCGGCTCCGTGCCGGCCGCCATGGCCGGGGCCTTCACGCTGGAGGCGCTGTTCACCCTGCTCAACCTGTACGGCATCTCGGGGGCGCTGGAGTTCACCGTGCAGGGCGTCATCATCATCGCCGCGGTCGCGGCGGGAGCCATCCGACTTCCCCGGAAGTTCACCCCCCGAAGAGGAGACGCACATGCCGCGTCATAAGGCCGCAGTCGCCGTGTTCGCCGCGCTCGCCCTTGCCGGCTGCACCACCGACAAACCGACGGCCGCCACCGGGCCCGCGGCGCCTGCCACCAGCGCTCAGGGTTCGGGCACCGGCACGCAGTCGAAGTTCTTCGTGCAGGCGGACTTCGACGCCCAGCTGGCCATGCGCTCCCAGACGCCGCAGGGCCCCGCGGACAAGCCCTGGGAGCAGGCCATCGCCCCGAAGATGACCGACACGGCGAAGTACAAGAAGAACGGGCCGTACCACCTGTGCTTCTCCAACGCGGCGGTCGACAACCCCTGGCGCCAGGTCGGGTGGAAGACGATGCAGGCCGAGGTCGGCCTGCACAAGGAGATCGCGAAATTCACCGCCCTGGACGCCGAGGGCAAGGACGACAAGCAGATCTCCGACATCGCCGAGTTGCAGGCCAAGGGGTGCGACGCGCTGATCGTCTCACCGAACACCACGGCCACGCTCACCCCCGCCGTGACGGCCGCCTGCGGGAAGGTGCCCGTTATCGTGTTCGACCGGGGCGTGCAGACGGACTGCCCGGTGACGTTCATCAAGCCCATCGGCGGCTACGCCTTCGGCGCCGACGCCGCCGAGTTCCTGGTCGAGAAGGTGCCGGCGGGCGGGAAGGTGCTGGCGCTGCGCATCCTGCCCGGCGTGGACGTGCTGGAGACCCGCTGGTCGGCGGCGAAGGTGGTCTTCGACAAGAGCCAGCTCAAGGTGGTGGGGGTGGAGTTCACCGACGGCGACGCCGCCAAGACCAAGAGCATCGTCAGCGACTACATCCAGCGGTACGGCAAGATCGACGGCGTCTGGATGGACTCGGGCGCCACGGCGGTGGCGGCGATCGAGGCGTTCGAGGACGCGGGCGTGCCGGTGCCGCCGATCAACGGCGAGGACCAGCAGGACTTCCTGCAGAAGTGGAAGGATGCCAAGCTCACCGCCGTCGCGCCCACGTACCCGACCTACCAGTGGCGCACCCCGATCATCGCCGCGCTGAAGATCCTCAAGGGCGAGGAGGTGCCCAAGATGTGGAACCTGCCGCAGCCGAAGGTCACCAGCGAGAACCTGTCCACCTATCTCAAGCCCAACATGCCGCCGCTGCACTACGCGCTGTGCGGTTGCGAGAATCTGCCCGGGTTCCCGGAGGCCTGGGGCGGGAAGAAGAGCTGATCGGCCCCTTCCGCGGACCGACGACGAAGAGGGGACGCCATGTTCTCGATCGGAGTGAACACCTGGGTCTGGGTCTCCCCGCTGACCGACGACGACCTGGCGCGGCTCGCGCCCCGCATCGCCGGGTGGGGCTTCGACGTCATCGAACTGCCCGTCGAGCAGCCCGGCGACTGGAACCCGGACAAGGCCGCGGCGGTGCTGGCCGAGCAGGGGCTGGCGGCGTCCGTGGTGCTGGTCATGCCACCGGGCCGCGAGCTCGTGGCCGCCTCACCGGAAACCGTCCGCGACACCCAGGACTATCTGCGGCACTGCGTCGACGTGGCGGTGAGCGTCGGCTCCCCGGTGATCGGGGGACCGGCGTACGCCTCGGTCGGCCGTACGTGGCGGCTGTCACCGGACGAGCGCCGGGGGATCTACGCCGAGCTGCGTGAGTCGCTGCGGCCCGTCCTGGACCATGCGGCCGAGCGCGGGGTGAAGCTCGCGGTCGAGCCGCTCAACCGGTATGAGACCAGCCTCGTCAACACCGTCGAGCAGGCGCTGGAGGCGCTGCCCGAGGACTGCCACCTGGCACTCGACATCTACCACATGAACATCGAGGAGAAGGACCCCGCCCAGGCGGTGCGGGCCGCGGGGGACCGGATCGCGCACGTGCAGGTGTGCGGCACCGATCGCGGCACGCCGGGGGCCGACCGCTTCGACTGGCCCGGCTTCACCCGGGCCCTGCACGACGTCGGCTATCGCGGGCCGCTCGTCATCGAGTCCTTCACCGCGCACAACCAGACCATCGCCACCGCGGCCTCCATCTGGCGGCCCCTCGCGGAGAGCCAGGACGCGCTCGCCGTGGACGGCCTCGCCTACCTGCGCACCCTGTGAAAGTTTCAGACTTATCGAGCGGTATGAGGAAAGGCAGCGAGAGTTTCGCCTGGTGGAAGAGCCAAGCCGATCCGGGGTTCGCTGGATAAGCATGCTTCTTGACACCTTAGTTTTACCCGACCTACTTTCGTTCCGAATCGATTCGATATCTGGCCCCTGGCCAGGCCTCGCCGCCCGGGTCGATGGGCGGGCCACGTGCTGAAGACGACCGGCATCGGCGGAGACGACGCAGGCCTTCCTCATCCTTCAACTCCGACCGTCGCCGGTAACCCCCCAGGAGATCCTTCATGCGAACGTCACGCCTGTTATCCGCCCTTTTTGCAGCCTTATTAGGGCTGTGGCTGTCCGCGGTGCCGCTTGCGGCCCACGCGGCCGCTCCGCAGTTCAAGGTGCTGCTGTTCAGCAAGACCGCGAGCGGCGCCTACCGGCACGACTCCATCCCCGCCGGTATCGCGATGTTCCAGCAGCTGGCGGCCGACAACAACTTCCAGCTCGACCAGAGCGAGGACTCCGCCGTCTTCACGAGCGCGACCCTGAACACGTACGACGCGGTGATCATGCTCCAGACCAGCGGCATGGTGTGGGACAACGACGCCCAGCGTCAGGCCTTCCAGGCGTACGTGCGCGCCGGCCACGGCGTCGTCGCGATCCACAACGCGACCGACATGAACATCGAGTCGCAGTTCCCCTGGTGGGACCAGGTCGCCCTGGCCGGCGCGCACATGACCGCGCATTCATCGATCCTGCAGGGCACCGCCAAGGTGGCCGACAAGGTGCACCCCTCCACGAAGGGGCTGCCGGATCGCTGGGTGCGCACGGAGGAGTGGTACAACTTCGACAAGAACATGCGCGGCTCGGTGCACGTCCTGGTGACCGCGGACGAGACCACCTATGACGCGGGGCCGAACAAGATGGGCGCCGACCACCCGATCTCCTGGTGCCACAACCCGGAGGGCGGCCGGGTGTGGGCCACCGCGATGGGCCACCAGGCGTCCGCCTATTCGGAGCCGCTCTTCAAGCAGCACCTGCTGGGCGGGGTGAAGTGGGCGGCGGGCGCGGCTGCGGGCGACTGCGGCGGCACGGTCGGGGCCCGGTTCCAGAAGGTGACCCTCGACGGCGCACCGGACCAGCCGATGGAGCTGGACGTGGCCGCCGACGGCCGGGTCTTCTACATCTCGCGCTCGGGCAAGGTGAACCTGATCCCGGCCAACGGCGGCGGCACGCGCGTCATCGCCACCCTGTCGGTGTACGACGGCGGCGAGGACGGCGGCATCGGACTGGCCCTGGACCCGAACTTCGCCACCAACGGCTGGATCTACGTCAACTATTCGCCGTCCAACGGCGGTGAGGTGAACCGGGTGTCGCGGTTCACCTTCAACGGCACCAGCCTCGACCTGGCGAGCGAGAAGAAGATCATCGAGGTGCCGGCGTACCGCAACGTCGACGAGCCCGGACACACCGGCGGCTACCTCGCGTTCGGGCCGGGCGGGAACCTGTACATCGGCCCGGGTGACGACACCAACCCCAACGGGTCCAGCGGCTACGCCCCGATCGACGAGCGGCCGGGCCGGGAGCACTTCGACGCCCAGCGCTCCGCGGCCAACACCAACGACCTGCGCGGCAAGATCCTGCGCATCCACCCCGAGCCCGACGGCACCTACACGGTTCCGTCCGGCAACCTGTTCGCGCCCGGCACCGCCAAGACGCGGCCGGAGATCTACGCGATGGGCTTCCGCAACCCGTTCCGCTTCTCCGTCGACAAGGTGACGGGCTGGATCTCGGTGGGTGACTACGGCCCCGACGCGGGCGCCGCGAACTCCACCCGCGGACCTGAGGGCACCGTCGAGTGGAACCTGATCAAGCAGCCGGGCTACTACGGCTGGCCGTACTGCGTCGGAAACAACATCCCGTTCAACGACTTCAACTTCGCCACCAACACCTCCGGCGCGAAGTTCAACTGCTCGGCGCCGGTCAACGACTCGCCCAACAACACCGGCCTGACCAATCTGCCCGCGGCCAAGCCCGCGACCGTCTGGTACAACTACCACGCCTCGCCCGAGTTCCCCGAGATCGACTGCTGCGGCGGTGCCGCTCCGATGGGCGGCCCGTTCTACCACTACGACCCGGCCGGCTCCGACCGCAAGTTCCCCGAGTATTTCGACGGCACGCCGTTCTTCTACGAATGGAGCCGCAACTTCGTCAAGGAGTTCCGCCTGGACTCCTCGGGCAACCTGCTGAAGATCAACCCCTTTGTGGCACAGCTCGCCCCGCATGCGCCGGTCGACATGAAGTTCGGTCCGGACGGCGCCCTGTACATGGCCGACTGGGGCAACGGCTTCGGCCACACGAACACCGATGACAGCATCTACCGGGTCGACTATGTCGCCGGAAACCGCGCACCCCTGGCCAAGGCGAGCGCCAACCCTGACTCGGGCGCGGCGCCGCTGACGGTGGCGTTCTCCTCGGCCGGCTCGTCCGACCCCGACGGCGACGCGATCACCTACGCGTGGGACTTCGGCGACGGCGGGACCTCCACCAGCGCCAACCCGTCCCACACCTACAACGCCAACGGCACCTACACGGCCACGCTGACCGTACGGGACTCCGGCGGGAAGACGGGCAGCGTCACGTTGTCCATCGTCATCGGCAACACCAGACCCAAGGTCGCCTTCTCGGCTCCGCCCGACGGCGGGTTCATCAACTTCGGCGACCAGGTGGCGTACACGGTGAACGTCACCGACCCAGAGGACGGCACCGTCGACTGCGCCAAGGTCAACGTGATCACGGCGCTCGGGCATGACCAGCACGCCCACGACACCGGCCAGTACACCGGTTGCTCCGGCACGGTCACGACCACCGCCTCCGGCCACGACGAGGCCTCCAACGTCTACTACGTCCTGTCCGCCGACTACACCGACAAGGGCGGCCTGAAGGGCAGCGCCGGCATCACCCTGCAGCCCAAGCACAAGCAGGCCGAGCACTTCACCGGCTCGTCCGGAGTCCGGATCGTCGATGAGCCCGGAGCCGAAGGCGGCAGGCGCATCGGCGACATCTCCAACAACGACTGGATCTCCTTCACCCCGGTCAGCCTGTCGGGGATCGACTCGGTGTCCTTCCGGGTCTCGGCGCCGTCCAGCACCGGGGCGTCCATCGAGCTGCACGCCGACTCACCGACCGGGACGCTCATCGCCTCCAGCCCGGTGACGGCGACCGGGGGCTGGAACACGTACGCGTCCTTGCCCGCGGCGCAGGTCACCGACCCCGGTGGCACCCACAACGTCTACGTCGTGTTCAAGGCGCCGTCCGCGAACGCGTTCGACGTGGACTCGTTCACCTTCAACGGCAAGGGAGTCGGGCAGGGTGACGGCCAGCCTCCGGGCAGCACGAGCGCGCTGCGGGGCGTCGGGTCGAACCGGTGCCTCAACGGAGCCTCGTCGACGAACGGCACCCAGGTGCAGATCTACGACTGCAACGGGCAGACCGGCCAGCAGTGGACGTCGACTGCCGCGGGTGAGCTGCGGGTGTACGGCAACAAGTGCCTGGATGTGAACGGGGCCGGGACGGCGGACGGCACCGCCGTGATCCTCTGGGACTGCAACGGCCAGAACAACCAGAAGTGGCGACTCAACACTGACGGCAGCATCACCGCCGTCGGAGCGAACAAGTGCCTGGACGTCAACGGCGCAGGCACCGCCAACGGCACCAAGGTGCAGATCTGGACGTGCAACGGCCAGAACAACCAGAAGTGGACCCGCGTCTGATCCCCATGTGACGCCCGGACCCTGGAGCCGGCCCGCCCGTTGGCGGCCGGCTCCAGCGGCCCGCCCGACGGGCGAGGCGCACCGCGGAGAGGGCACGGCCGCCGGTCCGCTCCAGCATCACAAGGAGCAGGCCGCGGTCGGCCGTCCCAGGCTCGTCGCCTGGACCGATCGTACTGACGGAGCAGGGTCCGCCCGGCCCGGGCGGGCGGAAGCCGACACTGCCGGGAACGGCTTCCGCCCGTGGAGGGCGCCCCGCCGGGGAGCCGTGGAGGGCGCCGCTCCGGGAGTCAGCGTGGCCGGCTCGCCGAGCGGACCGGGCCGACCGGCGATCGGTTCATCCCGAACATCGCCCCGAGTCCGAGGAGCAAGATCACCGCGCCGGTGACCACGTTGCTCCAGATCGTCCCCGTGGTGGCCACGCTGCCACTGACGACCCAGGGAGCGATGATCGTCCACACGCCGATCAGCGGCGTGATCCAGACGATGCCGTGAGTGCGCTCCGATGCCGAGGCGAACCCGAGAGCCAGCATCGCCACCGCGATACCGACGATCAGGTTGTTCACGGCCAGGGTCGTGAAACCGTTGAACCCGACGACCCACGGAGAGATCGCGAGGTAGAGCCCGGCCAGGAACGTCAGACCGGTGACCGCCCTGAGCGTGGGCGCCTCCGCGGCGAGCTCGTATTTCGCCCGCAGTTCCATGAGATCGGGGTGCATCCCCATCGTCTCGCCAGCCATGTCTTCCACCACCTTCGCGCATGCACAGGCATGCGCACCTGAGGTTGTGAGGTCGGCGGCCGTGGATGGTGGCGGCCCCAGAACCGTACTCACTCGTCCGGCCGCCCGATTTGTACCACTTACTGTGATATTATCACATTAAGAGGTTTTTGGCATGGGGCGACTATCCGCACGGCTCACCGCGCGCGACTACGCGAACCTCCTCTCGTTCCGGGTCGGGCTGCGCCGTTTCCTGCGGTGGAGCGAAGAGCGGGCGGCCGAGGTGGGACTCACCTCCACCCAGCACCAGCTCCTGCTGGCCATCCGCGGGCATCCCGACGTGCGCGGGCCCACCATCGGAGAGGTCGCCGACTACCTGTGCACCCGGCATCACAGCGCCGTACAGCTGGTCGATCGCGTGGAGCGGCTCGGTCTGATCCGCCGCAACCGCGGAGGGGTCAGGGACCGCCGGGAGGTGCGCCTGACCCTGACCGAGGCGGGCCAGGCGAAGCTGGCCCTGCTGAGCGCCGCCCATCTGGAGGAGCTGCAGCGGATGGCGCCCATGATCGACACGCTGGTCGATTCGGCCGCGACGTCGGCGGCCGGATGCCATGCCGCCGGCTCGCTGCACTGAGCCGGGGCGCCAGGGCAGGGAACCGAAGAATCCGGCATACGCGAAGCGGGGGCAGGGCGCCCTGCCCCCGCTTCGGTGGTCACTTCACGAGATAGGCGTCGGAGAAGGTCTGCTGGACGGAGTTGCCGTCCCTGTCCTTCGCCTCGACCTTGATCGAGACGCTGCCCGGGCCCTTCGGGTTGAGCACGAGCACCTTGCCGCCGGGCAGCACGGCGGCCTGCGTCCAGTGCGCGCCCTTGTCGCCCGAGATCCACACTCCGCGCAGCGACGGAGACCTGCCGCCCTCGGCCTTGACGGTGAAGGTGAACGGCCTGCCGCCCTGGACCGTGTCGTTCTCCGGCAGCCCGAGCTCGTAACCCAGCCGGATCAGCGGCACCTGGGCGCAGGGCTGCTTGTCATCCCACAGCACGGCGTCCAGGCAGGCGTACGGGGAGTTGGCGCCCGTCGGGCGGGCAGAGCGGAACGTCCAGGTGGTTTCGATGCTGGAGCCGGAGTGCTTCCCGGCGAACGCGTCCTTCCACGAGTCCGTCAACCGGTACGTGCCCGGCCCGGCGGGGACGGTGTAGTAGGGCACACCCAGGTCGTCGTACTCCGGCTTGACCTCGGTGTCACCGCTGAACAGGCGGATCTCCTCGGTCCCCGGGGCGCCCTGGTACATGTGGGTCGGGTCGGAGGCGTCGGAGTAGTACCCGAAGCCGACGGGGCTGAGCGCGCGCAGCCGCAGCCGGTCGCCCTGGCGGCAGCCGTCGCAGTAGAGGGCCTGGCTGACCCAGTCCGGCAGGCCGGGACCGGACGCGAACTGCGCGGGCACGATGGCCTCGTTCCAGTCCTCCCGCTCGTGGGTGGCGCGGGTGAAGCCCCGGGCGGAGGTCGCGAAGCGCGAGCCGTATGTGGCGGGGTCCAAGAACACGTACTCGCGCTCCCACAGCACGTCCCGGCCGGGGTCGTTGTAGAACTCGGTCCTCGCCGTGGGCCCGGCGAAGCCGTGCGAGCCGCGGACACTGAGGCGCTGCTCGCTCGTGTAGGTGTGGTTGACCTCGGTGAAGTTCGTCTTCGGCCCCCACGTGCCCGCCTCCGGCGGGAACTGCGCGTGGTAGGTGGTGTCGATCTCGGTGAGGTCCCGGGCCTTCGGGGCGAAGCTCAGGCGGCCCGCCGTGGTCCCCTTCACGTAGTAGGCCAGCTTGTACTCGAACGGGGTGTTCGGCGTGGAGTGCAGAGCGGCGCTCGGGTACGGCTTGCGGGCCAGGGCCTTGCCGAGCCGGTCGGCCTCGCCGCTGTCGATCCACAGCACCGGGATCTTGTTCTGTGCCGTGTAGTGCGAGTCGCTGAGCAGCCAGGCGAACCGGTCGCTGGTGACCACGCCCGCGGCGCCGGCCTTGATGGCCAGCTCCAGGTCGGCCAGGAGGAGCTGGAGCGAGTCCCTGGCCGGGAGGTAGACGAGCTTGCCGCGGGTGTCCGCGCCGCCGCGCATGTCGTCGCCCGTGGTCAGGTTCAGCCGCCTGTCGTCGGTGAACTTGGGCACCAGCGGGTCGTGCTCGCTGACGTAGTGGGGGTTGAGCTGGAGTCCCGGCACGGTCAGCTCGACCTCGGGGGCGCGGCGGATCTGGTCGAACAGCAACGTGTAGGTGCCCACCGTGGGCGCCTTCCGCACCCGTGAGACCCAGTACCTGCCCGTGTTGACCGGCTCGTAGCTGAGCAGCGACGCGCCCGCGTACAGCCGGCCCGACGCGGTCGTGCGGGCGGTCATCACGTTCATGAACACCGGCTCGGACCTGCGCGGCGTGCTCACCTGGATCGGCTCGACATCGGCCGTGTCCAGGGTCACCGTGGTGTCGCCGTCGAGCTTGATCTCGGGGGCGAGCAGCAGGCCGTACTGGAGTTGCCGGTCGGGCTTGGTGTACCACCAGGGCGCGTCGCCGATGGAGTAGACGCCGCCGTGGGCGAGCTTGAGCTCGGTCTCCAGCGTGCCCGGCGTGTCAGTGGTCCGCCAGTTCTCGGTGACCACGGTCATCGGCTCGCCGTCGAGGAGCGGGTCGGTGTCGCTGACGCGGACGGCGGACAGGATGCCAGGGTAGAGCGTCCATTCCGGCTTGCCGACGAGCCTGACGCGCACGGTGTCCATCTCGGCCCCCTTGTGCAGGGCGATGGGCGCCGTCAACCGGGCCGTGCCGGCGGTGGCCGTCACGCGGCCCTCGTACCAGCCGGGGTCGCCGAGCGTGGGCTCGATGGTGAGGTCCGCGCTCGCGGTGCCGCCCGCCGGGACGGTCAGCGACGACGGGGTGAGCGTGGCCATCCCCGAGGGCGCCTGGGCCTCACCTCGCTTCAGCGTCAAGGAAAGGGCCAGCGTGACGGGCTCCTTGCCGGTGTTGCGGAAGGTCACCTTCCTGGTCAGGGTCTGGCCGGTGTACGGGTCGCTGAACGCCGCGTACACCGTCGCCAGGTCGGCGAAGACCTGCTGGGTGACGGCCCGCCCGATGTCGAGGCGGCCCGCGCCCTGGTCGTAGGCGGCGGCGTCGCCCGGCTTCGCGGTGCCCGTCAGCGCGGTCTTGAGCTGGTCGGGCGTCCAGTCGGGGTGCTGGGCGGCGAGGATGCCCGCGGCGGCCGCCACGTGCGGCGTGGCCATCGAGGTGCCGGACGCCGCGGTGTAGTGGTCGTCCACCGGGCCGCCGCCCGGGACGCTGCTGCCGGCTCCCAGCGAGGTGCCCGCCGCGCGCGCCGCGATAATGTTCACGCCCGGCGCGGTGATCTCCGGCTTGATCGCGAAGTCGTCGCTCAGGCGCGGGCCGCGGCTGGAGAACTCAGCGATCTTGTCGGAGGAGTCGACCGCGCCGACGGTGAGCGCCGAGGTCGCCGCGCCGGGGGAGGCGATGGTGTACCGGCCGGGGCCCGAGTTGCCCGCCGCGACCACGAAGAGCGTGCCGTACGCGGCGGTCAGCTCGTCGGCCGCCTGGCTCAGCGGGTCGGTGCCGTCGGTCGGGGTGCTGCTGCCCAGGCTCATGTTGACCACCCGGGCGTGCTCGGTGGCCGCCTGCCACTGCATCGCCGCGATGATCTCGGAGTTGCTGCCGCTGCCCGTGTCGTCCAGCGCCTTGGCGATGGTCAGCCGGGCGCCGGGGGCGACGCCCTTGTACTTGCCGTTCGAGGCGGCGCCGCTGCCCGCGATGATGGAGGCCACGTGCGTGCCGTGACCGACCCGGTCGGTGACCTCGTCGGGGTTGCCGCCGCCCGGGCTGCCCGCCGGGACGAAGTTGCGGGCCGAGGTGACCCTGCCCTGCAGGTCGGGATGGGTACTGTCGATGCCGGTGTCGATGACGCCCACCGTGGCGCCGGTGCCGTCGTATCCCGCCGCCCAGGCCGTGGGGGCGCCGATCTGCGGGTTGCTGACGTCGTCGAGCGCCTTCACCTTGCCGTCGAGCCACACCTTACGCAGGTCGCCCGTCAGGGCCTTGGCGCTCTTCTGGCCCGCGCCCAGCGACTGCCAGAACGTGCCGGCCTGCTTCTTGTCCACCTTGATCGCGGCGCCGTCGATGCTCTCCAGCACCACCGGCTCCGCGCCGCCCTTCAGCGACCTGGCCTTGCCCGCCAGGTCGGCGGCCTTGGTCTGGGACCGGTACTGGACGATGAGCGGAATCTGCGCGGCCTTGGCGTCGCCGTACCCGTTGGCCGCCAGGTAGTCGACGTTGAACAGCTCCTTGTCCAGCAGGCCCTTGCTGACGTAAGGCCCGGCGTCAGCGGGGATCACGTAGTAGCCGTGATCGTCCTGCTCGGCCTGGTACGTCCGCGCCTCCCGGCCGTCGCCGGGCTCCAGGGTGGCCGACGCGCGGCCCGCGCCGTCCTTCGCGTAGACGACGGTGTCCCCGGTGATCAGCGTGATCCTGACCGGCGGGGTACCGGTTACCGGCGCGTTCGCCTTGGCGGCCGTCGTCGTCGCGGCCGTCCCAGTGGCCGTCCCAGTGGCTGTTGCTGCGGCTGTCGCTGTGGCCGCTTCGGGGACCGCGGCGAGCGGTACGGCGAGCGCGGCCGCGAATAACGCGACCAGTCTGCGGCGCCGGGGGGTGGACAGCATGCACACACCTTTCTCCAGACATGGGAAACGCCCGCCATCGTCGCGCGCGCGATGAGATCGTTTCCTCGCTGACCTAATCTGGGATTGAGTCAGGGCACAAGTCCGCCGAACGGGCCAAAACCCGCCAGGTGGCGGTAACCCGCCATCCCCGTCACCGGGAGAAAGGGTGTCGCCGATGCTCGAAGCGATCGGCCTGTCACCGGCCGAGAGCCGTCTGTACGCGACGCTCGTCGAGAACCCGCGGTCGTCCGCCGCCGAACTCGCCACGCACTGCGGCGTCTCCACGCTCCTGGCGGCCCGCACGCTGGCGGCCTTCGCGCGGCGCGGACTGGCCAGCAGGCTGCCGGGCCGCCGCGCCCGTTACGTCGCCGTCGCCCCCGACATCGCCATCAGGCCGCTGCTCACCCGCCAGGAGGAGGAGCTCCACCAGGTGCGGCAGGCGATCCACGAGCTCACCACCTCGTTCCACCTGGCCTCCCGCTACGCGACGCATCCGGCCGAGCAGGTCGAGGTCGTCACGGGGACCGACAACATCATCAGCAGGGCGTACGCGCTGCAGGACAGCGCGCAGAGCATGTTCCGCAACATCGACAAGCCCCCGTACGTGATGCACGGGCACGCCGACAACGTCGAGCGCGAGCGGCGGATGCTCAAGTCGGGCATCGACTACCGCAGCGTGTACGACCTCGAGTCCCTGGCGATCCCCGGCAAGATGCGGCTCATCCAGGACGCCATGGCACGCGGCGAGAAGGCCCGCGTGGTGACCGGGGCGGCGGCCAAGATGTGGATCGCCGACGACTCGCTCGCGCTGATCCCCATCCGCAACGGGGCGTACTCCATCGACGCGGCGTTCATCCTGCACCAGTCCGCCCTGCTCGACGCGCTGATCGCGCTGTTCGAGCTGGAGTGGCAGCGGGGGTTCCCGTTACGCGCGGCAGCCCGCCCCGCCGCCGCCCCCGACGGGCCCGGCAAGCCCGGCGAGCCGGACGAGCTGACCAGGGATCTGCTGGTGCTGCTCGCGGGCGGCCTGACGGACGAGGCCATCGCCCGGGCACTGGGGCTCGGGCTGCGTACGGTGCAGCGCCGCATCCACGCCGTCATGCAGGACTTGAACGCCATCACCCGCTTCCAGGCGGGGCTGGCGGCCCGGGAGCGCGGCTGGATCTAGACAGGCGGGAAGCCGGCGTTCATGTCCGCTCTCCTCTCCGCAAGGCGTACGTCAGCTGGTCAGGACTTGACCTGTTCCTTGCCGACGCGGGTGCGTACCCGGATCTAGCCTTGAATGGAGGGACAAGACCATGATCATCAATATCGTGCTCGGACTGATCGTCTTGATCACCATCTGGCTGGCGGTCGGGAGCATCAGAGTCGTCAACCAGGTCGAACGTGGCGTGGTCTTCCGCTTCGGCAAGGCCCAGCGGGAGGTCCGCCAGCCAGGGCTCACCTTCCTCATCCCGGTCGTGGACCGGATGAAGAAGGTGAACGTGCAGATCATCACGATGCCGGTCCCCACGCAGGAGGGCATCACCCGCGACAACGTCTCCGTACAGGTCGACGCCGTCGCCTACTTCCGGGTCGAGGAGCCGCTGCGGGCGGCCATCGCGGTGCAGAACTACCTGTTCGCGATCGAGCAGGTGGCGCAGACCTCACTGCGCTCGATCATCGGCAAGAGCGATCTGGACGACCTGCTCTCCAACCGCGAGGAGCTGAACAGGGGCCTGGCGCTGATGCTCGACAGCCCCGCGCTGGGCTGGGGCATCCACATCGACCGCGTGGAGATCAAGGATGTCCATCTTCCCGATCCCATGAAGCGATCCATCGCCCGCCAGGCCGAGGCCGAACGGGAGCGCAGGGCCCGGGTGATCACCGCGGACGGAGAGTTCCAGGCGGCGCGGAAGCTCGCCGATGCCTCGGCCATCATGACCGAGACTCCGGGCGCGCTTCAGCTGCGCCTGCTGCAGACCGTGGTGGAGGTGGCGGCGGAGAAGACCTCCACGCTGGTCATGCCGCTGCCCGTGGAGCTGCTGCGCTTCTTCGAGCGCTCAGGAGGGGCCGGGGCCGCCTCGGCAGGTGAGCAGGCCGCCAGTCCTTCGGAGCGGAAGCAGGAGGAGCGGGAGCTGGAGGAGCGGAAGCCGGAGGAGCGGAAGCCGGAGGAGCGGGAGCCGGAGGAACGGAAGCCGGAGGAACGGAAGCTGGAGGAGCGGCCGGCCGTGACGGACTCGGGCGTGCCGGAGCTGGCCCCGCCGGAGCCGTCCTTCGAGCGTGCCGCCGCGGGGCCGGCCGTGAAGAGCGGCGTATCGCGTACGACATAGGCTCAGGACGCGGGTGTCCAGCGTTCGCCCGGCCTCAGATCCACGACCCGCAGGCGCGGCCCGGCCAGCGCCACCGCGACCTGCTGCGCCGTCACATCGTGGAGCTGGAGGAGCGCATCTCGCGGGCGAGCGCGGCCAAGGAGCTCATCGAGCACGCCATGGCCTGCCCGGAGAGCTTCGCCGAATGCGAGCACGCCCGCGAGCGGATCGCCGCCCATGTTCCGCCGCCCGCAGGCACCGCGCACTCAGGAGTCTGACCCGACGGCGCAGGGCGCTCCGCGCGTCCGGCCTCCGCGAGGTAGCTTCGGATCATGGAGAGCACCGGCACGGGCCCCGGCCCCATCACCCCTGACGGATCCCCGGTCGAGTTCTACACGCTCCTCAGCGCCGACGGCGAGGCCGAGATCGTCGCCCAGGTGACCCCGCCCGGCGGGTCCGTGCTGGAGCTCGGCGCGGGCGTCGGCAGGGTGACGCACCCGCTCATCGGGCTCGGCTTCGAGGTCGTGGCCGTGGACGAGTCCGCCGAGATGCTCGCCCACGTGCGCGGCGCCACGACGGTCGTGGCGCGGGTGCAGGAGCTCCGGCTGGACCGGCGGTTCGACACGGTCACGCTGGCCTCCCACCTCGTCAACACGGTGGACGACGCGGCCAGGCGCGAGCTGATCGCGGCCTGCGCGCGGCACGTCAAGCCCGGCGGCGCGGTGCTGATCCAGTGGACGACCGCCGAGGGGCACGACCGGTGGCAGGTCGGCAGGGGCAGGCAGGACGGCGACATCACGATCACGATGGCCGCCGTGGAGGAGGTCGCACCCGGCGTCTTCCACGCCACGATGCGCTACACGTACGGTGACGACAAGGTGTGGACGCAGTCGTTCGCCTCCAAGCGGCTCACCGACGACGAGCTGTCGGCCGAACTGGCCGCTGAGGGGCTGAGGCTGGAGCGCTTCGTCACCGACGACCGCACCTGGGTGCTGGCGGTCCCCGGTCCGGACCGGCCGGCGGGTGGGAACAGATCATGACCACCGCACGGTACGACGGCCAGGCCGAGTGGTACGACGAGTACATCGGGTCCAACGCCGGCGCCACCATCGCCGACCTCGGCGACCTGCTCGGCCCCGGCGAAGGGCTCTGTCTGGACCTGGGCTGCGGCACCGGCCTCTACCTCGACGCCATCCGCTCCACCGGCCGGACCGTGGTCGGCCTGGACCGCTCGGGCGACCAGCTGCGTCTGGCCCGCAGGAGGGACGGCGCCCCTCTCCTCCAGGGCGACGCGACGGAGCTTCCCTTCGGCGGCGGCACGTTCGACGCCGTCACCGCGCTCTGGATCTCCACCGACATCGGCGACTTCGCCGGACTGCTGAAGGAGGCGGCGCGGGTCCTGCGCCCGGGCGGGCTGCTGCTGTTCTACGGCGTGCACCCGTGCTTCAACGGCCCGCACATCGAGACCCGCGAGGACGAGGCGGTGATCATCCATCCCACGTACCGGATCAAGGGCTGGCACAGGAGCTCGCCGTGGTGGCGCAAGGGCGGAGTCCGTGACCGGGTCGGGATGAGCCACGTGCCGCTGGCCGACCTGATCAACGCCTTCATCGACGCGGGGCTGACGATCGAGCGCGTGTACGAGCCCCAGCGCCGGCCCGTTCCGTTCGTGCTGGCCGTGCGGGCGTTCCGCCGCGACTGAAGCCGGCAGGGGTTTCAGGGGGCACTGCCCGCGTACGGCGCCGGATGCCGGGGCGAGTGGCCGGCCGCCTTGAGAGTGTGCAGGACCGGCGCGGTCTCCAGGGCGCTGATCCGGTCCAGCGCGCCGAGCCGGTGGGTCAGGTAGCGGTGCAGGTCGGCGGGGGTGGAGCAGAGCGCGTGGGCGAGCAGGTTGGTCTGGCCGGTGGTGGCGGCGACGACGGCGAGCTCATGGTGGGTGGCCAGGGCGGTCGCGACCTGGTCGAGGTGCGCCGGCGCGACGGTCATCCACAGCAGGGCCTGGGTGGTGACGCCGTACGCGGCGGCCTGGACCTCGACGTCGAAGAAGACCAGCTCCCGGGCGCGCAGGTCGGCCAGGCGGCGGGCCACGGTGGCCTGGGACCAGCCGGTCGCGGCGGCCAGCTCGGCGTAGCCGGCCCGGCCGTCGTGGCGCAGGGCGTCGATGAGGCCGTGGTCCGCGGCGCTGAGTGACGTCGGGCTCGCGGCGCTGAGTGAGGCGGGGTCTGCGGCGGCGAGTGAGGCCGGGTCCGTGGCGGCGAGTGCGGCCGGGTCCGTGGCGGCGAGTGCGGCCGGGTCCGTGGCGGGGTCGGTGGCGGCGTGAGCGCGTGGGGCCAGGCGCTCTCTCTGCCGCTCGTCGAGTGCCTGGAGGCGTCCGTGCCAGGCGGTCGGGCCGCCCAGGTACGTGTGGAGCAGCAGTTGCGCGGAGACCGCGGTGATCCCGGACGTACGGGGGATGTCGTGCAGCAGCAGCGACCGGGACAACCGGCTGTCGTGCGGCGCCTGGACGACCGCGAAGATCTCCGTGCCTCCGGAGGCCAGCTTGACCCAGGAGGTGTCGGGCCGCCGGGCCAGCGCGTGCGCCAGAGCCTGCGAGGCGGCCGGTGCGGCGGTGAGCCGCACCACCCATTGCGCCTGGCCGGTGTGGTCCGGCGCGGGGAGGCCGACGACGCGCAGCCCGGCCTCGGCACGCAGCCGCCGGTAGCGGCGCGCCACGGTCTGCGTGGACACGCCGAGCACCTCCGCGATCCGGCTGAACGGGGCCCGCCCGTCGATGTGCAGGGCATGGATGAGACCCCGGTCCAGATCATCGAGCATGGTCGCATTCTCTCGCCTGCCGGGCTCCGATGGAAGAAATCCTCCAACGGAGCCCGGTGACTGGAACGCCGACGCCTTCCGGCCGCACGCTGCTGCCGGGAAACACGAGCCCGGCAAGAGGAGTAGCGATGCTCGTACGAGAGGAAGCCGCGACCGCGGTGGCGTACCGGTGGCGGTGGCTCGCCCTGGTCGCGCTGTTGATCGCCGAGGCGATGAACCTGCTGGACGCCACGATCGTGACCGTGGCCGCACCGGTGATCCACCACGATTTCGGCGGCGCCGGATCCGACATCCAGTGGTTCGGCGCCGCCTACACGCTTCCGTTCGCCGTCCTGCTGATCCCCGGCGGGCGTCTCGGGGACCTGGCCGGTCGCAGGCGGATGTTCGCGGTGGGGGTCGCGGCCTTCGCGCTGGCATCCGTGGCGTGCGCGTGCGCCACCGGGCCGGGAATGCTGATCGGCACGCGCGCGATCCAGGGCGCCGCGGCCGCGCTGATCATTCCGCAGACCATCGGGCTGATCCGGTCCATGTTCGAGGGGGCCGAGCTGGCCAAGGCGATGGGCAGCATAGGGCCGGTGATGGGTCTGGCCGCCATCTGCGGGCCGGTGCTGGGGGCGGTGCTCACCCACGCCGACCTGTTCGGCGCGTCGTGGCGGGCGGCGTTCCTGGTGAACGTCCCGCTCGCCGCCGCCGTCCTGGCCGTCGTTCCGGCGCTGCGGGAGAGCAGGTCGTCCCGGCCGGTACGCCTGGACCTGAGCGGCACCGCCCTGGCCATGCTCGGAACCGGCCTGGTCGTCCACCCCCTCATCCAGGGCAACACGGCCGGCTGGCCGGCCTGGAGCTGGGCCGCGCTGGGCGCCGGCGTCGTGGTCCTGGTGGCGTTCGGCCGGCAGCAGCGCCGCCGCGCCCGCCAAGGCCGCAGCGCGCTGGTCGAGCCGAGCCTGTTCCGCGGCCGGGCCTTTCCCGCCGCGCTGGCGACCTCCACGCTCTTCTTCGCGGCGATGAACGGCCTGACGGTGGTGATCGTCCTGCAGGTGCAGCTCGGCCTGGGCGCCGACGTCCTCGCGGCGGGCCTGACCCTGCTGCCGTGGTCGGCCGCGATGGCCGTCGGCTCCTGGGTCTGCGGCACCCGCCTGTTCCCCAGGTACGGGGCCAGGGTCATGTTCGCGGGGCTGGCCACCCTGCTCGCCGGGGTGATCTGCGCCATCGCCGCCTACCACGCCGCCCGTACCGGCTCCCACGGCTGGGCCCTGCCGGCCGCGCTGCCGGCCGCGCTGCCGGCCGCGCTGGCGCTGGGCGGGCTCGGGAACGGGCTGTTCACCGTCCCGTTCTTCACCACGGCCCTGTCGCGGGTCCGTCCCCACGAGACCGGCTCGGCGGCGGGGCTGCTCAACGCGGTCCAGCAGTTCGGCGGCACGCTGGGCACCGCCGTGCTCGGCACCGCGTTCCTCCACTTCTTCGGCCGGGCGGGCGTCGCGCCGGGGGCGGGTGCCCTCGACGGGGCCCAGGTGGCGTTCTGGACCGCCGCGGGCCTCATCGTCGCCACCGCCGTCACGGCGGTGCTCATGAACGCCAGAGATAGTCACTAAACTTGACTGTATGGATTTATGACCATATAGTGACTCGTATGGGAGCACGAGCAATGGAGGCAGAGATGACCGCGGTGGAGTTGACCCGCTTCAGGGTGGCGCCGGACAGGACCGATGAGATGCTGGCCGCCCGGCCCGGGATGGTGGCGGATTTCCGTGCTGACCGGGAGGGCTTCCTGGGCGCCCGGTTGGTGCGGCTGCCCAGCGACGAATGGCTGGACGTGGTGGAGTGGCGATCCCCGGAGGACTTCGCCGCCTCACGTGCCAAGGGTGCCAACCTTCCTGGCATCGCCGCGTTCTTCGCCACGCTCGGCGAGCTCGTCAGCGACGAACTGGGCACGCTGGGGGCCGGATGACGGTCGGCTGGGTCTCCTTCTTGGTCGGCGGCCAAAGTTGAACTCTGTCCAAGTTTGTCCTATGGTCAAGATGTGACCGAAGAGCAGAAGCTGGGGCTGCGCGAGCGGAAGAAGCTGGAGACCTGGCGGTCCATCAGGGCCGCCGCGCTGCGGCTGATCAACGAGCGGGGCTACGAGGCGGTCAACGTCGACGACATCGCCGCCGCGGCCAACGTCTCGCGCAGCACCTTCTTCAACTACTTCGCCACCAAGGAAGCCACCGTGTTCGACCCCGACCCCATGGAGACGGACGCGTGGCGCAAGCTCATGAACGACCGGCCGGAGGACGAGCCGCTGTGGGTCTCGCTGCAGGAGATCCAGCTGGGTTACATGTCGCTGCTGGCGGACCGCCTGGCGGTGCAGAAGCGGCTCAAGGCGGCCTCGCCGGCCCTGGCGGAGTCCAAGCGTGACTACTCCGACCGGTTCTACGCCGAGCTTCGCGAGTGGGTCGCCTCCCGTACGCCGCCCGGCGCGGAGATGCAGGCCGCGCTGCAGGCCAACACCGCGCTCGCCGTGCTGAGGACCGCGTACGGCGCCTGGTCGCCCGAGGACGGATTCGAGCGGTTCCTGCAGCTCGCCCGCGAATGCTTCGACCGGGCCGGCCGCGGGCTGGCCCCGGACCAATACCACTGATCAGCAGAAGGACACCGCACCATGAGCAAGGTCTGGTTCATCACCGGCACTTCGCGCGGCTTCGGCCGCAGCTGGGCCATCGCCGCGCTGGAGCGCGGCGACAAGGTCGCCGCCACGGCCCGCGACACCGCGACCCTCAAGGACCTCGTCGAAAGGCACGGCGAGGCGATCCTGCCGATCGCCCTGGACGTCACCGACCGCGAGGCCGCCTTCGCCGCCGTACGGCAGGCCCACGCCCACTTCGGCCGCCTGGACGTCGTCGTCAACAACGCCGGCTACGGCCACTTCGGCATGGTCGAGGAGCTCACCGAGGCCGAGGCCCGCGCGCAGATCGAGACCAACGTGTTCGGCGCGCTGTGGGTCACCCAGGCGGCGATCCCGCTGCTGCGCGAGCAGGGCGGCGGGCACATCATGCAGGTCTCCAGCATCGGCGGCGTCGCCGCGTTCGCCGGCCTGGGCATCTACCACGCCTCCAAGTGGGCGCTGGAGGCCTTCTCCGAATCGCTCGCCCAGGAGGTCGCCCCGGCCGGGATCAAGGTGACCATCATCGAGCCGGGCGGGTACGCCACCGACTGGGCCGGCGACTCCGCCGTCCGCTCGGAGCCCAACCCCGTCTACGAGCCCATCCGCGAGGCCCGGGCCAGGTCGCGCGCCGGCATGACCGCGCCGGGGCCGGACGTCACCGTCCCGGCCGTGCTCGCCGCCGCCGACGCCGCGGAGCCGCCGCTGCGCCTGCTGCTGTCGGGCACGGCGTACGACATCGCCAAGAGCGTGTACGCCCAGCGGCTGCAGACCTGGGCCGAGTGGGAGGACACCTCCCGCGCCGCCGGCTGACCCGCCGGCGCGCTGGTGTCGCCCGGCTCGTGTGGACTGGCTGCCTCGCCCGGCGATGCCACGGACGCCGCCGGGCGTGAGCTGACCGGCGGGGCGTGCGGCGTCATGAGGGTGCGCGCAGGTCCGCCATGAGGTCGTCGGCGGACGGCGTCGCGGGCGAGGCGAGCCGGTGCTCGATGACCTCGGCGAGGTTGGCGTCCATGTCGGGCCCGTAGAACTCCTCGGCGAGGCCCAAGTGGCGCCGCATCGCCTCGCGCGCCCCGTCGGGGTCGCGGTCGAGGATGTGCTCCAGGATCACGGTGTGCAGGGGCTCGCCGGCCTCCCGCACCTCGCGGTCGCTGAGGCTGCGCAGCATCAGCCCGTACGTGAGGTCCTGGATCGAGGTGAACATCATGTGGATGACCGGATTGCCCGAGGCCCTGGCGATGGTCTCGTGGAAGGTGAGGTCCACCCGCGCCCTGGCGTGCACGTCGCCCGGCAGGGCGAAGAGCTGGTGGACGCGGAGCAGATCGGTGCGGTCGCGCTTGGTGGCGTTGACGGCGGCCAGGCCCGCGGCTTCGGTCTCCAGCATCACGCGCGCCCGCATGAGCTGGCGCGCGGTCACGCCGGCGGCGCGGGCCGCGAGGTACATCGGCCGCATCAGGTTCTCGGCCGTGTAGCGGCGCACGAAGCTGCCGCGCTGCGGCGAGACCTCGATCAGCCCCCGCTCCTGCAGGGCCCTGAGCACCTCCCTGATGACCGGGCGGCTGACCGCGAACTCGGTCGCCAGGTCACGCTCGGACGGCAGCCGCACGCCGGCGGCCCAGTGCCCGGTCAGGATCCGGTCCTCGAGGACGGCGATCAACGCTCCCGGGCTGGTCTTACCAGTCTCCGTGGCCGTGCTCTCGGGCGATGGCTTCTTCCCGGCATCGGTGGCCGTGCTCTCGGGCGACGGTCTCTTCCCGCCAGCGGCGGTCATGCTCTCGGGCGACGGCTTCTTCCCGCCATCAGCGGTCATGCCGACCACGGTAGCGGCTCGTCGCCGGTCGCGAGCCCCGTGCCGTGCCAGCACGCCCGCCCGTCCGGCCGGAAGAGGTGGAGATCGGTGAGCGGCACGTGGAAGGACCCGTGCTCCCCGTCCCGCGGCCCGGTGCGCGGCGGGACGCGGGCGACGAGCGCCCGTCCACTGCGGTCTCGGAGATGGAGGATGCGCTCGTTGCCGAGATTCTCCCCGTACGACACGGTTGCCGCGAGCTCGAAGGACGGCGACGCGGCGTCGGGACGCACACGTACGGACTCGGGCCTGAAGCCGATCCGCACCGACTCGGGCAGGTCGTCCGGCAGCACCTCGCGCGGCAGCCGCCAGCGCAGATCGCCGCTGGTCAGCTCGAACCAGTCCGCGTCCGCGCGCGCGGTGGCGTCGAGCAGGTTCATCCGCGGGCTGCCGAGGAAGGTGGCGACGAACTCGTCGGCAGGCTGCTCGTAGATCTCGGCCGGGGTGCCGATCTGCGCGAACTCGCCCTCGTTGAGCACCGCGACCCGGTGGCCCATGGTCATGGCCTCGACCTGGTCGTGGGTCACGTACAGGACGGTGCCCTCGGTGCGGCGGTGGAACTCGATCAGCTCGGCACGCATCTGCACCCGCAGCGCCGCGTCCAGGTTGGACAGCGGCTCGTCCATGAGGTACGCGGCCGGCTCCCGGATCATGGCCCGGCCCAGCGCGACCCGCTGGCGCTGGCCGCCGGAGAGCTGTCCCGGCTTCTTCCTGAGCTGGTCGGCGAGCCCGAGCGCGCGGCTGGTGTCGGCGATCCGCTGCCGGATGACGTCCTTCGGCACGCGGTGGGCGCGAAGCCCGAACGCCAGGTTGCCCTCGACGCTGAGGTGCGGGTAGAGGGCGTAGTCCTGGAACACCATGCCGATCCCGCGGTCGCCCGGGTGGGCGTGGGTGACGTCACGGCCGCCGACCGTCACCCGACCGGCGCTGACCGGCTCGATCCCGGCGACGATGCGCATCAGCGTGGACTTCCCGCACCCGGACGGGCCGACGATCACCAGGAACTCCCCGTCGCGCACGTGCAGGTCGATGTCGGTGAACAGCACCTGGCTGCCGTAACGCTTGGTGACCCGCTCGATGCGGATGCCGTCGGTCATCGCTTGATTCCTCCGAGGGTGAGGCCCGAGACGTAGTAGCGCTGCAGCAGGGCGAACAGGGCCAGCGGCGGCAGGATCGACAGCAGCGCGGCCGCGGTCTGCAGGTGGTAGACGATCCCGTGCTCGCCCTCGAACGACGAGAGCGCGAGCGGCAGCGTCCACAGCTCCTGCTCACTGGCGGCGATCAGCGGCCAGATGAGGTTGTCCCACTGCGCCAGGAACTGCAGCAGCAGCACGGTGAGCAGGGCGGGACGCAGCAGCGGGACCGCGATGAGGAAGAAGATGCGCAGCTCGCCCGCGCCGTCCACGCGCGCGGCGTGCAGCATCTGCGCCGGGATGCCCAGCGCGAACTGGCGGACCAGGAAGACGCCGAGCGCGCTGGCCAGGAACGGCGCGATGAGGCCCTGGTAGCTGTTGAGCCAGCCGATCTCGCTGAGCGCCACGAACACCGGGATCATGACGACCGCCGGGGTGAGGGACAGCGCGATGATCACCAGGTTGAGCAGGGCGGCCCTGCCGGGGAAGCGCAGCCGGGCCAGCGCGTACCCGGCGGCGGCCGAGATCGCCACGTCGAGCACCGAGACCGCCGAGGCGATCAGGACGCTGTTCAGCAGGTAGCGCGGGAACCGGCCGTCGGTCATGATCTGGCCGATGTTGTCGAACAGCGCGAACCCGTGAAAGCGCAGCCCGGACAGGTCGCTGTCGTCCGGCGCCGACGCGAGCACGACCATGGAGTAGAGCGGCAGCAACATCAGCGCCACGAAGCCGATGAGGGCCAGGGTGGTGAGCGCGCGGCTGATTCTCATTCCTCGTCACTCCTGATCAGCTTGAACTGGGTGAAGGCGAAGACCAGCAGCGCCACCAGCAGGACGATCGCGATCGCCGACGCGTAGCCGAACCGGGAGTAGGAGAACGCGTTGTTGTACAGGTAGAGGGGCAGCACCTGGGTGGCGTTGACCGGCCCGCCCTTGGTCAGCAGGTAGGCGGGGACGAAGGACTGCATGGCCCCGGTGACGGCCACCACGATCACGAAGGTGAACGTGCGGCGCAGCAGCGGCACGGTGACGAGGAAGAACGTACGCAGCGCGCGGGCGCCGTCGATGGCCGCGGCCTCGAACACGTTCGCCGACAGTGCCTGCAGCCCGGCCACGAAGATGATCACGTAGAGGCCGACGTACTTCCAGATGACCATCACGAGCAGCGCCCAGATGGCGTAGCCGGAGTCGGTGAGCCACGGGTGGGCCCCGGCCAGGGTGTCGGCGAGCCCGCCGGTCGAGTAGATGACCTGCCACAGCACCGTGGCGCCGACCAGCGGCATCACCGCGGGGATGAAGACGAGGCCGCGCAGCCAGGCGCGCAGCCGCCCTGGCTTGGCCAGCGGCACGGCCACGACCAGGGCGATCACGATGGTCGGGCCCACGGCGAAGACCGTGTAGAGCAGGGTCACCCGCACGCTGGCCCAGAACTCGTCGTTCGCCCACATCTGGCGGTAGTTCTCCAGGCCCACCCACTCGGGGGTGCCCGACAGGTCGTACGAGGTGAAGCTCAGGTAGAGGGCGGCCAGCGCGGGCAGCGCCCAGAACAGGACGAAGTACACGATCGCCGGGGCGGCGAGGCCCGCGCCCGCGCGGGCCTCGCTCCCCGTCATGCTGCGAGTCATAACGCGGGTCATTTGAGTATCCGCGCCACAGCCGCATCGAACGCTGCCGCGGCGTCCTTGGCCGGCCGCTGCTTGTGGATCACGGACTCGAGCGCGTCGAGCAGCGCTTTGATCGTCTCGGTCCACTGCGGCAGCACCGGGCCGAAGTCGGTGTACGGTAGCTGCTCCTCCAGCTGCTGACTGGCCTTGTCACGGGCGCTGGGGAGCTTCTGCCAGCCGGCCGTCGGCGTGACCAGGCCGGTGGCGGAGAGCTGCTGGTCGACGTTGGCGGAGCTGGAGAGCCAATTGACGAAATGCCAAGCCGTATACGGATTTTTCGCCTTTTTGGCTACCAGCCATCCCCACGAGTAGCCGGAGGCCACCTTCTCCTTGCCCGCCCAGGAGGGCACCACGGCGCTGTCGAAGGTCTCGCCCAGCTTGGCCTTGGGATTGAGCGCCGGGATGAGGCTGGAGGTGAACCGGCCGGACACCAGCATGGCCGAGGTGCCCTTGGCGAACAGGCCGAACGCGCCCACCGGGTCGCTCAGCCTCGGGTTGCCCTGGCGGCCGTAGTACTCCAGGGCCTGGATGCCCTCCGGGGTGTTCAGGCCGCCGCGTCCCGAGGTCTCGTCGACGATGCGCCCGCCCAGGCCGTTGATCAGCGGAAGGAAGTTCAGCATCGCCCAGATGTTGTCGGCGAGCTGCCACTGGAGGCCGACCTGGGAGCCCGTGGTGAGCTTGCGGCCGAGCTCCTCGACCTCCTCCCAGGTGGCCGGGGGCTTGTCGGGGTCGAGCCCGGCCTGCTCGAAGCGGTCGCGGCGGTACCACAGGTGGACCGAGTTGAAGTCGATCGGCACTCCGTAGACCTGGTCCTTGTAGGTCAGGGCGGCGAAGGCGTTGGTGTCGAACCTGCTCTTGAGCTCGTCGAGGGAGCCCGCGCCGAACTCCGCCGGCGGCAGCGGCGCGACCTGCCCCTTGGACGCCCGCTCCGCGAGGGTCCAGGCGCCGACCTTGATGAGGTCCGGCGGCGAGCCCGTGGTGAACGCGGTGGAGAGCTTGGTGTCGAGGTTGGCGATCGGGACGTAGAGCGGTTTGATCGTCACCTTCGGGAACTGGCGCTGATACTCGGCGATCTTGGCGTTGAAGTACTTGTCGTTCGCCTCCTCATGGTGCATCCAGGCGATGACCGGGCCCTGCGGCCCGGCCTCCTTGGAGCCGACCGGCTCGCCGCCCGATCCGCAGGCGGCCAGCGGGCTCGCCAGCCCCAGCAGGGCGGCGCCGCGGAGAAGGTCTCGGCGGGGGATTGCAGTCATGTGTCCGGTTCCTCTCAGGAGACGGCCGCGAACTCGGTGACCCCCGCGTGGATGGCGTCGGTCATGCGCCGGTGCCAGGCGATGTCACGCCACATGCCGGTGAACTGGGGACCGCAGAAGTTGCTGGTGGACAGCGCCTCCCAGCGGCCGGTGGCCAGCGCGGCGCGTACCCCGATCTCGCACAACTCCTTGACCCAGCCCCAGTCGCGGCCGGGGCCGTCCTTGTAGTTGACGATCCCCCAGCACTCGGTGGTCACCAGCGGCTTGCCGGCCGACCGCGACCACTCCGCGACCTTCCCGATGTGCTCCGTCAGGACGGCGGCCCACCGCTCGGGCTCCGCCCGGTACAGGCGCTCGGCCGGGCCTGACAGCGGCTCGTAGGCGCGCGGGTCGAACTGGGAGTGGTGCAGGTCGTAGCCGATCCGGGTGTAGAAGTCGGTGGTGGCCTGGGGGGTCAGCCACACGTGCGGCTCGAGCAGATCCAGCTCGGACAGGTCCTCGCCGTCGGCGCCGGTGGTCTCGGTGCAGACGGACAGCGTGTAGCGGTGGCGGGGATGGGCCGCCCGCAGGGTGCCGATGGCCTCGCGGGTCCAGCTCCGCACGACCTCGTGGCCGCGCGAGAGGGTCTCGGCGTCCGGGTCGTTGCCGTACAGGAACGGCGCCCACATGGCGAGCGGCCACTCGTTCACCAGGTCGACGAAGTAGATCGCGTCGCCGAGGCCGGCGCGCTCGATCGCCGAGAGCGTGACGTCCCAGACGCCGGCCAGGTCGGCCGCGGTCCGGATCCTCGAGCGGGCGTCGAGCTCGTCCTTCCTGAACCAGGAGGACAGCGCCACCCGCAGCCCCCGGGCCGCGCACGCCTGGATGAACTCCAGCAGCTCGGGCAGCACGCGTACGGAGACCGGCTCGGTGGCCCCCCACGCCTCGAAGTGCCACACGGGCAGCAGCCGCCAGGTCCGCTCCGGGCCGGCCGCGACCAGATGGGGGAAGGCGTCGATGCGCACCGCGTCGTAGCCCCGCTCGACCAGCTCGTCGAGCGCGCGGTCCCAGTCCTGGTAGCCGGCGCCGTCCCAGCGCCGTTCCAGCCAGGAGAAGTCCCACATGGTGATCGCTAAGGGGCTGTGGGTCAACGTCATAGTCTCAACATCCGTCCCGACGTTGGTCTTACCAGATTGCCCGAGCTTCCCTGGTGGATACGGTCTTGTCAAGCTCTTGTTAGTCGCTGGTCTGACCAGATATGGTCCTCGAATCATGAGCATCCGAGCCGCCGGCCTGGAAACCATCCGATGCCCGATTCAGCCCAACGTGCTCCTGGTACGGCTGCACACCGACGACGGCCGGACCGGCCTCGGTGAGTCGTTCTTCGGGGCCGAGGCGGTCGAGGCGTACCTGCACGAGACCGTCGCGCCGCAGCTCGTGGGCGCGCCGCTGCCCAGCCCGGAGCGGCTGCGCCGGCTGCTCACGGGACACGTGGGCTTCCAGGGCAGCGGCGTGGAGACCCGCGGCAACGGGGCGATCGACATGGCGGTGTGGGACCTGCTCGGCAAGGCCGCGGGCCTGCCGGTGGCCGCCCTGCTCGGCGGGCCCTACCAGGACAGCCTGCCGGTCTACAACACCTGCGCGGGGCCCTCGTACGTCAAGGACGAGCCGCGCCAGGCCGTGTCCAACTGGGGCCTGGCGGAGGCGTCCCGGTACGAGGACCTGCGCGGCTTCCTCGAACGGCCGGGCGAGCTGGCCAAGGACCTGTGGGACGAGGGACTGCGCGCCATGAAGGTGTGGCCGTTCGACGAAGCGGCCGAGCGCACCGGCGGCATGCGGCTGGAGCGGGACGACTTACGTGCCGGCCTGCGGGTTCTCGACGAGATCAAGAACGCCGTCCCCGAGATGGACGTCATGGTCGAACTGCACGGGCTCTGGAGCCTGCACGCCGCGCTCGGCCTGGTCGGAGAGCTCGAGCGCTTCGCCCCGTACTGGGTCGAGGACCCGTTGCGCTCCGACGGCCACGCCTCCTACGCCACGCTGCAGTCCGCGACGTCCGTGCCGCTCGCCACCGGCGAGACGCTGACCGGGCAGCGTTCGTTCCGCGCGCTGCTGGAGCGCTCGGCGATCCGCGTCGCGATCGTCGACATCGGCTGGACGGGCGGGCTGACCGAAGCCCGCAAGATCGCCGCGCTCGCCGACTCGTACGACCTGCCGTTCGCGCCGCACGACTGCACGGGGCCCGTCTCGTTCGCGGCCTGCGTACACCTCGCCCTGAGCCAGCCCAACGCGCTGGTGCAGGAGAGCGTGCGCGCGTTCCGCCACACCTGGTACGAGGAGCTGGCGACCGGCCTGCCGCCGGTGGAGAACGGCCGGGTGAGCCTGGACGGACGGCCCGGGCTGGGCGTCGAGCTCGCCGAGGGCCTCACCGGGCGTCCAGGCGTGACGACCCGGCTGACCGGGACGCGGGCATGAAGGCGCTGCGCTGGTACGGGCGCGGCGACGTCCGGCTGGACGACGTCGAGGTGCCCAGGCCCGGCCCCGGCGAGGTGCTGATCGCGGTCACGCTCTGCGGCATCTGCGGCAGCGACGTCGAGGAGTACCACGCGGGCCCGATCGTGGTGCCCGTGTCGCCGCACCCGCTGACCGGCCGGGCGGCGCCGCTCACCCTCGGGCACGAGATCGTCGGCGTGGTGGCGGAGCCGGGCGCGGGCGTCACCCTCGCGCCCGGCACCCCGGTCGTGCCCGACGTCGTGCTGGGCTGCGGCCGGTGCTGGTGGTGCGCTCGCGGGGAGTACCCGCTGTGCGAGCGCGGGGCGGCGCTCGGGCTGCAGGACGACGGCGGGCTGGCCGAGTACCTGGTGGCGCCGGCCGATCGCTGCGTCCCCCTGCCCGGCGGCATGCCGGCCGAGGTCGCCGTCTTCGCCGAGCCCGCCGCGGTCGCCGTACGAGCGCTCGACAAGGCCGGTGACGTGTCCGGCGCCGTGGTCGCGGTCGTGGGGGCCGGCGCGATCGGGCTGCTGGTCGCCCAGGTGGCCGGGTGCCGCGGCGCGGCGGCGATCGTCGCGGTCGACCCGGACCCGGGCCGCCGCGCGCTGGCCGGCTCATGCGGACTGGTCGTCGCCTCTCCCGGCGACGCCGCGGACGCGGCCGTGCGCGAGCTGACCGGCGGGCGTGGCGCCGACGTCGTGGTGGAGAGCGCGGGAACCGCCGCCGCTGTCACGGACGCGGTGTCGCTCTGCCGGCGCGGCGGCACCACCGTCCTGCTCGGCGTCACGCCGGAACCGGCTGCCCTTCCCGCGCTGGACGTGGTGCTGGGGGAGAAGCGCGTCGTCGGATCGGCCTCGCACCGCTGGGACACCGACGTGCGCGGGGCGGTCGCCCTGCTGCACGGCGGGCGCGTCCGCGTGGATCAGCTGCCGGTGCAGACGGTCCCGCTGGCGGAGGCCGTACGGCGGGGGCTGGCCGACCCGCCGCGGGGCCTGCTGAAGACCATCGTCGAGGTGGTGCCCGTGCGCGGCTGAGGGCACCGCCCGCCCGCCGCTGTCACGGGCGCCCTGCCGCCCCGCCCGCCGCTAGTGCTCGATGCTGGCGTTGAAGTGTGCCAGGCCCTCGGCGAAAGCGGCCAGCTCCTCCGGGGTCCAGTCCTTGAGGACCGTGGCCAGGCCGTTGAGCCGGTACTCGCGTTCCCCGGCGACCCGCCGCAGGCCCTCGTCGGTGATGCGGAGCTTGCGTGCCATCCCGCCCTCCGGGTCGGGGATGCGTTCGGCCAGGCCGTCGCGGAGCAGGACGGCGGTCTGCCGGTTGACGGTGGAGGTGTCTAGGCTGAAGGCCTGCGCGAGCTGGCCGATCGACATCGGCCCCTCGGCCTCGAGCCGGCTGAGCAGGATGTAGCTGCTGCCGCGCTCGAGCCGCCGTTCCTGGACAGGCGAGGCCGTCGCCGCCAGCTCCTTGTAGCGGCCGATGAGCATGAGCTCGCGCTCGATGTGAACGATCTCCTCGCGCACGAGTCCCTCCCCACCGCGTCTCGAAGATCCCTCTATATAGGGAACTGTAGGATACACACTGTATGCATCGTGCATATCCACGCGAAATTCGGAGAACTCATGAGTTCGACGCGCGCCGCCCAGCGCAGCGGAGCGATCATCAGTGTGCTGGCCGCGGCCGGCATCACGGTCTCGCTGATGCAGACCCTGATCGTCCCGCTCATCGCCACCCTGCCGGAGCTGCTGCACACCACCCCCGCCAACGCCTTCTGGGCCATCACCGCGACCCTGCTGGCCGGCGCGGTGGCCATGCCCGTCTCGGGACGGCTCGGCGACCTGTACGGCAAGCGCCGCGTCATGATGGCCAGCGCGCTCCTGCTGGCCGTCGGCTCCCTGGTGTGCGCGCCCGCCAACTCGCTGGCCCCCATGGTGATCGGCCGTACGCTGCAGGGGCTCGGCATGGGCGTGATCCCGCTGGGCATCGCCATCATGCGTGACGTGCTGCCGGCGGAGCGGCTCGGCTCGGCCATCGGGCTGATGAGCTCCTCGCTCGGTGTGGGCGGCGCGCTCGGCCTGCCCGCCGCCGCGCTCGTCGCCCAGTACGTCAGCTGGCACGCGCTGTTCTGGGCCGCGGCCGGGCTCGGCCTGCTGATGAGCGTCCTGATCATGCTGATCGTGCCGGAGTCGCCGGTCAAGTCGCCGGGACGCTTCGACTTCGTCGGGGCGGCGGGGCTGGCGGCCGGCCTGGTCCTGCTCCTGCTGCCGATCTCCAAGGGCAGCGACTGGGGCTGGACGAGCGGCACCACGCTCGGGATGTTCGCCGCCTCGGCGGTGATCCTGGTGCTGTGGGGATGGTGGGAGCTGCGCAGGCCCGCGCCGCTGATCGACCTGCGCACCAGCGTGCGCCGCCAGGTGCTGATGACCAACCTGGCCTCGATCGTCATCGGCTTCGCCATGTACGCGATGTCGCTGATCACGCCCCAGCTGCTGCAGCTGCCCGCCGCCACCGGGTACGGCCTGGGCCGTTCGATGGTCGAGGCCGGCCTGTGGATGGCGCCGTCCGGGCTCATGATGATGGCGATCTCGCCCGTGGCGGCGCGCCTGTCCGCCGCGCGGGGACCCAAGACGTCCCTGCTGCTCGGCACCGTCGTCATCGCCGCCGGCTACCTCATGGCACTCGGCCTCATGGGCCACGCGTGGGGGGTCCTGGTCTTCTCCGCGGTGGTCGCCGCGGGGATCGGCTTCGCGTACGCGGCCATGCCGTCCATCATCATGAGCGCCGTGCCGCTCACCGAGACGGCCGCCGCCAACGGGCTCAACAGCCTGATGCGCTCGATCGGCACGTCCTGCGCCAGCGCCGTGCTCGGGGCGGTGCTGGCCAACCTGACGATCAAGTTCGGCCCCGCGACGCTGCCGTCCGAGGCAGGCTTCCGCGCCGGCTTCATCATCGGCGGCGGCGTGGCCCTGCTGGCGGCGCTCATCGTCCTGGCCATCCCGGGCCGCCGCGCCGCCACCCACCCGGCGGCCCCGGGCCGACCCGCGGACGCCGGCCAGGAAGTCCGCGCGCACTAGCCAGCAGGCGCGCAGCGCGTACCGGCCCGCACTCCCTCAGCTCAGAGGCGCCGGTGCGGGCCGGCCGGTGCCGTTCCCGGCGCTCTCGGGCGGAGTCAGGAAGTCCTGGAGTTCGCGGTGCCGGAACTGGTACGTGGCGCCGGTGACGCGCAGCAGCCGGGCCTCGCAGGCCCAGTCGAGAAAGTCCCACAGCCGCAGCGGAAGCAGGCCGCGCATGACCGCGACGACCAGCCCGATCATGGTGCGGGTCCAGGCGAGCGCGCCGAACGACAGGCCGAAGGTCACGCCGCCGATGAGCGCGCACGCCAGTGACTCGACGACGTCCTGGTTCATGACGAACACCAGGAACGCGGCCACACCCCCGGTGAGGCCGAAGGCCAGCCCGATCGTCAGGTTGCGGTGAAGGGCCTCGCGCGGATGGGCGAGCTCCGCGTCCCTGCTCCAGCCCCCGGTGGTGATCTTGAACAGCACCCCGAGCGCGAAGGCCAGCACGAAGGCGCCGGTCACGCCAACGGCCAGCGGCACCGGGCCGGCGTGGGACAGCCGCAGCGGCGCCAGTCCGGTGAGCGCGCCGCACAGTCCGAAGCCCACCAGGGTGACGAGTTCGGCGCGGACCACCCCGGACACGGTCGTGCGCTCGGCCCCCCGCCGACCGGCGGCGGTCAGCCCGATGACCGCTCCGAGCGCCAGCCCGCCGGTTCCCCCCGCGGCGACGGCGAAGACGGGACCGAAGACGCGCCCTCCGGTCAGCAGCAGCCCGGCCAGGCCACCGAGCACTCCGACGGGGAGGCCCGCCAAGGCGCCGAGCAGACCGCCGGTGAGGCGCCGCCGCCGAGGGACATTGCTCCGCCCACCGGCGGCGGCCGGCCAGGGCGACAGCGACAGGCCGGTCGCGACGGCCACCCAGCCCGCCATGAGGGCCAGGGTGAGCAGCTGCTCCGGGTCGGGTCCGGCACGCAGGCCGCCAGGGCTGTCGACCGCCGAGCCCGTCCAGAACGCCAGCATGGCGATGACCGCGAAGATCGCACTGCACAGGCAGTGCAGCGCCCGGACCCGGCGCCGCCCGCCGATCGGCCAGAGCAGGTGGGGGACGATGTCGATCGCCGTCAGGCCGGGCGGCGGCCGATCCTCCTCGGCGGTGCGGGTGGCCTGCCACCGCAGGTGGGCCGCGAGGTGCACCAGCCACGACCGCACCTGACGAGGCTGGTACGGAGTGCCGTGGGCGGTGCGGGGCGTGAGGCCGGTCGCCGCCGGCACGTACGCCTCCAGCAACCTCCGGCCGATCGACACCGCTCCCTCACGCGGGCCGGTGCGCGAATCCACGCGGAGCAGCTCGACGGGGTCGGCGCCGGCCTCCACAGCGGTGGCGGTCAGCAGCAGCCGCCAGGGTGTGGCGAGAGCGGTGTGCACCGCCTTCCCCAGCGGTCCGGACAGTGCCGCACGGATGTCGTCGCGGTGCTTCTCGCATGGATGGCCGTCCGGCCAGCGGGCGCACAGGTACGTGCTGATCTGTTCGGTGGTCAGGCTGTGCAGGTGGATCCGGGCGGCGCCGTCCAGCTCGGCCCCGGCCGCGCGCAGCTCGGCGTGGCGATCGGCTCGGCAGGTCACGACGACGGCCCCCGGCCGCCGCCCGGACAGGTCGCTGTACCGGTTGAGCTCGGTCAGCAGTCCGATCGCCCGGCGCGGCGGGCCCATCGACGGCTCGGGGTCCAGTTCGTCCAGTCCGTCCACCACCGGCAGCACCCGGCGATCACGTACCAGCCGCAGCGCGTCCTGGAGCGCGAGCCCGAAGTCCTGCGCCAGCTGCTCGGCCAGCCATGGTTCGAACGGCCGCCCCAAGGTCCATCGGGCCGCGTTCAGGCGCACCGGCACCATCCGCGGATGGCCGGGCCGTCCGTCGGCGGTCACGAAGGGCTCCAGGAGTTGCAGCACCAGCTCGATGGCGAGCACCGTCTTGCCCGATCCCGACGCGCCCACGACCAGCAGGCGCTGCGGGCGCAGGCCGGTGAAGAGACGGCCGATCGAGTGCAGGTCGTCCGCCACCTCGCCGGGTGCGTCGTCGCGACGGATCGAGCCGGCGTGCAGCGCGAAGGAGACGGGCGCAAGGTTGTAGCCGCCCAGCAGCCCCTTCCGCGCCCTGTCCTCCTCCCGGAGCACCCGCCGCGTCAGCAGCTCGAGCGCGTGATCCGGCACCGGCTCCGGCATTCGCTCCTCGGCGCCGGACGGTGGGGGAGTGGCCGATCCGGCCAGGGCCGTCCTGGCGGCCCGCCAGCGTTCGAGCTCTCCGGGAATCAGCTCGGCCGGAAAGTCGCAGGAGCGTAAGCAGGCGGTGACGAAGGCTCGCACGAAATCCCACCGGGGCAGCCGGTCGGTCTGCCGCAGGACATGCGAGGTCGTGCTCTTCGGCAGCGCGTCGACCATGGCCCCGTCCGGGGTCACCGTCTGGCCGCCGAGAGAGCGCATCCTGCTCAGAGACGGCTGCCCCGCCCACTGTCTGAGCTGGACCAGTGATTGGACGAAGTCCGTCACGCTGCCGGCCTGGGCGGGATCGGGCTGGGAGGGACGGTCCGCGATCACGGGCGCCCCGTCCTCACCAGCGACCACTCGAAGCTCGCCCTGCCGCGGTGCGGCCACCGGCCGTCTAGGAACCGGCCCTCCAATGTCTGGACATGGCGTGACTCCATCAGGAAGTTACGTGCCTCGTCGGCCTCGACCAGCTCCCGGCCGACCGCGATCGGGACGAACCCGTGCCGGGGGATGTAGACCCACCGGCCGCGATCCCAGTCATAGGGGTCGAACCAGCGGTGGCGCACCGTTCCGGAGATCCGCACCTCCTGCCCGTCCCGGGTCAGGACGAACGAGCCCTGCGAGCGCAGCAGGCTCACCCTGCTGACGTAGAACAGCTCCGTACCGATGAACGCGTTGATCCGCGCGTCCCAGTGGTCGTGCAGCCACGTGGAGGCGCCGTCACGCAGCTGTCCCGCCTCCCGGGCGAGCTGTCGTTCGAATCGGCGCTGGTTCCTGCGCTCGGCCCTCTTGATCACTTTGAACGAGCGCAGCCAGCGCAGGGACATCGTCCTGGAGGCGCCCGCGCCGTCCATGAAGTGTTCCAGGAAGTCGGAGGCGAGCGGGTGGAACTGCCGGCCGCCGTCGATGATCGAACGGAACAGCGCGGCCAGTTCCGGGACGGGCCTGCCTGTCCGTCGCCGGAAACCTCGAAGGAACATGCTCGCTCTCTCCGTGGTGGGGGCCAGAGTCACGGACACGTCTCGCGATATTTCTCCTGCGGTACCAAATTCTCCCATTCCTCCCGGGTGAGGGAGCGGCCCGCGTTGGCGCACGCGGCGGCCACCAGATCGGGGGGCGTGCGGACGTTCCACAGCCGCGCTGTCCTGTCGTTCGACACCGTGGCGAGGGTCGTCCCGTCCCGGCTGTAGGAGAGCGCGGTCACGCCCTTGGTGTGGCCGGTCATCGGGGTGCCGAGCCGCCGGTAGGTCCGCAGGTCCCACAGCTGCACGTCCCTGTTGGACATGCCGGTGGCGAGGATCTCGCCGTCCGGGCTGAAGGCGAGCGTGTTCGTCGAGCCGTCCTCGGTGATCAGGCCGATGCCGACCGCACGGCGGCGCGGCACGTCCCACAGCCGGACGCTGGAGTCGGAGGCCGTGAAGGCCAGCCTCCGGCTGTCGGGGCTGAACGCCATGGTGTTGACCAACCCGGCCTGGGGCGCGTACGACGGGCCCTGGATCTCGCGGCGGGTGGCCACGTCGAAGAGCCGGACCCGGTTGTCGAAGCCCGCGGTCGCCACAGTCGCCCCGTCGGGGCTGATCGCCATCGCCGTGATGAGGTCGGTGTGGTCGGGGACGGTGATGCGCGGCCCGGTCTCAGCGCGGCGCGCGAAGTCCCAGAACACGATGGACTTGTCCTTCTGGGCGGCGATCAACCGGCCGTCGGCGCTGATCCTGACGAACGAGAACCCCCTTTCATGGACGATCTCGCGACGGCTCGCGACGTCCCAGAGCCGCAGGCCGTCCGCGCCTGCCGACAGGAGCGTCCGCCCGTCGGGGGCGAAGTCGAGCTGGTACACCGCAACGCGAGGGCTCTTGGGGTGCAGCGGGGGGCCGAGGCGACGCTGGGTGGCCACGTCCCAGAGCTGGATCGCGGGGTCCTTGTCGTCGGGCATGCCGGTGGCCAGAATCCGCCCGTCAGGGCTCAGCGCGACGGCGCCCAGTGCGGGCATCGTGGTCCCGAGCTGCAGGTGGGTCCGGGCGTCGGCCAGCCGTGCCACGCCGTCGGCGCCGGCGGCGGCGATCAGCTGCCCGTCCGGGCTGAACGCCACACTGTTGACGCTGCTGTAGTTGTCCCTGAGCACGAGCAACTGCTGCCGGCCGGCCGTGTCCCACAGGACGGTACGGCCGCCGCTTCCGCCGGTGACGATCCGGGTGCCGTCCGGGCTGAAGGCGATCGAGTAGTAGCCGTCGGTGTCCTTGAGCAGCCCTGTCTGCTTGTGCGTGGCCGTGCTCCACAGGCGCCCCGTCCGGTCCGCGCCCACGGTCGCGAGCATGGCGCCGTCCGGGCTGAGAGCGACCTTGCCGACGCCCCAGCGGTGTCCGATGAAGGGGGCGCCGATCTGGCGGGACGTGGCGGTGTCCCAGAGGCGTGCGGTCCTGTCCTCGCTCGCCGTGGCCAGGATCTTCCCGTCCCGGCTGAAGGCCACTCCGTGGATGATGCCGGCAAGGCCGGGCCTGTCGTCGCGGCGGCCCATGGGAGCGCCGTGCGGACGGTGCGTGGACACGTCCCACTGCTGGACGACGCCTCTGAAGTCGCCGGTCACGAAGGTCTTCCCGTCCGGGTTGTACGCGATCGCCGACACGACGTCCGTATGGTCCAGCGGGGGGCCCAGCTCGCGACGGGTGGCCACGTCGTAGAACCGGACGAGGTTGAGACACACCGCGGCCAGCGTACGGCCGTCGGGGCTGAGGGCCAGCTTGACGTCCTGGCACTCGTACTTCCGATGGGTGATCGGGGCGCCGAGCTGCCGCCGCGTCGCCGCGTCCCAGAACCGCACGATGCCGTCGTCGCTTCCCGTCACGATGGTGGAACCGTCGGGGGTGAACACCAGTGCCGTCAGAGGTCTTGCGTCCGCGCTGAGTTTCCCCCGGGCGGTGCGGGTCGCCGCGGACAGCACGCGGTTGCGGGCCTCGTCGGTCTCGGCGATCCGCCAGGCCGCCACGGCGAGCATCGAGGCGAGGGGGACGTCGCCGGTGACCTCGCTCTGCGCCGCGAGCTGGCGGGAGCTCGCCCGCCTGCGCTGCCAGTCGGCGTCGTTCGCGGCGTTGACGGCGGCCCCGGCCGCGATGAGGGCGAGCACCGACAGCATCGCGAGGCCGGCCATGACGAGACGACGGCGGCGGCCCGCTCGCCGCACCTCCCGCGTGGAGGCCGCGAGGAAGCGCTCCACGGTGGGGCCGGGCGGCGGAAAGCTGTCGGGGTCGCGCTCCCAGCGGTGCCGGGTGTCGTCCACGGCGAGCAGCCGGGCGCCCCGGTAGAGGAAGGCGGGGTCGCGGTGGTTGTCGGCCCACTGCGCGGCGTCCTCGACGAGCTGGTCGTACACCGCTTGCGCGGCGAGGTCGGGTTCGAGCCACTGCCGCAGGGTCGGCCAGGCGGTCAGCAGCGCGTCGTGGGAGATCTCGGCGGCGTCCTCGTGCAGGGTGAGCAGGCGCCGGCCGGCGAACGCGGACAGCAGCGCCTCGACCTGGTCCCGCCGCTCCGGGGAGTGTGCGGCCGCGGCGGCGTGGATCTCGGCCAGCGTCGCCCTGCGCCGCGCCACCCGCCCTCCCGCGGTGATCAACGTCATCCGCCGGAAGAGCCTGAGCGCGGTCTTGCGCTCCTCCGGCGGCAGCCGCCCGAGGACCTCGTCGGCGGTACGGCGCACGGAATCGAGGACCCGGCCGGATTCCTCGTAACCCCGGACGGTCAGGGTGCCGTCCTCGCGTCTCTCCCAGGTGTTGCGCAGAGCCTGCGAGAGCAGGGGCAGGGCCCCGGCCTCGTAGCGATCGCCGGCCGTCCGGTCGGCGCCCAGCTCGCCCAGGATGGTCTCCACCAGACCGGGCTCGATCTCCAGGCCGCCCGCGGCCGCGGGGCCCGTGATGGCCAGTCGCAGGTCCGACTCCGTCATCGGCTCGACGATGACCTGGCCGTCCTGGATGGCCTCGGCGAACTGCGGGTACGCGGCGCAGCGCTCCCAGTAGTCGGCGCGCACGCTGATGATCACTCCGGCGCCGCGCGGGCCCTCGGCCATGGTGTCCAGGGCCCTGACGAACGCCTGGCGCTCCTGCTCGTCGGCCACCAGGGTGAACAGCTCCTCGAACTGGTCGACCACCAGCACCAGACGGTCGTCGGGTGAGAGAGCTCCGGACAGGACCCGCCGTGGATCGTCCCGCAACTGCTCCTCGACAGTTCCGGCGCGCCCGCCGAACGCCTGCGTCCACGCTTCGGCAAGCGCGTGAAACGGCTTCGCGGTGGGTGTGACGATCAGGCGCGGCCAACGCCGTGATCCGGCGACCGGCAGCCTTCCTTCGGCCAGCGCCGGTATCAGCCCCGCCCGTAACAGCGACGACTTGCCCACACCGGAGGCGCCCGAGACCAGCAGGATGGATCCGTGCTCCGCCCAACGCCGTCCCAGGCGTTCGAGGAGGCTCAGCGTCGCCCGTGCGCGCCCGAAGAAGAGCCCGGCCTTCGCCGTGTCGAACGGCGCAAGGCCTTGGTAGGGGCACGCATCGTCCGGATGGCCGCCCTCCTCCCGCTCGTCCATGGCGCTCATTCTGGCCAACCGCGACCACGCCCATCAAACGTCTTCCGCGCCGCAAAGCCCGCCTGTACCGTCCGATTTCGTCCAATGCCGTCCGACCAGTGGCTTGAACGGCGCGAACCCGGATTCGATGGGCACCTGTCTTCGCCGCAGGGCGACGATGAGGACGGGGGTGTCGATCATCAACACAACGAGGGGACCGGCCCCGGCAATGGCGGGCTGCCGGCCCTGGGCAGGGTTGCCGGCCGTTTTCCCGCCGGCGGAAGTCGTGCGGGAGCCCGATGCGGAGCCGCCTGTGGAGCCGCCTGCGGGGGCGCTGCTGCGCGGGTGGCGGAAGCGGGCCTTGCTGACCCAGGAGCAACTCGCCGAAAGAGCCGGGCTCAACGTCCGGACGGTCCGCCGGCTGGAGAGCGGCAAGCCCTGGCAGCCTCGCACCAGGTCGATCCTGCTGCTGGCAGAGGCGCTGGAGCTGGACGGCGAAGAGCAGGCGACGCTGGTCGCCGTCACCCGCGGCCTGCCGGTGCCTGCCCACCGTGGTGATCCGGAGGAGACCGGCCCATCGTCGGTGGCGCGGACCGTTCCCCGGCAGTTGCCCGCCGATGCCGCGACGCTGGTGGGCCGGAGGCGCGAGCTGGCGATCCTGGAGACTGTGACTGCCGTCTCCATCGACGGTATGGCCGGAACGGGCAAGACGGCGCTGGCCGTGCGCGCCGCCCACCGGCTTGCGCCCCGATATCCCGACGGGCAGCTCTTCGTGAACCTGCACGGCCACGCGCGCTCGATGGCGCCGGTCGAGCCGGGCGAAGCCCTTGCCCGGCTGCTCCGCACGCTCGGCGTGCCCGGCGAGCACATCCCCCGGCACATCGATGACCGTGCCGCGCTGTACCGCAGCGTGCTGGCCGACCGCAAGACGCTGATCGTGCTGGACGACGCGGCCGACGAGCAGCAGATCCTTCCCCTGCTGCCCGCCGGCTCGAACTGCCGGTTGATCGTCACCAGCCGCCGCCGCCTCACCTGCCTGGACGGCGTCCGAAGCCTGTCACTGGAGACGCTGCTGCCGGTGGACGCGGTCGCCCTGTTCACCCGCATGGCCGGGCGGGAGCGGGTCACGGGCACTCCGGTGAACGTCCTGACCGAGGTCGTGCGGCGCTGTGGGTCGCTGCCCCTCGCCGTCCGCATCGCCGCCGCCCGGCTTCGGGCGCATCCCATCTGGAGCGTGCGGCACCTGCTGGACCGGCTGACGGACGACCCGCTGGCCGAACTGGAGGCCGGACGGCACAGCGTGACCGCCGCCCTGGACCTGTCCTACGAAAGGCTCTCCGCTGAACAGCGGCACGCGTACCGGGTGCTGGGCTCGCGCACCGGCACGGACTTCGGCGTCGACGCGGCCGCCGCGCTGCTGAACACGACCGCGCGACAGGCCAGGCGGCTGCTGGACCAGCTGGCGGACGCCCATCTCGTGCGGGAGGCCGCCCCCGGCCGATACAGGCTCCACGACCTGGTCCGCCGCCATGCCTCGGCCGTTCACGTGACGAGCCGATTCCCGCCTGTGCGGGCGGCCTCCGACACGATGACGGCGGGCACGTCGTCGCCGCGGTGATCGGCGGTCAGGCCGCCGACCAGCCGCCGTCCACCGGGACGAGCGCGCCGTTGATGAACGAGGCGGCGTCGGAGGCGAGGAAGACGGCGGCGTCGGCCATCTGCTCGGGCTGGGCGATGCGCTCGCCGAGCGAGAGCACGGGGCCGAGCCGGGTGGCGCCGACCGGGTCGAAGGACGCGTTCGTGGCGATGTTGGTCATGGTGGGACCGGGCAGGATGGCGTTGCAGCGGATGCCGTCGTTGGCGTACGCCCAGGCCACGCTGCGGGTGAGGCCGACCACGCCGTGCTTGGACGCGGTGTAGGCGGCACCGGCGGCGCCGCCGCGGATGCCGGCCTCCGACGCGGTGTTCACGATCGCGCCGCCGCCCTGGCGCAGCATGTGCGGCAGCACCGCGTGCGTGACCAGGAACGTGCCGGTCAGGTTGACCCGCAGCACCCGTTCCCACAGCTCGAGGGGGATGTCGGCGGGCAGGGCCATGGTGTCCATGATCCCGGCGTTGTTGCAGAGCACGTCGATGCGCCCGTACGCGCTGATCGCGGCCTGGACCAGTGCGGCGACCGAGGTCTCGTCGGCGATGTCGGCGCCCACCGCGACGGCCCGGTCACCGAGGTCGGCGGCGGTCTGCTCGGCGCTTTCGGGATTGACGTCACAGACCACGACCCGGGCGCCCGCCTTGGCGAACGCCACGGCCATGGCCCGGCCGATCCCGGACCCCGCTCCGGTGACCAGGGCCACCTTGTTGTCGAAGGTGCTCAACGAGTCCGTCCTTTCGATCGGCGGGTGCCGAGCCCCGCCCTTGTGCGGCGCAACCAACCGGACAACTTTGTCCGGTTGCTACCATAGCCGCTGTGCCGGACACCCGTCGATCGAACAGAGGGCCGAGCGCCGCCGCGGAGAACCGGGCGGCGCTGATCGCTGCGGCGCGCGAGGTGTTCGCCAGCTCTGGATACAACGCGCCGCTCAGCATGGTCGCCCGCGCGGCGGGGGTCGGTCAGGGCAGCCTCTACCGGCACTTCCCCGACCGCATCAGCCTCGCGATGGCCGTGTTCGAGGACGGTGTCACCCAGCTGGAGGCGCTGGCCGCCGAGCCCGGCGCCACGCTCGACGACGTGCTGACCCTGATGACCGAGCAGACCATCGCCTCGACCGCGTTCATCGACATGGTCACCACGCCCCCGGCCGACCCCGACCCCCGCATCCTCGAGGTGCGCGACCGCGTGGCGAACCTCCTGGCAGGCATGCTCCCCGCCGCCCGGCGCGCGGGCGCCGTCCGCGACGGCGTCACGGCCGAGGACCTCGTGCTGGTCGTCGGCATGCTCGCCGGAGTCCTCGCGAGGACCCCGGCGCCGCGCCGGCGCGTGGTCGCCGGACGGGCGTGGGCGCTGCTCCGCAAGGGGATGGAGCCCTGAGGGCGGGCCTCGGCTAGCATCCGCTGCGGAGACCGGCATCAGCGGAACGGTGGTGACCGATGACAAGCGTGCGGCGTCGATACGTGGACACCCGGTTGGGCCAGATGCACCTCGCCGAATGCGGGAGCGGCACACCGGTGCTCTTCCTGCACCAGACCCCGCGGTCGTGGAGCGAGTACATCCGCGTGCTGCCGATCGCGGGCGGCCGCGTGCACGCCATGGCCATGGACACGCTCGGCTTCGGGCAGTCGGCCCGTACCGGCGAGTTCAGCATCGAGCGCTTCGCCGACGGCGTCGAGGCGGTGCTCGACGCGCTCGGCCTCTCCCGGGTCGCCCTCGTCGGGCACCACACGGGCGCCGTGATCGCGCTGGAGGTGGCGGCCCGCGACCCGTCGCGGCTGTCGGCGCTGGTGCTCTCGGCGATGCCGCACGTCACGCCCGGACGCCGGGCCCGGCTGCGCGACCTGCCCCAGGTCGATCACGTGCGGCCGGCGGCCGACGGCGCGCACGTCACCGAGCTGTGGCGGCAGCGGCGCGGCTTCTACGACGCGGGTCAGGAGGACGACCTCACGCGGTTCGTGATCGACGCCCTGCAGGTGGTGGAGCGCCTCCAGGACGGTCACGCCGCCGTGGGCGCGTACGAGATGGCGTCGCGGCTGCCGCTCGTACGTACCCCGACCCTGCTGCTGTGCGGGGCGGACGACGCGTACTCGCTGCCCGACCAGCCGGCCCTGGCGCGGGCGCTGGGGTGCGAGCTGAAGGTGATCGACCGCGCCGGCGTCTGCCTGCCCGAGCAGCGGCCGGACGCGTTCGCCGAGGCCGTGCTGTCGTTCTTGGCTCAGTCCCGCGTCTAAGGGGCGCTACGGGGACAGGAAGTCGCGGACGAGCCGGTCGTAGCGGGCGCGATCCACGTTCCATGCCTCGGTGTGCCCGCCCTGCGCGAACGGCTCGAACTGGATCTTCCAGCCCAGGCGCCTGCCGGTGGCGACGAGGTCGTGCGCCTCCTGGATCGGGTGTTCGGTGTCGGGCACGGTGTGGATCAGCAGGAGGGGTGGCCTGATCTTCGGCGGGTAGCGGATCAGGCTGAGCCGGTCCGGGTCGACCCCGGTGCGCCACTCGGTGACCTGGTCCGACAACCGCGCCACGAAGGCGGGCAGATGGAAGTTCTTGGCGCCCTGTTCGCCGGTCATCCGCACGTCGATCATGGGCGCGTCCATGATGACCCGGTCGACCAGGTTCGCGAGCGATGACCTGCCCAGGAACTGCCCGATGATCTGGCCGCCCATCGAGGTGCCGTACAGGATGAACCGCCGCGCCCCCATCGTCTGTGCCTGGCGTAAGGCGGCCTCCAGGTCGCGCCACTCCGAGTCGCCCAGGTGCAGCAGCCCGTCGGGCGAGGGCGGCGCCCCTTCGTCGTTGCGATAGCTGATGTCCAGGAAGGGCAGCTCGAGCCCGTGCACGACGGGCAGGATCTTCAGCTCCGCCTTGCGCCGCCCGTTCTGCCCGTGGACGGCGACGACCCAGGTGGCGCCCTTGCCGGGCACGTACCAGGCGGGCGCGGGCCCGAGCTCCGTGGGGACCATGATCTCGGTGTAGCCGATCCCCCAGGCGACCTCGGGATCGCCGGGCGGAACGTCGCCGAACCAGCCGGGAGTGCCCACAGAGGGGGTCGGACCTCGCAGCACCTTGCGCGTCACCCGGCCCGGGACGCGGGACACGACGTCGCCGAGCATCGAGTACGCGCCGCTCCACTCCAGCCAGTACGTGCCGGGCTTGCCCGACTCGGGCGTCTGCTCCAGCGTCACCAGGTCGCCCTGCACGGTGAGCACCCTGGTGTTGCTCGTGCCGTAATGGATGACCTTGATCCCCTGGTCACTGCCGAACCAGGCCCCGTATCCCACCGCCGCGACCAGGAGGATCAGGACCGCCCCGCCCGCGATCCACGCCCTGCGCCGCCGGCGGGGCCGCCGCTCACTTTCGGACGCCATCGAGAACCCTCCGCGCCGTACGCTCGCACAACCCGCGAAAACCGTCTTCCTCCAGGCCGATGCGGCCACCGAGGTAGAGCTGGACGAGCCCTTGGATGGGCGACGTCAGCGCCAGCGTCACCTCCAGCGGATCGTCCTCGCGCAGCAGCCCCTCGCGCATGCCCTCCTCGACCAGCACGACGAGCATGCTGAACGGCGACCCGCCGCCTTCGAAGTCGTCGGGGAAGCGCCGAGCCCGCCGGCGGCGCTCAGTCATGAGGAACCCGTACAGATGCGGCCGCCCCAGGGCGAAGTCGAGAAAGTCCTGCAGGAGGCCGAGTGCCCGGTCCTCCCACGAGCCGCCCGTGACCCGGGTTCCCCAGCCTTCGGCCAGTTCGCGGAAGGCCCGGTCGGCCACCGCGTCGAGAAGCGCCTGGCGACTCGGATAGTGCTTGTAGGTGGCCATCGGGGACAGGCCGACCATGTCGGCCACCCGCCGCATGGTCACGGCCCGAGCGCCCTCGCTCACGAGAACGGACTGCGCGGCGACGGCGATCTTCTCCGCTGTGTTGGAAGCGCTCACGGTGTACACCGTAAACCCTGAAGGTGTACGTCGTACACCTCTCGGCGACGGCGAACTCGGAATCCGCTGCAGCGTCACCGAGAAGCCGGTCGGCGTTCAGGAGGCGACGTCGCGCCGGACGGCCTCCGCGGCTCGCTTGATGCCGGCCGTCCAGGACGTCAGTGCCGCCTGCAGCTTGGCCTCGCCGAAGAACAGGCCGAGCAGCGGCCCGGCCATGGACTCGCTCACCTCCAGGTCCGTGCCGCCGTCGGCCCGGCTCAGCAGCAGGTGCCGGTGGACGGCTCGGGCTCCGAAGCTCACGCCCGTCCACGTGAGCTCCTCATCCCGGCGGACCACCGCGAATCGGGACTGGATCTTCGCCTTGCCGTTGACCCACGAGAACGACGTGTCCGGCGCGACCGCGCCGCCCAACCGCACGTCGTGGATCGCCGGGTCGATACGGGACCAGGCGGCCGGGGTGGCCAGCACGTCCCAGACCGTCTCGACCGGCGCGTCGATGGCGACGTCGCAGCGGGCGCGCACCGCCGCCCGTTCGTCGATGCGGCCCTTCTTGGCGTACTGCTCGTGCAGGTCGTCGAGTGCCGGGCCGGTGTACAGCAGCGACTTGACCATGGTGTGACCTCCAGGGGAGTAACGGGGGGAATGTTCAGCCGGCGGTCAGCAGGCCGAGCGGGCGTAACAGGCGGTCGACCGCCGCGCGCCCGGCTTCGAGCGCGGCCTTGAGCGATTCGCCGTCGCGGGTGAGGCGACCGATGCGGGGGGTGCCGGGTCCGGGGCGTAGGGACAGGACCGCCGGATCCGCCTGGGCCTGGCCGCCGATGGGCAGGCGGGACACCGGCGGAGCCGACTGATCGTGTCGAGCGAGCACCGCGTCGTCGTGCAGCAGGCGGTGGGCGCGCGTGAGGTAACTCCGGTGCAGCTCCGCGGGATACCCCCGCAGAACGGTCGCGGCGATCAGGCGCGCTCCGTAGGACGGCCGCGCCCTGCGGCGGGCGGCCGTCCCGGGCGCGGCGGGACGCGACCGCAGGACCAGGACGTGGCTGGCGCCCTGCGCCAGGGCGGTGCGGTACGGGATGGACTCGGCGAGCCCCGCGTCGTAGTAGAACCGCCCGGCCAGCTCGACCGGCGGACCGGCGAGGAACGGCAGCGCGGCACTGGCCCGCAGCGCCAGCCGCAGTTCGACGGGACCGGTCAGATAGGGGCGCAGATCGGTGGACCGCCCGGTGTGGACGTCGGTGGCCAGCGGGTGGTACTCGACGGGATTGGCCAGGACGGCGCCGAAGTCCATCCGGGCCACCTCGCAGTACAGGTGCTCGACCAGGTTGCGCACGTCGACCATCGGGCGGCCGCGCAGGAGGTTGGACGGACGGATCATCGCCTTGGCGTAGCCGGGTTCGGCCCAGCCGGTCAGGTGTTCGGGGGTGCCGCTGAGCAGCCAGGCCCCGGTGATGGCTCCTGCCGACGCTCCGTAGACCCCGTCGAAGGCGTGCGCCACCCCGCTCTCGTGCAGGGCCAGGGCCATGCCGGCGGAGATCGTGCCACGCATGCCGCCGCCCTCGATGGCCAGGGCCACCCGGTAGCCGTCCTGCCGCTGCCCGGGACGGCTGCCGCGGCTGACCCGGTCGGCCAGGACGCGCAGCACCTCATGCCCGCCGGTCACGGTGTCCTGGTCTCTTCGGACAGGTAGGCCCGAGCCTTGGCCCAGATGCCGCGGTCGGACCGGGTGGTCGTCCACGCGGTGGACCTGAGCCGGCCTCGCCCGCGGTAGCGCCGCACGATGGCGACGTGCTCCGGTAGACCGACGAACCCGCGCAGGGCCTGCTCGTCCAGCCAGATCGACACCGAGCCGCACCTGCCGCGCAGCGGCTCCGTCCAGAGCCACATGCCGACCGCGCCGGGCAGTTCGGGCCAGGCCCGGCGCAGGGCGAGCCCGGCCCGGTAGACGCCGGGCAGGTCGCGCAGCCGGTCGGCCTGGAAGTCGGTGACGCTGACCAGCACCGACCCGGTGGTGTCGGCTGCCTCTCCAGGCGTCCAGCGGCTCGTCAGCATGGCGCTGCCCACGACGGGTCGCGGCCCAGCAGGCCGAGCAGCCGCTGGAAGTCGGGGGCGTCGTCGGGCACCGGAACCCTGGTGTCGAACGCGGCGCCCGGACCGCGGCTCTTCGGCGTGTCCGGCCACCGGGAGGCCATCGCCAGCGCGGCCGCGACCAGCTCGGGGTCGGGCCGGTAGAAGGTGTCGATGCTCGTGGCGACGTCCCATCCGTGCACGAGGCAGTCGACCAGATGCATGCTGATCGCGACCCGCCCGGGGAAGACGCCGAACTCGCCGATCTCGACCTGGCGGTCGTAGAAGTCAGGGGCGGCGAACGCCTTGGTGACCGCGGCCGCGGAGTCATGGAAGGCGCCGAACGGATCGCCGCCGAGGTCGCCGCCGTCCCGGACGGACCGCTGCGCCGGCGGGTCCGCGGCGGCGGCGAAGCCGTGGTTCTCGACCACCATGTGCCGCAGCAGGTCGCCCAGGTTCCATTCCGTGCACGGCGTCGGCCGGTCGAGGTCCGCGGCGGCGACCTGGGCGATCGCTCTTCCGGCGAGATCCAGCGCGCACCGATGCAGGTCCCGGAGGTCCACGGCGGGGAGTTCCGTCATCATCCACCTTTCTAAGTACGAACGTTCGTGCCGAGAATAGGAGCGTGCTTGGCCAATGGTCAAGCGGCTATCGTGAACCGAACGTTCGTGCACGGAGGGGTGGAGATGCCGGGAAGGCCACGGGACGAACGGACGCGCAGCGTGATCCTGCGCAGGGCGGCGGACATCGCCTCGCAGGACGGGCTGGAAGGGTTGTCGATCGGCCGGCTGGCCACGGACCTCGGCGTGAGCAAGAGCGGCCTGTTCGGTTACTTCGGCTCCAAGGAGGAGCTGCAGCTCGCCACGATCCGCGCCGCGACGGCCGTGTACGTCGAGGAGGTCGTCCAGCCCGCGCTGACCGTGCCGCCGGGCCTCGGCAGGGTGCGCCGGCTGTGCGAGAACTGGCTGAGCTACTCGCAGCGGCGGGTCTTCCCGGGCGGCTGCTTCTTCTTCGCCGTCAACGCGGAGTTCGACGCCCGCCCGGGCCGGGTGCGGGACGCCGCCGCCGCGGCGAGCCTGGAGTGGACCCGCTTCGTGGCGCGCGCCGTCGACGACGCCCGCCAGCTCGGTGAGCTCGCCGGCGACACGGATCCCGACCAGCTCGCGTTCGAGCTCATCGCGTTCATGGAGACGGCCAACGCCGTCTCCCTGCTGCACGACGACCCGAAGGCCTACGAGCGGGCCAGAACCGCCATCCGCCGGCACCTCGACACCGCGAGCACGAATCGGTGAGGCCCGCCGGCGGGTGCGGGCCGCCGTCATAGCCGCACGCGTGCTGATCGGGCCGGGCGGGCACCGCTGCCGCCGGCCGCGCGACGTCCTACACCGAGGCTGCCTTGGAGCGGGCGCGCCCGGTGAAGCGGGCGGCGTCGATGACGGCGCGTTCGTGGGTGCCGGTGCTGATCACGTCGTGCCCGTCGTCGGCGGCCACCTCGAACCGCAGCCGCCGCCCCTCCACCCCGGTCAGCCGCACGCGGCAGGTCACCTCGAGGCCCGGCGGCGTGGCGGCCGCGTGGCTGAGGTCGACGTGCGTGCCGACCGTCTGCTCGCGCGGCCAGTCCAGGTACGGCACGACGGCCTGGACGCACGTCCACTCGATCAACCCGACGAGGAACCCGGTGGCGAACACCGGCGGCATGACCGCGAACTCCGGCGACTCCGGATAGAGCGCCGCGACGATCTTGCTCTCCGGCACCCGGAACCGGAACGTGTGCTCGAGGCCCGGCTTCAGCTCATGCATGCTCTGCTCCGATCATCCTGGCCGCCACCTGCTTGGCCCTGCGCATCGCCGTACGATCCCCGTCGACCACCACCCGCGCGTTGGCCCCGTCGATGAGAAGGAGCAGCCCGAAGCCGACCTCCTCCGGCCGCGGCAGGCCGGCCTCGGCCGCCAGGCGGGTCAGCGTGGAGCGCAGCCAGTCCTTGTAGGCCGAGATGACCTCGCGCGCGGGATGGCCCGCGTCGGGCAGCTCCACCGCCGCGTTGGTGAACGGGCAGCCGCGGAAGCCCTCCTGGCCGTGCCCCTCCGCGAGCCAGTCGAAGACCGCCAGCAGCCGCTCCGCTCCGCGCGCCGCGCACTGCTGGAGGAACGCGGTCATGGCCGCCTGCCGCGCGGCCCGCCGCCGGTCCAGCACGGCCGCCACCAGCTGCTCCTTGGAGCCGAACTGGGCGTACAGCGTGGGCTTGGACACCTGGGCCCGGGCGACCAGCGTGTCGACGCCGGTCGCGCGGATGCCCTCGGCGTAGAAGACCTCCGTGGCCACCTCCAGCAGCCGCTGCCCGGCGGCGCTGAGCTCGCGTTGATCGCTCACGTCCCCGATACTGACAGGTCAGTAAAGTCGAGGCAAGGACTCTCAGAGCTGATCGAGGCGGCGGTTCAGGAACCGGCGCTCGGCCTCGGTCGTGGCCAGCGCGAGCGCCCTCTCGTACGCCGCCCGCGCCCCCTCGATGTCGTGCAGGCGCCGCAGGAGCTCGGCCCGGGTGGAGTGGAAATAGCGGTAGCCGTCGAGGGGGAGCGCGTCGACGATCGCCAGGGCCGCCTGCGGCCCCTCGACCTCGGCGATCGCCACCGCGCGGTTGAGCTCCACGACCGCGGAGCCCGTCAGCTCACGCAGCCGCTCGTAGAGCGCGGCCACGGCCGGCCAGTCGATGCGCTCCTCGGCCTGGAGCGCGGCGATGGCCGCCTGCACCGTGTAGGCGCCGCGAGCGCCGAGCGCGAGTGCGCGGTCCAGCAGCGCCTGGCCCTGCTCGATCTGCGCGGTGTCCCACAGGCCGCGATCCTGCTCGTGGAGCAGGACGATCTCGCCGTCCCGGACGCGGGCCGCCCGCCGCGAGTCGTGCAGCAGCATCAGTGCCAGCAGCCCGGCGGGCTCGGGTTCGCCGGGGATGAGGTCGAGGAGTGTCCGGGCCAGCCGGATGGCCTCGGCCGTCAGGTCGGCCCGGCCGTCGCCGTACCCCTGATTGAAGATCAGGTAGAGCACCGCGAGCACCGCGCCCAGCCGGGCGGGCAGGCGGTCCTCGCGGGGGATCGCGAACGGGATCCCGGCCGCCCGGATCTTGGTGCGGGCGCGGGAGAGCCGCCGCTTCATCGTCTCCTCGCTGACCAGGAACGCCCGGGCGATCTCCGGCGTCGACAGGCCGCCCAGCGCCCGCAGGGTGAGTGCGACCTGGGCCTCCGTCGCGAGCGCCGGATGGCAGCACATGAAGAAGAGCTCGAGCCGTTCGTCGGGAATCGACGTCCCGTCCATCGCCGCCTCCTCGCTGGGCTCCGGCCGTTCCAGCTGCCGGAGCTTGTCCGCATGGGTACGGTCGCGGCGCAGGCGGTCGATCGCCCGGTTGCGCGCCGTCACCGCGAGCCAGGCCCCCGGATTGTCCGGGAGCCCGTCGCGGCTCCAGCGCTCGGCGGCGACGGCGAACGCCTCCTGCGCGGCCTCCTCGGCGACGTCGATGTCGCCGGTGTAGCTCACCAGGGCGGCGAACACGCGTGCCCACTGGTCGCGGAAGATCTCCTCGAGCACCGGCTAGAGCTCCACCAGGGGCCGCACCTCGACCGAGCCGCCCAGGCGGGTGGCCGGGATCCGGGCGGCGAGCTCGAGCGCCTCGTCGAGGTCGCCGGCCTCGACGATGTAGAACCCGCCGAAGATCTCCTTGGTGTCGGCGAACGGCCCGTCGGTCACCAGCGTCTCGCCGTCCCGGACCCGTACGGTGGTCGCGGTCTCGGCCGGCTGCAGCTGTTCGCCTCCGAGCATGCGTTCGTCCTTCATCAGCGTGACGTACTCGGCGCTGATGGCGGCGCGCTCGTCCGCGCTGAGGCCCTCGTAGGCCTCGGGACGTTCGTTGATGAGCAGTGCGTATCTCATCGGTGGTCTCCTTGTGCTGGTTCGCGGCGGTAGACGAGGCGGACGGCCTGGCCCACCCGCTCGGCGGACTCGAGGCTCAGCCCGGCGGGCCGCCCCGGCCGCTCGAACAGCCGGCGTCCCTGGCCGAGCACCGCCGGGAACACCAGCAGGCGGTATTCGTCGATCAGGTCGTGGGCTCTCAGCAGGTCGACGACGCCGGCGCTGCCGGCCACCACGATATCTTGGTGCTTCTTCCGCTCGGCCACCTCCTCGACCAGGTCACCCCGCAGGAGGGCGGAGTTGCTCCACTCCTCGACGCGCTCCAGCGATCGCGAGACGACGAGCTTGGGAAGGGCGTTCAGCTTCTTGGAGAACTCGTCGTCCCTGGAAGGCCAGATGCGGGAGAAGAGCTCCCAGGTGACCCGGCCGAGCAGCATGGCGCCGGAGTCCAGCACCTCCCCGAGGGCGAACTTGTCGCCGGCCACGGACTCGGGCCCGTAGCGGAACGCCCATCCTCCCCACGGCGTCCCGCCGCTCCCGTCCGGGTCCTCGACGACCCCGTCGAGCGAGACGAACTCGATGACGATCACTTGGCTCATGGTCTCGAACCTTCCTTGTAGCCGGTCTTCGGCGACAGGACGAGCGAGACCGCCTCAGGGGGACAAGTCGTTGATGTGACTCCGGTCACAGATCATCCGGATGGCTTTACCCGGGAGCGGCTGCCCGGACGTTTAAGCACAAGGTAACGTGTCAACTACTGAGCGTATAAGTTTCCTGGTCAAACGGTAAAGGTCGCGCCGAAGGGCTCGGTGAAGCGCCGTCATGCACGTCAAGCACGAAGAACACGACCATCGCCTCCAGCTCCCGTTCAGTCACGCCGTCGGTGACGACTCCGGCGCGCTGCCGGTCCATGCGGCGGGCCCCGGCCAGCTCGCCCTGCTGACCCCAGCCGCCGTGCACCATCAGGTCTTCACCGTGGTCCGGCTGCGTGCCGGCTACGACCTGGCCGAGGTGGACGCGTTCCTGGCCAGCGTGGAGACGACGCTCGGCCTGCTCTGGCAGGACAACGCCCACCTGCGCGAGCGTCTCGCGAGCATCCCCGTCCCGCCCAGTCCCTCCGACGCGCTGGCCGAGGCGGAGCGGGCCGGGCGGGAGACGGTGGAGAGCGCGCGGCAGGAAGCCCGCCAGATCATCGCCGAGGCCCGCGCCGAGGCTCAGCGGCTGCGACGCGAGGCCGCCGCCGCGGCCGAGGCGCTGACCCGGACCGCCCGCCTGGCTTACCGCGAGGCCGTCGAGGAGCAACTCGACCAGTTCGACGCGGCACTGTCCCACCACGGCCGGCAACTGCAGGACAGCCTGCGCGCCCAACTCGGCCGGCTACGCGGCGCCCTGGAGGACCCCGCCCCGCCCGGCGCCGTCGCGCCTGGTGCCATCGCGCCTGGTGCCGTGACCTCTGGCGCCGCCGCGTCCGGCCCTGCCATGTCCGGCCCGGGCGCACACTCGGGCGGCGGCCCGCATGCCGGTTCCGTCGCGCACACGGGCGATGGGTTGCGCGGCGGTCGCGTGGCGCAGACTGACGCCGATGCACACACCGGTCCCGTGGCGCACGCGGATGCCGATGCACACACCGGTCCCGTCGCGCGCATCGTCGACGGCGCGCGTCCCGGCGACGGCCTGCACGGCGGTGTCGTCGTGCACGGCGGCCACGGCGCGCGCACCGGTCCCGTCGCCGCGCCCTGATCGAGCCGTCCGGTACGCGCCGCCGTCCGATATGCGCCGCCGCCCCGTACGCACCGCCGTTCCGTAGGCGCTGCCGTTCCATGTCGCATCGCCGTCCTGTACGTACTGCCGTTCCGTTATCGCATCGCCGTTCCGCACGCACTCTCGCCAGAAAGGCCGTGACATGTCCTTGCCGCTCGGGGGGCCGGCACTGCAGTCGGCGCTGCAAGACTCGGGCCTCGACGCCGCCATGCCCGCCTGGACGGTGTGGGCCGCCGTGGGCCTGGTGGCGCTGTCCACGCTGGCCGGAGCTCATCTGGCCCAGCGCAACGCCGCCAAGATCAGCATCTGGTTGGCCGTCGCCTCGGCGCTCATGCTCGTCACCGCCCTGACCGACGTGATGCCCGACGCATGGCGTGAGGCCCACGCCACCGAAGTGCCGCTGTGGCTCGTGGCGCTGGCCGGGGTGATGGGCTTTGCCATCATCACGTACTTCACCCGCCACGGCCACCCGCACGAGGCCGGGCAGCGCGGGCAGCACGCCCCCGGCCTGCACAGGCGCGTCAAGCAGGCCGTCAGCGCCGCGGTGTACGGAGGCGTGGGCACCGCCGTCGCGCTGAGCCTGCACCGCATGATCGAGGGCGCCACCCTGGTGCTGGCGGCCTCGGCCATCGTCGTGGCCGCGCTCATGATCCACTCGGCCGGCGAGGGGCTGGCCATGACGGCCATGCTCGACATGGCCAGCAAGCGACGCGCTCCCTGGCTGGCGCTCTCCTGCCTCAGCCCCGCGGCCGGTGTCGTGCTGGCCGCGGTGGCGCCGATCCCCCCACAGAGCGTGCCGATCCTGCTCGGGCTGCTCACCGGCGTGCTGGTGCGTACCGCGGTGATCGGGCTGAAGATCGCTCGTGTCAGCGGCCGGCTGGTGCGGCGCCACGTCGCCGTCGCCGCGGCGGGCGTGCTCTCCGTGGGCGGCCTGCTGGTCGCGGCGCAGACCGTTCTCGTCGAGGACCTGCCCGAGCTGGCCGTTCCCATCGCCGCCGCCGGTGAGACGGGCGGGCCGCTCGTCCAGCCGACCCGCACCCCGACTCCCCGGCCTGAACCCACGCGCGAGCCGGTGCCGATGACGGCCTCCGAGCTGCGCGCCGCCGTCGCGGGCGGGCAGCTCGGCGTGGAGGCACTGCTGTCACGCAGTGAGCTGACCACCATCAGCGCCGACGTCGAGTCGCTGCTGCGGGCGCTGCCGGGACGCAGCGCCGCCGAGATCACCAGAGTGCTGCGGAAGGGCGGGATCGGCAGCGGCGCCAGCATCGGCGACCTCACCCTGCGCCAGCGCCACTACCTGCTCGGCGCCCTCGGCGCCCGCCCCAGGACTCCGGCCACGAACGCCGGTCGCTAGCGCGCCAGCGCTGCTCGCGAACCAGAAGGTGCTCCCGGGCGATGCCGCCCCCGGTCGAATGTGGCGACCGGCGTCCTTTGGCTAGCTCTTCGCCTTCTGCCCGGTTTCCTCGATGCAGTACGGGCAGAAGGGCTCAGGGTCGACGCAGATCTTGACCCTGTCGGAGTCGTTGGCGGGATCGAGATCCAGCTCCTGGCCGTCGGCGGTGGCCGCGTTGGTCGTCTCTCCGACGGCTGTGGCCTTGGCATGGACGGTCAACGTGGCCGAGGCGCCACTGGCCAGCGCGCCGACCGTCCACATCCCGCTCGCCGGCGCGTATGTTCCGTTGGAGGCCGCGGCGGACACGAAGGCGAGGTTGGACGGCAGCACGTCCTTGACCGTGACGCCCGTCGCGTCGTTCGGGCCGGCGTTGCGTACGGTGACGCGGTAGATGACGGTCTGGCCCACGGTCACCCTGGTCGAATCGGCGGACTTGACCACGCTCAGGTCCACGGCCGGGTTGACCTCGGTAACGGCGTCGCCGCTGGTGGAGGTCAGCTGCTCCGGCTCCGGGCCGAGCCGGTTCTCGTAGCCGACCGTCCCCCGGTTGGTCACCTCCCTGCCCGCGGCGTCCCGACCGACCTTGACCTTGAACTCCACGGTGGTGCCGCCGGGCAAGCTCGCGGCGTCGGGCAGCGAGCCCCCGGCTGCGGGGGTGGCGCCGTTCCCCAAGGTGAAGGAGACCTTTCCGGCCGCGGCGTCGAACTCGCCCTGGTCGTCGCCCGCCTGATCGGTCTTGTCCCCGCTGCCCGGGCCGTCGACCACCCGGAGCGAGCCGGGCACGTAGGTGGTCCCTGCCGGGACGGTGTCGGTGAGGCGCGTGTTCTCTGCCGTGGCGCCGCCCTTGTTGACCGCGGTGACCCGGTAGGTGATGACATCGCCGACGTCGACCGGCCCCTGCGGGCTCGCGGTCTTGGTGACGACAACGCACGGCGCGGTCGCGAAGGAGATGTCATCGAGCAGGTTGCCGATGGCACGGTTCCCTCCGGCCGCCGAGACGGAACGGAAGCCGAACCTGGTGGTCGTCTGGCCCGCGGGCACGACGTAGGTGCCGGAGTAGGTGCCCCAGCTCCCGGTTCCGTCCGACATGACCCGCTGTTGCACCGGCGACGCCGGAGCGCCGATGTCCAAGGCCATCGTGTCGACCCCCAGCCGGCCGCGGTGGGACAGCCGCCAGTACAGCTTCGTGCCCGGTGTGGTCACGCGGTCCTGGTACAGGGTCGAGATCTGGTTGGCGTTCAGCTCGGCGAGCTGCCGGCCCTCCTTGGGCGGGGTGTTGGTCGGGTTCGGCGGGCTGGTCCACAGCTCGATCATGTGGTCGGTGGCGGTGGTGAGCCAGCCGGGCACGTGGTTCGGCGCGCCGGTCTGCGAGGCATCGGGGAACAAGGCCCACGTCCCGAGACTGACGACCGGCTGCTCGAAACCGCCGTTCACCAGCGACACCTGGTCGGGGCAGGAGGCGGGATCCGGCGCGGCCCGCAGAACTGCCGGGGCGGTGACGGCAAGTGCGGCGTCGGCCTGGACCGCGCCGGACAGCGTCAGCGGAAGGGCCACCGCCGCGAGGGCGGCGAACGGGTAACACATCCCTCGTATGTGCCTCATCGTGATGTTCCTCTCGTCGCAGGGGTCTGTGTTCATTCGCCGGGCCGAGGAAGCCGGTACCGGCACCGGACGGCAGGATCACCCGGCGAGGGCACGCGGTGGCACGCGACACATGCGGTCGCACCAACACTTGGCTTGATCTTTTTCAGCGCGTACACGGCCCTCGGCATCGCCGGCGGAATGAGGCGGACCTGCCCGTCTCCTGGGGGATGGGGCGGACCGCCGCCGTCGGCGCGCCCGGGTGATCGCCCCCGTCGAGTCGCGTGCCCGGGGCGTCCGGCAGGGCCGGCGAGGCGTGGTCGCCGGCCCGTCGAAAGGCGCGTGCTGCTGATCGGCACGTCCGATCGTGGCGCGTGGAGTGGGGCAGGGTGGGTCGGACAGAACCACCCTGGCGCCTGCCTGTTCCGACATACTTCGGAATATGGATCGACGTGCAGAATTGTCGACGTTCTTGCGTACCCGCCGTGCCCGCATCAGCCCCGACGAGGTCGGCCTGCGTTCGACGGGGCGGCGGCGGGTTCCCGGGCTGCGGCGCGAGGAGCTGGCCCAGCTCGCGGGGGTGAGCGTGGACTACTACGTACGGCTGGAGCAGGGGCGGGCGCCCGGTGTGTCGGCCGAGGTGCTGGACGCGGTCGCCAACGCGCTGCGGCTGGACGCGGCAGAGCGCGCGCACCTGCGCGATCTGAGCGGCTCGGGCCGGCGCGCGGCCCGGCACGCGCCGCCGCCGGAGCGGGTCAGGCCGGGGCTGCGGCGGCTGCTGGAGATGGCGCGTGACGTCCCCGCCTACATCGTGGGCAGGCGCTGCGACGTCCTGGCCTGGAACCACATGGCCTGCGCGCTGTTCACCGACTTCGGCGCGCTGCCCGCGGAGGAGCGCAACTGGGGCCGGATGATCTTCCTGAACCCCGGTATCCAGGCCCTGTACGCGGACTGGACCATCAAGGCCAAGGAGACGGTGTCGTACCTGCGGCTCAAGGCCGGCGCGTACCCCGGCGACCCGGTGCTGGCCGCGCTCGTCGGCGAGCTGTCGATGCGGAGTGAGGACTTCCGTCACTGGTGGGCCGAGCACGACGTCGTCGACAAGACCCACGGCCGCAAGACCTTCCACCACCCGCTGGTGGGGGAGCTGACCCTGGACCACGAGACGCTCCGCATCGCGGACGAACCCGACCAGGTGCTCATCACCTACACCGCCGAGGCCGGCTCCCCCTCGGAGACCGCCCTGCAGCTGATCGGCTCCTGGTCCACGCCGCTGACCGGCCGGGCGTGACCTTGATCCAATAATCGGATGCTGATGGTCGGGAGGCGCTGCTAGCGTCAGCGTCGTGACGGCTGTCGAGTTCCGATCCTCGGGACGGCGCCGCACGCCCGGAGCGTCCTGATGATCACATGGCGTAGGCTCGGCCAGGAGGACTTCCCCCTGTTGCGCTCGTGGCTGGAGCAGCCGCACGTGGCGCTGTGGTGGAACCACGAGACCTCGGCGGAGGCGGTGGCACGCGACTTCGGCCCCGCCACCAGGGGAGAGGAGCCGTCCGAGGACCTGCTCGTGCTCCTCGACGGGCGGCCGCTCGGCCTGGTCCAGCGGTCGCGGCTGGCGGACTACCCGCACTATCTGGCCGAGCTGGCGGCCGTCGTCCCCGTCCCCGACGGCACGATCTCCATCGACTACCTCATCGGCGATCCGGAACAGGTCGGCCGGGGGCTCGGGACGGCGATGATCCGTTCGGTCCTGGAGCGGACGTGGGAGGAACTGCCGGACGCCTCCTGCGTGATGGTGCCGGTCTCCGCGGCCAACCGCGCCTCGTGGCGGGCGCTGGAGAAGGCCGGGATGCGCCGGATCGCGGAGTGCGACCTCGAACCGGACAACCCGATCCACGGGCCCGCCCACTACCTCTACCGGATCGACCGGCCGGCCGCCTGACCGGTGCCGAGGGACCCGGAGTAGACCTATCGCTTGGTTGGGAAGTATCCTTGGCCCCCGTCAGCAGCGTCACTCCTGAGCCGGACGTGAGGTCACCGTGGTCGAGCAGCAGCCCAGTGGCGGAGTGAGGGCCCGGGTCAGCGCCGGGCTGCGCCCGTTCTTCCAGTGGCTCGCGGGCACCAAGGGCTTCGCCCGGGTCGCGCCCAAGATCGTCCCGCCTCTCGACCGCTTCGTCAACCGCGTGACCGGCGGGCGCGTACTCATGGGCGACCAGATGATCCCCCACCTGCTGCTCACCACGACGGGCAGCAAGTCGGGGCAGCCCCGCGAGAGCCCGCTGGCCTGCCTGCCCGAGGACGGCGGCACCTTCCTCGTGGTCGGCAGCAACTTCGGCCGGGAGCACCACCCCGCCTGGAGCGGCAACCTGCTCAAGACCCCGCAGGCCACGGTGACCTTCCGCGGGCGCGTCATCCCCGTGACGGCCAACCTGCTGGCCGGCGCCGAGCGCGAGGAGGCATGGCGGGCGCTCACCCGCTTCTGGCCGCTCTACCAGGGCTACACCGACCGCTCCGGCCGCGAGCTCCGCGTCTTCCGCCTCTCACCCCGCCCCTGACAGCTTCGCACCTGCCGCGCCTCAGGCGTCGGGCCTGGCGCCTCCCGCGTCCGGCGCGTCTCGCGCCCGCGTCTCGGGCTCACGCCTCGGGCCTGGCGCCTGCCGCGTCTGGCGTCTCGCGCCTGGCGGTCTCGCATCTGAGGGCCTCGCGCCTGGCCGCGGGGCTTCCGTGGGGAGGGGCGGGCTTACCTGCCCGGCCGTCCGGCGCGGGGCTGCGCGGTCCCGCCCAGCGCGTACGCCACGGCGCGTTCCGGGCTGAGCCTCGCCCCCTGGTGGAAGGCCGCCGCGAACCCCGGCCCGCCCAGCGTGCGGCGGGCCTGTCGCGTGCAGCGCTCGTGCCACTTCGTGTGATAGCTCGTCCACTCGGGTGAGGCCCCCACCGTCTGCCACATCGCGTGCGCCGCCCCCAGCAGCTGGGCGGCCCTGTCGTGCTGCTCCCGCGCGCCCGCGATCCACGCCAGCACCTCCAGGCACTGGGTGAGGCACCACCGGTCGTTGATGCCCCCGGTGAACTCGGTGGCCGTCGTCACCAGCGCCTCGGCCTGCGCGGTGCCTCCCAGGTTCCAGTGGGCGACGCCGAGCGCCAGCTGGGCGTACGCGCGGAAGACCAGGGCGCCCTGCCGTTCGCACAGGGCCAGCAGCTGCTGGCCGTACTCGGCGGCCTGGCGCGGGTCCTCGCTGGAGCCGTACGTGGCGCCGACGTAGAGGGCGAACATGACGCCGTCGAGGTCGTCGATGGAGTGGTGGATGTCGAGGGACTCCTGCAGCAGCGCGAGGCCGCGCCGGGCGTCGTGGACGAGGAACGCCGCGACGCCGTCGGTGCGGATGGCGTGCGCCAGCAGCCTCTGGTCCCCCGACTCGCGGGCCATGGCGATGGAAACGCGCAGTTTCGGAATGCCCGCCACGAGGTCGCACTGGCGGATGGCGAGCATGCTGTCGGCCCAGAGCGCGGAGGCCCGTACCGGGTGTTCGTCCGGCACGTGCCCCAGGGCGCGCTCCAGCCAGTAGCGGCCCTCGGTGAGGGAGCCGGCGAGCAGCCAGAAGCACCACATCGCCGTCGCGATCCCCGCTCCCACGGGAGCCAGCGCCGGATCGCTCACGCACGCCTCGAGGGCGACGCGGATGTTGGGCAGCTCTCGCTGCAGCGCGAGGTACCGAGTCACCTGCTCGGGGACCATCTCGTCGACCCGGTGCCGCTCCACGAGGTTCCGGTAATGATCGACGTAGCGCGTGCGCAGCTGCCCCAGCTCGTCGGGCGGCAGCTGCTCGCAGCCGTATTCGCGCAGGATCTCCGGCAGGTGGTAGCAGAGCCCGTCCCTGATCAGGACCGACTTGTCCACCAACCCGGCCAGGTGGTCGAGCACGTCGACGCGGTCGATGCCCTCGCCCGAGCACACCGCCTCCGCCGTCTCCAGGTCGGTCCCGCCCGGGAACATCCCCAGCCGGGCCCAGAGCCGCCGCTCGCCGGTCGAGCAGAGGCGGAAGCTCCAGTCGATGGTCGCGCGCAGCGTCTGGTGGCGGGGCGGCGCGGCGGGAGCCTTCGCGGCCAGCACGTCGAAGCGCTCGTCCAGCTCGCGCGCCAGCTCCTCGATCGGCTGGGTGCGCAGCCGTACCGCGGCCAGCTCGATCGCCAGCGGGATCCCTTCGAGGCGCTGCACCAGCCGGGCCGCGCACGCCATGTTGCCGGGGTGCAGCGTGAAGCCGGGCGCGACGCCTCCCGCGCGTTCCACGAACAGGCGCACGGAGTCCTGGCGGGCGATCTCCCGCAGGGTGGCTCCGGGGATCGGGGTCGGCATGGGCTCGACCCTCAGCACCTGCTCGCCGTAAACCCCCAGGCTCTGCCTGCTGGTCACGAGGATCTGCAGCCGCGGGGCGGCCCGCAGCAGCCGTTCCACGAACGGGGCGCAGGCCGCGCTCAGATGCTCGCAGTTGTCGAGGACCAGCAGCATCCGCCGGCCCGCCAGATAGTCCTGCAGCACGACCAGGAGGTCCGGACTGCCGTCGCGCAGCCCCAGCGCCGTGGCGACCGCCGGCTCGAGCAGGTCGCCGGTCTCCAGTGTGGCGAGCTCGACCACCTCGACGCCGTCCTGGTACGTGTCCCGCAGGAGCTCCGCGGCCCTGAGCGCCAGCCGGGTCTTGCCGACGCCGCCCACGCCGGTGAGGGTGAGCAGCCGGGACTTGCCCAGCATCTTCCGCACCGCGCACAGCTCCCGTGTCCGACCGACAAAGCTTGATTTGTCGCTCAGCAGGCCGGCCTTCATGGAGTCCCTCCCGGAAGCAGCTCGCCCTGCTCGCTGACCCAGGCCGCGATCTGGGCCCGGGAGTTGAACCCGAGCTTGTTCAGGATGTGCTCGACGTGCCCCTCGGCCGTGCGCTGCGCGATGACCAGCGCGGACGCGATCGCCTTGTTCGTCATGCCCTGGGCGACGAGCTGGGCGATCTCCATCTCCCTCCGCGTGAGCGGCGAGGCCGCCTTGCGCGCCGGCTCGGCCACCTGGGCGGTCTCGCACATGGCGTACGCGATCGCCTCGGGGGAGGTGAGGCCGGTGCCCTTGCGGAAGCCGGCCTCGAACGCGCGTCCGCCGAGGCGCTCCCGGGCCAGCGCCTCGGCGGCGTCGTGGTAGCCGGACAGGTACTCGAGCAGGGGAGCGCCGAACGAGCGCCAGCTCTCCTGAGAGGCGCCGAACAGCACCGCGGCCCGCTCGGACGTGCCGTCCGCGGCCATCCACGCCAGCGCCTCGATGCACAGGGCGATGCCCAGCCGGTCGTCGAAGGGCCGCTTGAGCCGGATGGCCTCCCGCTCCATCTCGACCGCCTGGGCCGTGTCGCCCTGCCGCCACAGCTCGATCCCGTACAGCCACAGCGTGTACGACCTGAACCAGTGGTCCTCGCGCGCCTCGCAGATCGCCAGGCACTCCTTGTACTGGCTCCGGGCCTGTTCGGAGTGGCCCAGCAGCGAGTGGGCGGTGGCGAGGTACTGCAGCGCGTTCACCATGCCCATGGCCTCGCCGGCCTCGCGGTGGGCTTCGACCGCCTCGCCGAGGTAGGTGACCGCGCCGGGGAAGTCACGCCGGATCAGGGCCGCGAGGCCGGAGACGTACGCGGCGCCGGCGAGGATGCGCGCGTCGCCGAGCCGCTTGGCCAGGTCGTGGCACTCCTCCAGCATCCGCGCGGCCGGCGCGAAGTCGCTCTGCAGGACCGCCAGCCGCGCGTTGAGGCACAGGCCGCCGGCGCGGGTCGAGGTCGGCTCGGCATGGGCGGCGAGCAGGCGGTCGAGCCAGCCGCGCCCCTCGCGCAGCGAGCCGGCCGCGATCCAGTAGAAGCGCAGCGCCGTGGCGATGGCCAGGCCGCGGTCCGCCTCGCCCGGGGCGGTGAGGCAGTGGTCGAGCGCCGTGCGGAGGTTGCCGTGCTCGACGCGCAGGCGCCTGAACCAGGCCACCTGGTCGGGGCCGAACCACTCGTGCTGCGCGCGCGTCACGAGATCGTGGCACCAGTCGCGGTGCCGGGCCTTCAGCTCCGCCTCCTCGCCGGACTCGCGCAGCCGTTCGCGGCCGTACTGGCGGATGGTCTCCAGCAACCGGTAGCGCACCGTCGGCCCGTGCTGCTCGCGGGCCAGCACCGACTTGCCCACCAGGCCGACCACCAGGTCGACGATCTCGTCGGCGGGTATGCCGTCCCCCGAGCACACCTGCTCGGCCGCCTCCAGGTCGAGACCGCCGGAGAAGACCGACAGCCGGGCCCACAGCAGCCGCTCCTGGTCGGTGCAGAGCCCGTAGCTCCACTCGATCAGCGCCCGCAGCGTCTGCTGGCGGGGCATGGCCGTCCGCGAGCCCGTCGTGAGCAGCCGGAACCGGTCGTCTAGCCGGGCCAGCAGCTGCTCCACGGAGATCGCCCGCAGCCGCACGGCCGCCAGCTCGATGGCCAGCGGGATGCCGTCGAGACGGCGGCAGATGCGCGCCACGACCTCCTGGTTGGCCTCGGACACCTCGAACCCCGGGAGCACGGCCTGGGCCCGCTCCTCGAACAGCCGGATCGCGTCGAACTGCTTCAGCGACTCGGTGGGGTACGAGCCGTCGCAGTCGGGAATGGGCAGCGTCGGCACGGGCATCGTCTGCTCTCCTGCGACGCCGAGAGACTGCCGGCTGGTCGCCAGGATCCGCAGGCCGGGCACCGAACTGATGAGCGTCTCCGCCATCACGGCGCACTCGTCCGACAGGTGCTCGCAGTTGTCCATGATGAGGAGCAGTTGCTTGTCACGCAGGTGGTCGACGAGCACCTCGAGGGTGGGCCGTACGGAACGGTCCTGGATCTCCAGGCACTCCGCCACGGTCTGCGCGAGCAGGTCGGGGCTCTCCAGTGCCGCGAGCTCGACCAGCCACACGCCGTCGCGGAAGCTGCGCCGCAGGTCGTACGCGGTCCGCAGGGCCAGCCGCGTCTTGCCGACGCCGCCCACGCCCACGAGCGTCACCAGCCTGGCTTCGGACAGCAGCCGCTTGACCTCGGCGATCTCGTGTCGCCGGCCGACGAAGGTGTTGAGCTCCGCGGGCAGCCGGCACGAAACAGTCGGTGCGGTCATGGTCATGAATGCTCCAACGATTCAGGCGCTCGGGTCACCGCGTTGCCGGTGGCCGAGCCTCCACAACCCACATTATTCGGTGAACGGTTTCCACTGCACTTTGTCGTTTTTCAAACGAATAGGTGGGCCAAGCGTGTCTACTTTTTTGGAAAAATTGGTAAAAAGCCGCTTAGGTGGATTTTGGGCCGCCTTTGCGCAGGTGGAGCCATAGCTTTGCCGAGGGGCATTGTTGCCTCCGGGCATTTCGGGCATGGATGCATCGCCCGGAGGTTTCCACTCACCGGGAAGGAGACGATCATGACGACGTCAACACCGTTCGGACGGGCCTTTCACCCTGGTGCCGGTTTCTCCGGCTGGCTCGGATTCGCCGGCACGCTCGCCATGGTGCTGGGCGTCTTCAACATCATCGAAGGCCTCATCGCCCTGTTCAAGACGTACTTCTTCGTCACGCCCGGCGGGCGGCTGCTGGTGTGGAACTACACCGCGTGGGGCTGGATCTGGCTGGCGCTCGGCGTGCTGCTGTTCGCCATCGGGCTCGGCGTGCTGGCCGGGCAGATGTGGGCCCGCGTGGCCGGGGTCATCCTGGCAGGGCTCGCCATGATCGGGCACTTCGCCTTCATGGCTGCCTTCCCCGTGTGGTCGGTGATCTCGATCGCGCTCTGCGCCCTGGTCATGTACGGCCTGATCGCGCCGCCGAGGGGGGCGATGGGCGTACGCGACTGATCCTCCGAGGCCGGGATCACGGTCCCGCCGGGAGGTGCCTCAGGTCGGCCGCCATCCTGGCGGCGGTCTCGGTCAGGGCGGGCAGCACGTCGCGGAGCAGCTCGTCCCGGCTCGCGCGGCTGGCGTGAGTGGCGACGTTGACGGCCGCGACCACCCGCCCGTCCCGGCCGCGGACCGGCACGGCGATCGACCGCACTCCCTCCTCCAGCTCCTGGTCGACCAGGGCGTAGCCGTCCTCGGCGGCCTGCCGGACGGCGGCCCGCAGCGCGGTGGGTGACGTGATGGTGTGGCGGGTCAGCCGCTCCGGCGTGATGGCGGCCACGCGCTCCTCGGGCTGGTCCGCCAGGAGCACCCGGCCCATGGAGGTGGCGTACGCCGGGAAGCGGGTGCCGACCGTGATGTCGACGGTCATGATGCTCACGGTGGGCACGCGGGCCACGTACAGGACGTCGTCGCCGGAGAGCACCGCGACCGAGGCCGACTGGTGGACCCGGGCCACCAAGTCGGCCAGGTGCGGCTGGACGACCTCGCCGAACGTGCGCTCCGACAGGGAGGCGTAGCCCAGCTCCATCACCTTGGGGAGCAGCGCGAAGCGGGAGCCCTGGGAGGCGACGTAGCCCATCCGCTCCAGGGCCTGCAGCGACCGCCGCGCGGTGGCCCTCGGCAGCCCGGTGGCCTTGGCGGCGTCGGCCAGGCTCAGGCCGCCGCGGGCGGTGCCGAGCGACACCAGCACGGCCAGCCCGCGGGCCAGCGACTGCAGGAACTCCGCACCGAGCTCCCGTTTGGTGGCGCGCGAGACGTCCAGGGCGGCGGGCCCCGGGCGGATCGAGGGCGGCGGCTCGGTCAGCGCCGCCTCCATGGCCGCGACCGTCTCGCGCAGCCGGGGGAGCACGCAGGCGCGCAGCCCGGCGGCGGTGTGCCGGCTGGTGTGGCTGACGACGCTCACCGCGCAGACCGCTCGCCCCTCCGGATCCCGTACGGGCACCGCGACCGCGATCAGGCCGGGCTCGATGAGCTGGTCGTCCTCGGCCCACGGGGCCGACGGATCGAGCAGCGCCAGGCCGGCCGCGCACCGGGTGGCGGGCAGCAGGTCGCCGACCCGGAAGGCGACCGACATGGTGCGCCGCCGGGTGAACTGGCCGATGAAACGCACCCCGTCACCGTCCTGGACGGCCAGCGACACGGACTCGTCCAGCTCCTGCGCGAGCCGCTCCGCAAGCGGCCCGAGCGGGTCACGCAGTCCGTCGCAGGCGAGATAGGCCTCGCCCAGCTCCATCAGCGGCGGCGCCGGCACCATGTCCCGCCCCTCGGCGCGGACGTAGCCGAGGCGGACCAGCGTGGCCAGCACGCGGTCGACGGCCGACCTGGCCAGGCCGGTGGCGCGTACGAGGTCGGTGGCGCGCGCCCGCCCGGCCGGGCCGGCGGTGAGTGCCCTGAGCACGGTCAGGCCGCGCTCCAGGGTGCCTGCGGCCTCCATCCGGCCCCCTCTCCGCCCGATCAAGGGCTTTGACACGAACGCGGCCCCGTACGCATACTCGACAGCACATTAGTGAACTAATGTTCACTATGCGAACACTCCGGATGAATGGAGCGTCGTGCGGAGAGACAAGGTGGTCGCGACCGCCGAGGAGGCGCTGGCGGGCGTGCGCGACGGCGCGTCGTTCGCGGTCGGCGGCTTCGGCCTCAGCGGCATCCCCAACGTGCTGATCCAGGCGCTGCACAACACCGGCGTGACCGGCATCGGCGTGGTGTCGAACAACTGCGGAGTGGACGGCGGCGGCCTGGGGGTGCTGCTGGCGGCCGGGCGCATCGCCCGCGTGACCGCCTCGTACATCGGCGACAACAAGGAGTTCGCCCGGCAGTACCTGGCGGGGGAGCTGGAGGTGGAGCTGACCCCGCAGGGGAGCCTGGCCGAGCGGCTGCGCGCGGGCGGCGCGGGCATCCCCGCCTTCTACACCCCGGCCGGGGTCGGCACGCCGGTCGCCGACGGCGGCCTGCCGCTGCGCCACCACCCGGACGGTACGGTCGCGGCGGCCTCCCCGCCGAAGGAGGTCCGCGAGTTCGACGGCCGCCAGTACGTGCTGGAGCGCAGCATCACCACCGACTTCGCCCTGGTCAGGGCGGCCAAGGGCGACCGGTACGGCAACCTCGTCTTCAACAAGGCCGCGCGCAACTTCAACCCCCTCGCCGCGATGGCCGGGCGGGTCACGATCGCCGAGGTCGAAGAGCTGACCGAGCTGGACCCGGACGAGGTCCACCTGCCCGGCGTGTTCGTCCAGCGGGTCCTCGTCCTCACCCCTGAGCAGGCGGCCGACAAAGGCATCGAGCGGAGGACCACCTCGTGAGCTGGTCAAGGGACGAGATGGTCGCGCGGGCCGCCGCCGAGTTGCGCGACGGCGACTACGTCAACCTCGGCATCGGGCTGCCCACCCGCATCCCGTCGTTCCTGCCGCCGGACGTGGACGTGATCCTGCACTCGGAGAACGGCATCCTCGGCGTCGGCCCCTACCCGGCCCCCGGCGCGCTGGACCCCGACCTGATCAACGCGGGCAAGGAGACGGTGACCGTGCTCCCCGGCGCGGCGTTCTTCGACTCGTCGCTGTCGTTCGGGATGATCCGCGGCGGGCACATCGACGTGGCGGTGCTGGGCGCGATGCAGGTCTCCGCACGCGGCGACCTGGCCAACTGGATGGTCCCCGGCAAGCTGGTCAAGGGCATGGGCGGGGCGATGGACCTGGTCCACGGCGCCCGGCGGGTCATCGTGATCATGGAGCACACCGCCAAGGACGGCACGCCGAAGATCGTCGAGGAGTGCTCGCTGCCCCTCACGGGGAAGGGGTGCGTACACCGGATCATCACCGACCTCGGCGTGCTCGACGTCACCGGCGACGGGCTGAGGCTGGTGGAGACCGCGCCCGGGGTGAGCGTGGCCGAGCTGCGCGACCGTACGGAGACGGAGGTTCTGGGATGAATACCGTGTACGTCGTGGACGCGCTCCGCACGCCGTTCGGCCGCCACGGCGGGGCGCTGGCCGGGATCCGGCCCGACGACCTGGCCGCGCACGTCGTCAGGGCCATCGCCGAGCGCAACGACGTCGAGGCCCCCGACGAGGTGATCCTCGGCAACGCCAACGGCGCGGGCGAGGAGAACCGCAACGTCGCCCGCATGGCCGCGCTGCTGGCCGGGCTGCCCGTGACCACGCCGGGCGCGACCGTGAACCGGCTGTGCGGGTCCGGCATGGAGGCCGTCATCCAGGCGTACCGGATGATCGCCCTCGGCGACGCCTCCACCGTGATCGCCGGTGGCGTGGAGTCGATGACGCGGGCCCCGTGGGTGCTGCCCAAACCGGACAGGGCCTTCCCCGCGGGCGGGCAGGAGCTGGTCTCGACCACGCTCGGCTGGCGGCTGGTCAACCCGAAGATGCCCGCCGAGCACACCGTGCCTCTGGGCGAGGGCGCCGAGCTGATCGCCGACAAGCACGGCGTCGCCAGGGCGGAGCAGGACGCGTACGCGCTGGCCAGCCACCAGAAGGCGGCCAAGGCGTCGTTCGAGCGCGAGATCGTCCCCATCGGCGGACTGAGCAGGGACGAGGGCATCCGCGAGGACACCGGCCTGGACAAGCTGGCCCGGCTCAAGCCCGTCTTCCGCGCGGACGGCACGGTCACCGCCGGCAACGCCTCGCCGCTCAACGACGGCGCGGCGGCGCTGCTGCTGACCGACGAGGCCGGGCTGCGCGGCCGCGAGCCGCTCGCGCGGATCACCGCGAGCGCCGCGAGCGCGCTCGAACCCCGCTACTTCGGGCTCGGCCCGGTCGAGGCGTCGCGGAAGGCCCTGGCCAAGGCGGGCAAGGAGTTCGGGGACCTCGCGACCGTCGAGCTGAACGAGGCGTTCGCCGCGCAGGTGCTCGGCTGCCTGGCCGAGCTGCCCGAGCTCGATCCCGCCATCGTCAACCCCGAGGGCGGCGCCATCGCCCTGGGCCATCCGCTCGGCGCCTCCGGCGCCCGCATCACCGGCGCCGTGGCCCACCGGCTCGCCGCCGCCGGCTCCGGCGCCGGGCTCGCCTCCCTCTGCATCGGCGTCGGCCAGGGCCTGGCCGTCGTCCTGGAAAGGTAGCCGCACATGAGCCCGGTCTTCCTCCTGGAAGTCCTGGAAAGGTAGCCGTACATGACCTCCCCCCTCACCCAAGCCGACATCGACCGCGAGATCGCCGAGGTGCACACCGCCCGCGCCGGAGCGGCGGCCGACCACCCCGATCGGGACTTCGCCCCCTACCGCAGCAGCGTGCTGCGCCACCCCAAGCAGCCGCTCGTCGCGCTGAAGGACCCGGAGGCGGCCGAGCTGGCCGGGCCGGTCTTCGGCGTCAGCGACGTCAGCCCGTTCGACGCGGACCTGACCAGGCAGCACCTCGGCGAGCCGCTGGGCGAGCGGATCACCGTGCAGGGGCGGGTGCTGGACCGCGACGGGCGCCCGGTGCGCGGCCAGCTGGTGGAGATCTGGCAGGCCAACGCCTCCGGCCGCTACCTGCACCAGCGCGACGACCATCCCGCGCCGCTCGACCCCAACTTCACCGGCGTGGGCCGCTGCCTGACCGACGACGAGGGCCGCTACACGTTCACCACGATCAAGCCCGGAGCGTACCCGTGGCGCAACCACGTCAACGCCTGGCGGCCCGCGCACATCCACTTCTCCGTGTTCGGCACGGCCTTCACGCAGCGGCTGGTGACGCAGATGTACTTCCCGAACGATCCGCTCTTCCGGTACGACCCGGTGCTCAACTCCGTCACCGACGAGCGGGCCAGGCAGCGGCTGGTCTGCGTCTACGACCACGACCTGTCCGTGCCGGAGTGGACGCTCGGCTACCGGTGGGACATCGTGCTGGACGGCCCCGCCGCGACCTGGATGGAGGAGGGCCGATCAACTACCACCGGCTGATGCCGGTGGTTTGCTCTCACGGGCCCGTCTGGCTGAAGGGAGGCCGGTAGCGTGTGGCTGGTTGACGGCAGCCCAGCCCGCAGCGCCGCGTTGGGCGATGTTGCGGGCCGCGATGTGGTCGGCGTGCCCAGCGAGGCCGCACCGGGTGCAGGCGAAGCGGCCCCGTGCCGGCCGGTTCGCCCTGCTGGTCCATCCGCATTCGGGGCAGGCTTGGCTGGTGGAGGCGGGATCGACGAGGGTGAAGGCGATCGCGGCCCGGGCGGCCTTGTAGCGGGTGAACTCGGTCATCTGGGCGAACGCCCAGCCGTGGAGGGTGCGCCGCTGGAGCCGGTGAGCCCTTACCCGGGAGCGGATGCCTTGGAGGTCCTCCAGGGCGATGCCGCGTCCGGTGCGTTCGGCTTCGCGCACCACATACTTGGAGATCTGGTGGTTGACGTCGGTTATCATCCGGTGCTCGCGCCCGGACAGACGGCGCAGCACCCGCCGCGCCGCAGCAGTGCCCTTCTTCTGCAACCGGCGGCGCTGGCGATGCCGCCGCTCCCGCAACGTTCGCACATGCCCGTTGCCGTCGATGGTGCCGGACAGGGCCGGGCCGGGCAGCACCGCCCCGTCAGAGGTGACCGTCAGGTTCGCCACCCCTTGATCCACGGCGAGGAAGCCGTTGACCAGCTCACGCGCCGGGGGCTTGGGCAGGGTGAGGGCGACCTGCAGCAGCCATACGCCGCGCCGGCCGATCAGGTCGGCCTCGCCGATCGGCAGGGTGTCGAGGGCTTTGAGGTCTTGCTCGCGTCCGGTGTAGGAGACGTGGACGCGGCCGCTGGGGGTCCACAACGACACGGTGCGGGCGTCCCGGTTCCAGCTCATCAGCCGCGCGTCGTAGGGGATCGCCCCGGACGGACGGAACACATGAGCCCGCTTCCTGGTGGCGCGGCGGTTGGCATAGGCGCCGGCGACCCGGGCGATGGCGCGCACGGCCGCCTGCGCGCCCAGCCCGGCGACCTCCGCGCGCACCGGGTGGTAGGCCAGGCGGTGCAGCTCCAGCACGGCGAAGGTGCGCTGCTGCCAGGCCAGCCGGGAGACGAAGGCGGCCGCCTGATTGCAGACCCGTATCGCCGCAGTCAGGGCGTCGGCCTGGGGCGGAGTGGGGGTAAGCCGGAGTTGCACCACCGAGGGCAGGCCGTGCCGCTTGGCGGTGGAGCGGCGGATCGCCATCGCACCTCCTACCCCTTCTGTCACGAGAGCCTCACTCACCGCACATGTTACTGATCGTGACCGAATTTTTCCATACTGTTTTCGAAAGGAGGATGGTGCTTCCTCCCGGCCCTGAAAGGACCGGGTCTCCGCGCCGCACTTCAGATGAACCCCACTCCCTCCCAGACCGTGGGCCCGTTCTACGGCTTCGCGCTCCCGATCCCCCGCGGGGGCGACCTCGCCCCACCGAGCGCCGGGGGCGGGATCATCGTCCACGGGTACGTGTACGACGGCGCGGGCGAGCCGGTGCCCGACGCGCTGCTGGAGTTCTGGCAGGCCGACCCGTCCGGCGGCCTGCGGGGGGCGCCGGGCACGCTCCGGCGCGATCCGGTGAGCGGCAGGCTGCTCGGCAGGCACGGCGTCGACTTCACCGGCTTCGGCCGGGTGCCCACCGATGGCGACGGCCGCTGGACCCTGCGCACGCTGCTGCCGGGCACCGGGTACATCAGCGTCTGCGTGTTCGCCCGCGGCCTGCTCCACCACCTCTACACCCGCATCTACTTCGGCCAGGACGCCTTCCTCGACTCGCTGCCCCCGGAGCGCCGGCGGACGCTGGTGCCGGCGGAGGAGCGCGAGGGCGTCTACCGGTTCGACATCCACCTGCAGGGCGAGAAGGAGACCGTCTTCCTCGACTTCGGGTGACGAGGGGGCGGGCCGGGGATCAGACCAGGCCGACCATGAAGCCCTCGTCGCGGATGCCCAGGTAGGCGGCCGGGCGGTACTGGCGCATCGCGTGCTCGATGACCGGGATGTACTTGGGGTTCGAGCCCAGCGGGAGCCGGTAGCCGTTCTTGACCGTGTGGAACTCCCACAGGTGCTCCATGTCCGGATGGCGCGCGCGGAAGCCCCGGTCGGCGGGGAAGAGGTCGAGGCGGACCATCGTCCTGCGGATCAGGTAGTCGGCCAGCTTGACGCGGCGCTGCTGCGTACGTGAGATGCCCACCCCGGACAGTTCGTTCCACGACACCGCCCACGGCCTGCCCTGGGGGTCGTCCCAGCGCACGCCGAAGCCGTCGAAGATCAGCCGGCGCGGCCGGCTGATCTTGCGCCAGGCGATGATCGGCAGCAGCCCGATGAACAGGAAGACCAGCCCGAGGATCAGCACCACGACCGCGGAGCCCGAGCCGCCCGTCGTCTGCCCGGTGAACGCGGAGACGATCGAGATGACGCCGATGACCCCCGCGACGGAGCCGCCGATCAGCGCCTTCACCTTGGCGTCACCGCCGACGTCGATCGCCACCGGAGGCGGCGCGAAGACAGGCGGCTGGTACGGGGGATACCACTGTGGCTGTTGGGGGCCGTACGTCATGGAACGGCAGGTTAGCCGCGATCGCCGCGCATACCGCCATGCTTCGGACTTTTACGAAATGTTCAGAGCCAGCCGGCTTCGGTGGCGATCCGGACCGCGTCCAGCCGGTTGCGGGCGTCGAGCTTGGTGACGATCGCCCCCAGGTAGTTGCGTACGGTGCCCTTCGTCAGGTGGAGCGCGGTCGCGATCTCCGCGAGGTCGTCGCCGCCGGCGGCCAGGCGCAGCACGTCCACCTCGCGCGGTGACAGCGGGTTCGCCCTGGCCGTGATGGTCGCCGCGGCGAGGGCGGGATCGATCACCGTCTCCCCGGCGTGGACGCGGCGCACGGCCGCGGCGAGGTCGGCGGGCGGGGCGTCCTTCAGCATGAAGCCCCCGACCCGGGCCGCCAGCGCCCTGCGCAGGACCTCGGGGCGGCCCAGCTGGGTGAGCATGAGCACGCGGCAGCCGGGGAGCCGTTCGCCGAGCCCGGCGGCGGCCTCGATCCCGTCCATGACGGGCATCTGCACGTCCAGCACCGCGACGTCGGGCCGGTGCTCCAGCGCCGCGGGCACCACCGCGTCCCCGGACGGCACCTCGGCGACGACCTCGATGTCGGGCTCCAGGCTCAGGAGCGAGGCCAGCGCGCCCCGGATGAGGTGCATGTCCTCGGCCAGCAGCACCCGGATCACCCTCGACTCCCCCCGAAGCAGAAAGGACCATGATATTTCCGGTGTCCGGTTCGTGTATTTCACCCACCGGATCGAGGTGCCAGGCACTGGTCCGCGACCGCCCGGCCTCGCGATCTTGGAGGTATGAAGAGAGCCCTGTTCCTCGGCCTGACGACCGCGCTGCTGGTGTCCGGTCTTTGCGGTACGGCCGCCGCCGCGACGGACCTCGCCACGGATCTGGAAGGCGTCGGGACGCTGGTCGACGAGGTGGTGCCGGCGCAGCTCGCCGAGCACCGCATCCCCGGCGCGGCGGTCTCGGTGGTGTCGGGCGGGCGGCAGGTGTTCGCCAAGGGGTACGGCTACGCCGACCTGGCCAGGCGCGTCCCCGTCGACGCTGCCCGCACGGGGTTCTTCACGGCCTCGACGGCCAAGACGTTCACCGCGATCGCCGCGCTCCAGCTGGTGGAGCAGGGCCGGCTCGACCTGCACGCGGACGTCAACACGTACCTGAGAAACTTCAAGATCAAGGACACCTTCCCCGGCCGGCCGGTCACCCTGGAGCACCTGCTGACCCACACGGCCGGGTTCGAGGACAACGTGCTCGGCTCCTCCTGGGAGGATCCCACCGCCGCCCCGCCCCTGGCGAAGGTGGTCGAGAGCGGTCAGCCCGAACGCGTGCGCCCGCCGGGGACCGTGCTCGCCTACGACAACTACGCCTACAACCTCGCCGGCCACCTGGTGGAGGTGGCCTCCGGCCGGCCGTTCGCCGAGTACGTACGGCAGCACATCCTGGCGCCGCTCGGCATGACGGGCACGTCGTTCGCCGCGCCGCTGCCCGGCCCGCTGACCGCCACCCTCGCCCAGGGGTACGACGGGGACGTTCCGTACAAGCGCTACTACGGGTCGCCCGCCTCCGGGACGGGCCCCGTCACCACCGCCGCCGACATGGGCCGCCTGATGGCCGCGCTGCTCGGCAACGACCCCCGGCTGGGCAGGGACATCGGCGCGACCATGATGCGCCGCCACTACACGCAGGACGAGCGGCTCCCCGGCATGGGGTACGGCCTGGAGGAGCTGTCCAGGAACGGCCACCGGATCTTCTCCAAGGGCGGCGACATCAACGGCTTCCACCACGTCCTCGCCCTGCTGCCCGACCAGAGGAGCGGCGTCTACGTCGTCTACAACGGCGAGGACTCCACGACGGCCGCCGACGAGCTGATCACCCGGATCGTCGACCGCTACTTCCCGGGCCGGGCGGACGAGCCGCGGCCGGTGCGCGGGGACACCTCGGGGTACGCGGGCACGTACACCTCGACCAGGATCCGCGGCGACCTGCTGCGGGCCGGCGCGCTGTTCAACACCGTGACCGTGGAGTCCACGGGCGACGGGACGATCACCACGACCGGCCTGTCCCGCGACCCCGCCAAGCCGGACCAGACGTGGCAGCTCATCGGCCCCGGCCTGTTCGCCGAGCGGGGCGGCCAGGAGCGCATCGCCTTCGACGGCCACGGCCTGCTCGCCGGGGGCCACCAGGAGGAGGCGGCCACCTTCCAGCGCTCCGGCGCCGCGCTCCACGTATGGGCGGTCTACGCGGGACTGGCCGCGTTCCTGGTCGCCGCGCTCGGGATGCCGGTCGCGGCGCTCGTACGGAGGCTCCGCGGGCGCCCGGCCCGGCACCGGGCCGCGTGGTGGCTCGCCTGGCTCACCAGCGCGCTCGTCCTGCTCTTCGCGTACGGCTTCGCCGCCACGATCGCCGTCGCGCCCACCGACGCCGTCTTCCTCGGCTCCCCGCTCCTCACGATCGCCCTGATCGCCTCCTCGACGGCGTTCGCCCTCAGCGGCGGGGTCGCGGCCTGCTCGGTGCGCGCCTGGTGGAAGGGGTGGTGGGGGCCGGCGGGACGGATCTCGTACACGGCGTTCGCGCTCGTCACGGTGGCCTTCATGGTGGTCGCGTACCTCTACGGCATGGTCGGAGGCTTCCTCGACTGAGCCCGTACGCAGGGGCGCGGCACGGCCTGTGGGATGCTTTGGCGGGAACGCTGAAGATCGTGTCGCGGTGGGGAACGGGTGTCGACGCTCATCATCCTGGTGGTGCTCGTTCTCCTCACGATTCCCTCGACGGCCGCCCTGCCGGGCGTGCCGGCCCTGCTCTCCCTCGGCCTGCAGGTCCTGTGCTCGTCACCGCGGACCAGGCGGCTGCGGGGCTGGTGGCTGGTGGCGGGACAGGCGGTGCTGTTCGCCTGGACGGGGCCGGTGCCGTTCGGCGGCCCGTCGGCGTTCTTCGCCGCCTCCGCGCTGCTGGTCGCGCGCGGCCCGCTCCGCTGGGCGATCTTCGCCTGCGTGGCCGCCGCCACGGGCCTGCTGAACCTCGGCGCCGACCCCTACGTCTGGGTCAACGCCGTCGGGAACACGGCCACGCAGGGACTGGTCGTCTTCGCCCTCACCAGGCTCAGCGATCTGCGCGACGAGCTGCACGCCACCCGGGCCGAACTGGCCGCCCAGACGGTGGCCGAGGAGCGCGAGCGAGCCGGTCACACCCTGGAGACCGTGCTCGGCTCCGCGCTGTCCGCCGTCATCGGGCTGGCCGCCGCCGGGCGCGCCGAGGAGATCCCGCCGCTGACCCGGCAGGCCGCGCAGCAGGCCAGGCGGCGCCCCGAACCGGCGCCCTTGCCGCCGGCCGGCGATCTGACCCCGCGCCTCGCGGTGCCCATCCTGACGGTCGTCTACCTGTGGTTCCCGGTCGCCGCGATCATCGTCGTGGCCCGCGCCCAGGTGCCGGCCGGGCTGCGGGTGGCGTACTGGGTCGCGGTCCTCGCGGTCGTCGCCCTGCAGGCGTACCACGCGCTGCCGCGGCCTCCCGGCACGTGGCCGCGGCACGCCGCCTGGACGCTGCCCGCCCAGCTGGTGATCGCGTGGCTGCCGCTGCTCGAGCCGCACCGCCCGTACTACCAGCTGGTCGGGTGGGCCGCCGCCGCGCTGCTGATCGTGATCCCCTCGTGGCGGCTCGGGTGGGCGCTCTACGCGGCCGTGGTGGGCAGCGTGCCGATCGTGCTCATGATCCGGTACGGCTCGCCCGCGGGCGTACCGGCCGCCCTGCTGGAGGTGGGCGGCATGTCGGCGATGTTCTACGGGCTGACCGCGGTGACCCGGCTGGTCTACCAGGTGCGCGAGTCGCGGCTGGCGCTCGCCGGGCTGGCCGCGGCCCGGGAGCGGCGCAGGATCGCCCAGGACGTGCACGACCTGATCGGCTACTGCCTGTCCGCGATCACCGTGAAGGCCGAGCTGGCCGCCCGCGACCCGGCCCGCGCCGAGGCCGAGCTGGCCGGCATCGTCGCCGTGGCCCGCGATGCCCTCGCCGACCTGCGCGCCATTCCCGGCGACCGGGAACCCGCGCTCCGGCTGCGGTCCGAGCTCGCCTCCGCGCGCGAGGTCCTCGAGGCGTCCGGCGCGACGGTCCGGATCGACGCCGGGCCTCCGCTGGAGGGAGCCGACGACGCCCTGCTCGCCGTCGTGGTGCGCGAGGCAGTCACCAACGTGCTGCGGCACAGCCGGGCACGCCACGTGACGATCGCCTTCTCCGCCGCCGACGGCCAGATACGCCTCCGCCTGACCAACGACGGCGTCATCGGCGATGGTGTGACCGGCGACGGCGTCATCGGCGATGCCGTGACCGGCGACGGCGTCATCGGCGACGGTGCCACCGGCCGTGCGGCGGAGACCGGCCGTGCGGCGGAGACCGGCCGCGCAGCCGATCCTGGCCAGGGGGTCGCCAACCTCGCCGAACGCCTCGCCGCCCGCGGCGGCCGCCTCACGACCGCGTCGCGGGACGGCCGCTACCAGCTGGAGGCGGCGCTGCCCGTGCGTCCGATGTGAGGCGCCGGTCAGCGCAGGCGCCGGCAGAGGTCCGGATGTCGTCGCCGGCGCGTGGCGGCCAGGCGCGAGTTCCTTCCGCTTCAACCCCGGCATGGCGGTGCCCTTGACGGGCAGGTGTGCGAGGTGCCGTCTCCTCGCGTCGCCCGGCCGGTGATGTACCACCGCTGGGCGGACATCACCTTCATCCATTGGCGCTACCCGCCGGACCTCGTGCGGCGCCTGGTGCCGGGCTGCCTCACGGTGGAGACCTATGACGGGGCGGCCTGGGTGGGGCTGACGCCGTTCCGCATGGAAGGGGTGCGCCTGCCCGGCACACCCACCGTGCCGGTGCTGTCCACGTTCCCGGAGACGAACGTGCGGACCTACGTCCGCGACGGCCGGGGGCGCAGCGGGATCTGGTTCCTGTCACTGGACGCCGGCCGGCTGGCCGCCGCGCTGGGAGGCCGCGCCGGCTACTGGCTGCCGTATTTCTGGTCCGACATGTCGGTACGCTCCGACGGCGCCCACACGCGGTACCGGTGCAGCCGGCTCTGGCCGGGGCGCGGCGAGGCGTGGTGCGACGTGGACGTGACGGCGGGACTGCCCGTGGAGAAGGAGGAGCGCGACGGGATCGCGAGCTTCCTGGCCGACCGTTTCCTGCTGTTCATCCGCGTGGCCGGCCGGCTGGCGGCCGCGCCGGTGGAGCACCCGCCGTGGCCGCTGCGCCGGGCCGGGCTGACCGACCTGGACCAGAGCCTGCTCCAGGCCGCCGGGCTGCCCGCGCCTTCCGGGCCGCCCCTTGTGCACGCCTCTCCCGGGGTTCCGGTACGGGTGGGGATGTGGCGGTGGTGACCGTCTCGGGGGCATTGCCATCTCCAGGGCCTTCGACGGTGTAGTGCGGAGATTGTCCCGGGTAGGCCGCAATCCGATGTCTGTCGGCCTGCCTCGAAGGAGCGCTGTTCACATGACCTTCAATCCACTCCGGGAGCGGGGCATCCCGCTGGACGACCAGCTGCGTAACTGGCGCGAGCTGAACGTCGAGCCCATCGACCCCGACCACGCCGACCCGTACACGCGGTGCCGGATCATCGCGATGAACGGGATCGAGACGGAGGCGATCTTCTTCAGCCACCATCTGGCCCGCCACTGCCCCAACATCGACCTCAAGCAGCAGCTGGCGCGGGTGCGCTACATCGAGGCGCAGCAGCAGAAAGTGGTGAACTGGCTGCTGCCGGGGGTGTCGTCGGTGCTGGAGACCACGCTCGCCTATGAGCAGGTGGCGGTGGATCTGACGGCGTGGGTGGCCCGGATGGAGCCGGACGGATATCTGAGGCAGGCCTACCAGTTCGGCGTGCTGGAGGACTTCGACCACCTGTACCGGTACGCGAACCTGTACGAGATGATCGAGCACCGCAAGGCCGAGAAGATCGTGGACGGGCTGACCGAGGTGATGCCGGGGCGGCCGACGTACCTGCATCACCGGGACCCGGTGGACAACGTGCGCGAGCCGTACGACCGGAGCACCACCGCGCCCATCTCCAAGCTGCACGCGCTCACGATCATGGCGGCCGAGCAGCAGACCATGAACTTCTACATGAACGTCGGCCCCATGTACATGGAGCCGATCGCGCGCCAGCTCTACCAGGAGATCGGCCTGATCGAGGAGGAGCACGTCACCCACTACGAGTCGCTGGTCGACCCGGGCGAGAGCTGGTGGGAGATGCTGCTCAACCACGAGTACAACGAGTGCTACATGTACTACTCGTTCATGGAGACCGAGTCCGACCCCAGGGTGAAGAACATCTGGGAGCTCCACCTCAACATGGAGCTGGAGCACCTGCGGCTGGCCGGCGAGCTGTTCAAGCGGCACGACGGACGCGACCCGGAGCAGGTGTGCGCTCCCGAGCTGCCCGCCCCGGTCACCTTCGAGCCGAACAAGGCGTACCTGCGCGAGCTGATCTCCACCCAGATCGACTACACCACCCTCGGCACCGGGTACGTCCAGGAGGCTCACGAGCGCTTCCAGAAGATGCAGGACGCGCTGATGGGCGACGGGAAGGCGCCGTCCGAGCGGGTCATCGAGGAGAACCGGGCCAGGTCGGGGCAGGAGTACCGCCTGCAGACCGAGGGCGAGCACCCCGTCCACAGCCTCGCGTTCCACCGCTGACCTGGTTGAGCTCCTGAAACGAGCTGAAACCCCAAAAGCATCGGCATTTTACTTCACAAATAAGGTTATTTCGGGATCCGGAGATACTCTGAAAACGTCGAGGACTTTCCGAACGTTGGCATTCAGGTCGGCGTCGGCCCCCGGCCCTGGGCCCTATCGGGACCGTGAAGATCCAGACAGGCCGACGATCATGACATCGACACTGCGTCCCGCACCGTCGAGCGCCGTCGCCGAGGCGCGCTCCACGGTCCGGTTCTGGGTGGATCCCGTCCTCGACCGGCGGGACGCCAGGGACGGAACGTGGTGGCCGTACTCCCGCGACGCCGCTGCCGAGTTGCCCGGCCTGGTCGCCGCGGCCGACCAGCGGCTGGGCCGGGCGACGCTCCGCGTCGGCCTGCATGCCGATGCCTGGGACGACATTCCGCGCCTCATCCCGGCCCGTGGCCGGCAGATCCGGGTGGACTGCCTGCGCGAGGGCGATCCGCAGCTGATCGTCCTCACCCTCGAGGGCGGCCAGACCGTCAGGCTGCTGGTCGTTCCGCACGGCGACGGGCCCGACCCGGCGGCGGGCGGCCCGCCCGGCCCTCCGAGGCCCGCCGAGCGGCCCGCCGAGCGGCCCACCGACCGGGCCACCGAGCGGGCCCCCGAGTCGGCCGCTGAGTCGGCTGCCGGGCCACCGGAGGCCGGCGACCTGGCCGGATGGGAGAACGAGGGTGGACACCTCGCCGACCAGGACACGGAAGGCGCGCCCCGCTTGGAGCCACCCGCGTCTCTTGGCCGATCGGAGCATCGCATGACCGTCGTCGACGCCTTCCCGCTCGGCAGAGCCGACCCGTCCGTGCCCACCACTGTCCGCCTGTACGGCGAGCTCGACATGTTCACCAGTCCGGCGCTGCGCTCGCGCCTGCTGGACATCCTGAAGTCCAGCACCAGCCTGCTCATCCTCGACCTGTCCGAGGTGTCCTTCTGCGACGCCTCCGGTCTGGCCGTGATGGTCGGCATCCAGCAGCGCGCCCGGCCGATGGGCATCACCGTGGCCCTGTCCTCGCCCCGCCCGTTCATGTCGAAGCTGCTGCGCATCACCGGTCTGGATCGCAGCCTGCCGATGGCGGGGTGATCCCCGGAACGTGTGCTAGGATTGAGGGAGTTGCAGTTGTGGTACCCATAAAAGACTTTATGCGCGCCTGACAGAGCATGATCGTCAGGCGCGTTTTTTCTTAACCGGTCATCTCCGGATGGGCTTATCAACGGCGACACGGGATTCGAGTCGCGAATCCGGCCCGTCAAGGTATGTATCTGAAGGAGATCGACATGGCTACCGGAACCGTTAAGTGGTTCAACTCCGAAAAGGGCTTCGGCTTCATCGCGCAGGACAACGGCGGCGCCGACGTCTTCGCTCACTACTCCAACATCGTCGCCAACGGCGGCTACCGCGAGCTGGTCGAGGGACAGAAGGTCTCCTTCGACGTCGTCCAGGGCCAGAAGGGCCTGCAGGCGGAGAACATCGTCGCCGCCTGACCTGACAGGCATCACGGGTCTGGGTCCGCATCGCGCGGGCTCAGGCCCGTTTTTCTGTGCCCGCACGGGCAACCGGGGCAAGGCGCGCCCTGAGCCCGGCCGGGTGGCCGGCCCGGTTTCAGGGTGTGGCACCACACCCTGAGCCCGGTCGGGTCGCGTCCGGTTTCAGGGTGTGGCACCGCGCCCTCAGGATTCGCCGCCGGAAACGGTCTCCGCGAGCCGGTCGGCCAGGTAGCGGCGCTCGGCCTCGGTGGGCGCCAGGTCGAGCGCCTCCCGGTAGGCGCGTGCGGCCTCGGCACGGCGGTCGAGGCGGCGGAGCAGGTCGGCGCGGGTGGCCGGCAGCAGGTGATAGCCGGTCAGCTCGCCGGCGGCGTGGAGGGTCTCCACCAGCTCGAGTCCCGCCGCGGGGCCGTCGGCCATGGCGACGGCGACTGCCTGGTTCAGCCGCACTATCGGCGACGGTACGACCCGTACCAGCTGCCGGTAGAGCTCGGCGATCCGCGTCCAGTCGGTGTCGGCCGCGTCGGCGGCGGTGGCGTGGCAGGCGGCGATGGCGGCCTGCAGCTGGTACGGCCCCGCCCGGTCATGCCGGAGGGCCGTCTCCAGGACGGCGACGCCCTCGTCGATCTCGTCCCGGTCCCATCGGGTACGGTCCTGGCGTTCCAAGGTCACCAGGCCGCCGGTGGCGTCGACGCGGGTGGCGCGGCGGGAGTGGTGGAGCAGCATGAGCGCGAGCAGACCGTACGCCTCGGGCTCGTCCGGCATGAGGCGCGTCAGCAGGCGGGCAAGGCGGACGGCCTCCGCGCACAGGTCCCACCGCACCAGGTCGCTGCCCGTACTGGCGGAATAGCCCTCGTTGAACAGCAGATACAGCACGGCCAGCACCGAGCCGGTCCGCTCCGGGAGCAGGTGAGCCGGCGGCACCCGGTACGGGATGCCGGCATTGCTGATCTTTCTCTTGGCCCGGACCAGGCGCTTGGCCATCGTCGCCTCGGTGACCAGGAAGGCTCGGGCGATCTCGGCCGTGGTCATGCCGGTCAGGGTCCGCAGGGTCAGCGCCACCCGTGCCTCCAGCGGCAGCGCCGGGTGGCAGCAGGTGAAGATGAGCCGTAGCCGGTCGTCCTCGATACCGCTGTCGTCGCCGGGGCTGAAGGGGTCATCACCGGAGTCCGTCGTGGCCACCTCCCGTAGTTTGGCCGCCTCGGTCGACCTGCGGCGCAACCGGTCCACGGCCCGGTTGCGCGCCGTCGTGGTGAGCCAGGCGCCGGGGCGGTGCGGGAGGCCGTCGCGCGGCCAGCGCTCCAGCGCCAGCGCGAAGGCCTCCTGCGCGCACTCCTCGGCGAGATCCCAGTCGCCGGTCACCCGGATCAGGGTCGCGACGACGCGGCCCCACTCCTGGCGGAACGCCTCGGCGACCGCCGCCTCGACCTCGGCGGTCACTCCCGCCAAAACAGCCTCATCTCCTGGTCCCCGGGCCAAGGCAGCCTCATCTCGTGGTCCCGAGGCCAAAGCGGCCTCATCTCGTGGTCCCGAGGCCAAAGCAGCCTCCCACGGCCTTCGCGCTCACTCCTCCCAAAGCGGTCTCACCTCGACCCAGCCGAACCTGGCGGAGGGATGCTTGGACGCGATCTCGATCGCCTCGTCCAGGTTGTCGCACTCGATCAGGTCGAAGCCGCCGATCTGCTCCTTCGTCTCAGCGAACGGCCCGTCGGACAGCAGCACCTCATCACCACGCACCCGGACGGTCGTGGCGTCACTGCCGGGCCGCAGGCGGGCACCCTGCAGACGTACTCCCCGGCCGTCCATCTCCCGCACCCATGAGGCGGGGTCGGCGTCCTCCATGGGCACCCCGACGGATTCGTTGTCGCAGACGAACATCACGTATCGCATGGCTCCTCCTAGCTGACCGGCTCGACGGTACGCCTGATCAGCACGCCGGCGAAAGCCAGCCGGAACCTCCTGGTCCTCCGCTGCCTGGCGGCCTTGACCGGGGAGCCGGGCAGCGCGGACCGGGCGAAGTCATTGCGCGGACCCATGAAATAGGTGGCTGCGAGGAAATCGGGCATGATGCGCCTTCCCGTCCAGCGCCCACTCGGGGGCGCTCCGTGTTCTTTCGTGACACCCTCACGACGAACGGGCAGGCCCCCGATGGACAGGCTCGGCGCCTTGGCGCGAAGATTTTTCCTAGCGGACCTCCACCTCCGTGATGCGGGTGTAGTCGTTGGCGCCGTTCGAGGCCAGGGCGACGATGCGGACCGCGTCCGCCGTCACCGGCGTGAAATCGGAGCGGGCGCTGCCCGCCGTGTTGCCGCGGACCTGCGCCACCGTCTGCCACTGGCCGTTCAGCCCCGCCTGGACGTCCCAGTCGCGCAGCCCGAAGATCGAGGCCGGGTAGCGCTCGGTGTGCAGGGTGTAGAGGTCCACGCGGGAGATCTGCTTGGGGCCGCCGAGCGCGATCGCCACGGTGTCGGGCCAGGCCCTGGCCGTGGCGTCGTTCCAGCCGTTGCCGCCGGCCCAGCCGTTGGAGCCGGAGTCGCCGTCCGCGACGCTGCACGGCGGGTAGTTGGCGTTGGTGTGCTGGGACGAGGCGGTGACGGGGCGGCGGAGCGCGAGATTGCCGCCGTTGTCGAGCTGGTCGAGGGTCACCACCTGCACCGGCACGGACAGCGTCTGGCTCGCGGTCTTGAGCCGCAGCGCGTACGAACCCTCGGAGGCGGTGGGCGGGACGGCGATCAGCAGCTTCGCCCCGAGCTCGTAGCCGGGCGGCAGGTAGCTGGTCAGCATCGAACGGGAGGCGGACAGCGGCTGGTCGACCTCCACGGACAGGTTCGCGTACGAGGGCGTCTTCGCGTCGCTGCGCATGCCGATCTCGATCTTGGCCGGGCAGGCCGGGTCCACGCCGAGCGGGGCGACCACCCGGTCGGAACCGGCGATCGGGGTGAGCTTGCCGGTGCCCTTGGAGGCCCCTGGCTTGATCCTGACCGAGGGGACCGACGGGGGGTCGGTGGGCTGCCAGGCCGCGGCCGTGGCGGTCAGGACGGTGGCGGCGGCCAGCGCGGCGGTGAGGAGTCGCATGATCGGTCCTTCCTGTCAGAGCGCGTGCAGGCCGGGCACGCCGTCGAGGGTCACGAGGCTGGCCCTGGTGGAGACGGGGGCGCCGGGCCGGTCCACGTACGGCACCACCTTGAAGTCCGCCCGCCACTGGCTCCTGGTGACCTCGCAGGACACGTAACCGCGCTGGTAGCTGGAGAAGCGGAGATGCGGGTTGACCGGGTCGCTGCCGCCGGGCGGCAGACCGGTGCTCGCGTTGCCGTTGCCGCCGCTGCTGACCGAGGTGCCGACGAACTCCACGCCGACCGTGCGTGACGAGGGGTCGTCGAAGTTCGCCTTGAGCTCGCCGGCCAGGTTGTAGTGGATGTCGCCGGTCAGCACGACGGGGTTGCTGACCTGCCGCTCCACCATGCCGTTCAGCACGCGGTCCTTGGCGGCCTTGTAGCCGTCCCAGAGGTCCATGCTGAGCTTCTGCGCGGGCCCCGCGTCGTAGTCGAGCTGGATCATGGCGACCTGCTGGGCCAGCACGTTCCACTTGGCGCGGGACGCGCCCAGGCCGTCGAGCAGCCACTTCTCCTGCTCGGGCCCGAGCATCTGGCGGGCCGGGTCGAGCCGCTCCGCGCAGTTGACCTGCTGCCCGTCGCCGCAGACCTGGTCGTCGCGGTACTGGCGGGTGTCCAGCACGTTGAACTCGGCCAGGTCCCCGAAGGAGAAGCGGCGGTAGATGCGCGCGTCGGGCCCCTGCACGGCGGGCACCCGGATGGGCATGTTCTCCCAGTACGCGCGGAAGGCGTTGGCCCGGATCACCAGGTAGTCCTGCTCGGTCACCTCGCCGCCGGGGCCGTACCGGCCCGCCCAGTTGTCGAGCACCTCGTGGTCGTCCCAGGTGACGATCCACGGCGCCGCATGGTGCGCGGCCTGCAGGTCGGGGTCGCTCTTGTAGAGGCCGTACTGGACGCGGTAGCGGTCGAGCGTGTCGCACTGCACCCGGAACTGCTCGGGCACCGGCGTGTTGCGGTTCCCGCCCGAGGGCACGATGCCGTACTCGTAGATGTAGTCCCCGAGGTGGAAGACCACGTCGGGCTGCTCCTCGGCGAGGTGGCGGTAGGCGGAGTAGTAGCCGTCCTGCCAGGACGCGCACGAGGCGAAGGCCAGCCGGAGCGACTCGGGGCTGCTTCTCGGCGCGGGCGCCGTCCTGGTCCTGCCCACCGGGCTGAGCTCGCCGCCGGTGCGGAAGCGGTAGAAGTAGTCGCGGCCCGGCCGCAGGCCCTTGGCGTCCACGTGGACCGAGTGGCCGTACTCGGGGGCGGCCCAGACGGAGCCATGCCCAACCCGCCGGGTGAAGCCCTCGTCCTCCGCGATCTCCCAATCGACCTTGATCTTGTTGTACGGCAGCCCGCCCAGCGGCTCGAGCGGCCTGACCGCCAGCCGGGTCCACAGGATCACCCGGTCGGGCAGCGGGTCTCCGGAGGCGACGCCGAGCTGGAAGGGATAGTCGCCCTTGACCGTGGCGCCGGCCGTCCACGGGTCGGCGAGGTCGGTGCTGAACGCCAGGGCTAAAGCGCTGAGGCCGAGGAATGAACGGCGCGTGTGCATGCTGCTTCCTCATGTGCGGGGGCGAAAGCCCTCACTTTGTAGCAAGCAGGCAAGGTCTTAACAAGACTTAAGTTACAAATCACAGATGATGCTGTTACAACTCGGCGACCTCCACCCGCCGGTGCCGGTCGCGCAGCCGCTGCAGCATCTCGGCGGGCGCGCCCGAGTCGACCACGACGACGTCGAAGTCGTCGAGCGGCGCGACCCGGTGCAGGGCCACCCTGGCCAGCTTGGAGCCGTCCACGGCCAGGATCCGCCGGGTCCCGGAGCGCAGCATCGCCCGCTTGACCAGCACGATCTCCTGCTCCTGATGGAAGGCGTACTCGTCGGAGACCGCCGAGGTGGAGACCACGACCACGTCGGTGCTGACCGCCTCGACCGCGTCCACGCAGCCGAGCCCCAGGAAGGAGTCGTGGGTGGCGTGGTACTCGCCGCCGAGCGCGATGAGCCGGATGTCGGGCGTATCGGCGAGCAGCCTGATCGCCTCGAGGAAGTTGGTCAAAACGGTCAGCGGCGCGAGCTCGCCCAGGTGGCGGGCGACGGCCAGCGCCGTGGTGGAGTCGTCGAGCATGACGGAGCTGCCCGGCTCGATCAGCCCGGCCACCACCCTGGCGATCGCGTCCTTCTCCGCGGTGTGCGCCTGGAGCCGGTAGGCGATGTTGCTCTCCCAGACGTTGGAGGCCTGGGCGGTGGCGCCGCCGCGGACCTTGCGCACCATGCCCTGACGCTCGAGCTCGTCGAGGTCGCGGTGCACGGTCATGACGCTCACCTCGAAGCTCTCCGCGAGCTCCGTCACCGTGGCCGAGCCCCGCCGGACGATGTGCTCGGCCATGTCCCGCCACCGGGCGGACTTGCCTGAGGTGTGCTGCCGCGACTTCACCAAAGCCCTCACCCTCGCTAGGACGGTTGCGGATCCTACTCTTGACACCCTCCTCGGGCGACTCGTAGCCTCCCGACATCCCTCAGATTTAACAAAGTTGGCTGTTAACTTAACAGGCCCGTCATTAAAACGTTCGTATCGGCTCCCCAGCGCCGGGCGAGGAGACATGACATGACCGATCTGCATGACGCCCGAATGAGCCGGGTCCAGTTCTTCCGCATGATGGGGGGCCTCGCGGTGGCGGCGGCGGCCACCGCCTGCTCGACCAAGCCCGAGACCACCGCCACGACCGGAGGAGGCGGCGCGGCGGCCGTCGACCTGAAGGTCGTGGGCGTGGCCGACCAGAAGGCGCCGCTGGACGAGCTGATCGCCGCCTACGGCAAGGTCAAGCCGGACGTGCGGCTCACCGCCTCGTACGCCCCCACCGACCAGGTGCAGACCTCCGTACGGACCCAGCTCGGCGCGGGCAACGGCCCCGACCTGCACGTGGTCTATCCGGGCAACGGCAGCGCCATGTCCATGAGCCAGATCGCCAAGGCCGGGCTGCTGGCCGACCTGTCCGCCCAGGCGTGGACGCAGACGATCCCGGCCGGCTTCAAGCCCGCCTTCCAGCTCGACGGCAAGACCTACATCTACTCCGCCGGCTCCTCCGTCATCGGCGCCGTCTACAACAAGAAGGCCTTCCAGAAGGCGGGCGTGGACGCGCCGCCGACCACGTGGACGGAGTTCCTCGCCGTCTGCGACAAGCTGAAGAAGGCCGGCATCGTCCCGATCGCGCTGGGCGCGCAGACGCCGTGGGTCACCCAGCTCATCACGTACGCGCTGGTGCCCTCCACCGTCTACGCCAAGGACCCGACGTTCGACGACAAGCAGCTCGCCGGGCAGGCCACGTTCGCCCAGTCGGGCTGGCGGCAGGCCATGGAGATGTACCTGGAGCTGCAGAAGCGCGGCTTCTTCAACGACAAGCCGAACGGCACCACGTTCGAGCAGCAGATCTCGATGGTGGCCACCGGCAAGGCCGGCATGGCGATCCAGGTGTCGGCCGTGCTGCCCGACTTCCGCAAGGCGGCCTCCTCGCCGGACGACCTGTCGATGTTCCCGGTGCCCGGCGCCGACGACGCCAACCAGGTCTGGATCCCGGCGGGCGTGGTCGTCGGGCTCGGCGCGAACGCCAAGGGCAAGAACGCCGAGCAGGCCAAGGCGTTCATCGACTTCCTCGGCAAGCAGAAGAACATCAACGCCTGGGCCAAGGCCATCGCCGCCATCCCGCTCACCCAGGACGCCTCGTCCACCATCGACCCGGCCGTGGAGTCGTTCCTGCCGTTCACCAAGGACCGGGCGGTGCCGTTCATGGACCAGCGCTGGCCCAACGCCGAGGTGCAGCCGGTGCACTTCGCGGTGATCCAGGAGCTGCTGGCCGGCAAGTCGAGCATCGACGAGGCACTGAAGAAGATGGACGAGGCATACAAGAAGTGACTTCCCTGACCATGCGGCGGCAGTCGGCGGTCTCGCGGCGGAGGCGGCGGTTCAGCGCCGCCTCCCCGTCCTGGCTGTTCGCCGCGCCCGCCCTCGTCGTCTACGCGCTGGTCGTGCTCTACCCGGCCGCGGCCGGCGTGGTGTACGCCTTCACGGACTGGAGCGGCATCGGCCAGGACATGGCCTTCGTCGGGCTGGCCAACTTCGGCACGCTCCTGCACGACGAGCAGGCCATGGGCTCGATCGGCAACACGCTGCTGCTCACGGTGGCCATCGTGGCCGTGCAGAACGGCGTCGGCCTGCTGCTGGCCCTGGGCGTCAACGCCAAGCTGAAGAGCAGGGCGCTGCTGCGGGTGATCTTCTTCGCGCCCGTCGTCGTCAGCCCCGTCATGGTGGCGTTCCTGTGGAAGTACGTCTACAACCCCGACCCGTCGGCCGGCCTCAACGGGCTGCTCGGCCTGCACGTGGACTGGCTGGGCGACCCCTCGGTCGCGCTCTGGTCGATCGCCGGCATGGTCGTCTGGCAGTACGCCGGCTACTCCATGGTCATCTTCCTGGCCGGGCTGGAGGGCGTGCCCAAGGAGCTGCACGAGGCGGCGATGATCGACGGGGCGGGCACGTTCCAGCGCTTCCGCTACGTCACCTGGCCGCTGCTCGCCCCCGCCGTCACGATCAACCTCATGCTCTCCACGATCGGCGGGCTCAAGCTCTTCGACCAGGTCTTCGCCGCCACGAACGGCGGCCCCGGCTACGCCACGGAGACCCTGTCCACGGTGCTGTACAAGCAGGCGTTCGTGTTCGGCAAGTTCGGCTACAGCACCGCCATCGCGCTGGTGCTGGCGCTGTTCGTGGCGGCCGTCTCCCTCGTCCAGGTCTACTATCTGCGCAGCCGCGAGGTGACCGCATGAGAAGGACGTTCCTGCTGGAGATCGTGATGATCGCGGTGGCGGTGGCGTTCCTGTTCCCCGTCTACACGCTGGTCTCCCTGTCGCTGAAGGACCCGGCGCAGATCTCCCAGTCGCCGCTGGCGCTGCCGGACCCGCCCACACTGGCCAACTTCGGCAAGGCGTGGACGGCCGCCGCGCTCGGCCCCTCGCTGGTGAACAGCACGGTCATCACGGTCGTCAGCCTGGTCGCGCTCATCGCGCTCGGCTCGTTCGCCGCCTACTTCCTGGCCCGCGTGCAGACCCGGCTCGGGTACGGCCTCTACATCCTCTTCCTGCTGGGCATCGTGCTGCCGTTCCAGCTCGGCATGATCCCGCTCTACGAGCTGGTGACCGACCTGGGGCTGATCGGCACGCACGCCGGGATGATCCTCTTCTACACCGGCATCCAGCTGCCCTTCACGGTCTTCCTCTACACCGGCTTCATCCGCGCGCTGCCCCGCGACTACGCCAGCGCCGCCCAGATCGACGGCGCCTCGCACCTGACCGCCTTCACCCGGGTGATCTTCCCGCTGCTGCGGCCCATCACCGGCACCGTGCTCATCCTCAACGCCGTCTTCATCTGGAACGACTTCTTCACCCCGCTGCTCTACCTGGGCGGCTCCGGGTTCGAGACGGTCCCGGTCAGCGTCTTCGCCTTCGTCGGCCAGTACGTCTCCGACCACGGCCTGGTCTTCGCCGGGCTCGTGCTGGGCGCGCTGCCGATCGTGCTGGTCTTCCTGGCCCTGCAGCGCTACGTCATCAAGGGCTTCGCCAGCGGGCTCAAGGGATGACCGTCTTCCAGGTGCTGCGCCACCCGCCGCGGGAGTTCTCCCCGGCGGCCATCTGGTGGTGGAGCGGCGAGCCGCTCCGCCGCGACCGGCTGCGCTGGCAGATGGAGCGCCTGGTCGCCGGGGGAGTGCGCAACCTCGTCATCCTCAACCTGGCGCCGTCGGGGCCGCTGTTCGGCTCCGACGCCGACGACCCGCCGTTCCTGTCCGAGGCGTGGTGGGAGCTGCTGGACGGGGTCTGCGCCGACGCCTTCGAGCTGGGCGCGTACCTGTGGTTCTACGACCAGCTCGGCTTCTCCGGCGCCGACCTGCAGGCCCGGCTCGTTCAGGAACATCCGGAGTTCGCCGGTCAGTGGCTGGCCGCCGACGGCTCCGTCTCGACGCGCGGCTTCGACTACCTGTCCCGCGACGCCTGCGCGGTGCTGCTCGACCGGGTGCACGGGGAGTTCGAGCGCCGGGTCGGCCACTGGTTCGGCAAGGTGATCGCCGGGTCGTTCCAGGATGAACTGCCCACCCTGCCCACCTGGTCGGCCACGTTCGCCGAGGAGTACGCGGCCCGGCGCGGCCGGCCCTTCTCGCTCGACGAGCCGGACTGGCACGCCTACCAGCTCACCCGCGCCGAACTGGCCGAGGAGGCGTTCTTCCGGCCGCTGGCCGCCTGGCACGAGCGCCACGGCCTGCTCAACGGCTGCGACCAGCAGGACCCGGCCCGCGCCGGGCATCCCGTGGACGGGGTGCGGCTGTACGGCGACTACGCGCGTACCCATCGCTGGTTCAGCGCGCCCGGCTCCGACCACCACGGCGACGCGCGCCTGCACTCCTCGCTCGCCCACCTGTACGGCCGGCCGCGCACCTGGATCGAGGCGTTCCACTCCAGCGGCTGGGGCGGCACGCTCGAGGAGACCTTCGACTGGCTGCTGCCCTGGCTGCGGGCCGGTGCCAACCTCTACAACCCGCACGCCGTCTACTACACGACCAGGCGCGGCTGGTGGGAGTGGGCGCCCCCGTCGACCGACTGGCGCCAGCCGTACTGGCGGCACCACCGCGTCTTCGCCGACGCGGTCACCCGCCTGTGCGCGGCGCTCTCCCTGGGCCGCCACGCCTGCGACGTCGCGGTTGTCCTGCCCTCCGCGACGTCGCAGGCTGGCACCTCGCTGGACGGAGTCTCTCCCGAGGCCGCGCGGGCGCAGGAGGTCTACCGCGAGATCGTGGGCGACATGGCCTGGTTCGCGACCGTGCCGGGCGTGCTCGACCGGCTCTGCCTCGACGCGGACGTGATCGACGAGGACTCGGTACGGCGGGCGAGCGTCGAGGGCGGCCGGCTGTCCGTCTCCACCGAGGCGTACCGGGCGATCGTGCTGCCCGCCGTCACCGTGCTCGACGATGACGTGGCCGCCCGGCTGACGGAGTTCGCCGCCGACGGCGGGCTGCTGGTCGCGGTCGGCACGCTGCCGGAAGGGCTGCCGGCCGCTTTGGTGGAGACGAGCGAGCAGCTGGGGGAGGCGCTGGCCGGGCTCGAACGGCGGGTCGAGGCGCCCGTGCCGCCGCTGGTGCGCGAGGTCGGCGAGACCACGCTGGTGTTCCTGACCGCCACGCATCCCATGGCCAGCAGGATCGGCGTCGGACGGCCCGAGGAGCGCGGCGTCGAGCTGGGCTGGCTGGACGCCGCCATTGACTTCGACCCAGGGCGCTACGCCAAGGAGATGCGGGTCAAGGTGCGGGGCGTGTCCGGGACGCCGCTGCTTGCCTCTCCGTTCAGCGGGGAGACCCGGGCGCTGCCGCACACCCGCGACGGCGACGCCGTGGAGGTGGTCGTGCCCTTCGACGACGGGCCCGCCGCGCTGCTGATCTTCGACGGGACCGCCGCCGAGGTGTCCACGCCTCCGTCGTACCCCCACGAGGTGGACCTCGGTGAGGAGTGGGACGTCGAGCTGGTGCCGACCCTGGACGACACGTGGGCGGACTTCGGCACGCAGGCCGTCGTCGAGCGATGGACGCTGCGCACGCCGGAGGGCGAGCCGGCGCACGCCACCTTCGCGCCGCGCGGGGAGCAGCGGGTGGGAGCCGGGCCGTGGACGCCCTCGGTGTGGTCGCCTTCGCGCGGGCTGCGCAAGGACCCGATCCACCGGGAGACCCTCGGGCCGAAGGGCCACGTGCCGGGCGAGTTCCTGGCGTTCGGGCAGGTGGAGGCGGGCGAGGAGGCGCGCTTCCGCAGCGTGCTCACCGTTCCGAGCGCCGGCTGGCTGGCGGTCGGAGCCGGGGCGGCCAAGACCGTGTGGCTGGACGGCGAGGAGCTGCCGCTGGACGACTCCGGGTACGCCGCGGTCTCGCGTTCGCCGGTCGCGCCCGGCGAACACCTGCTGGAGCTGCGACTGATCCCCGACGAGCGGCTCGACCTGCGGGCCTACGCCTGCCTGGTCGCCGACCCGGCGGACGCGGTCCGGCCCGAGTGGATCGGCGGCTCCATGGAGGCCACGGTGCGCGTCGGCGAGCCGCCGTACGAGCCGGTGCAGGTGGCCTCGACCGCGTTCTGCCGGGTGCTGGTCAACGGGGAGGAGGCGGGCAGGCAGGGCGGGTTCGACCCGTACGAGGAGGCGGACATCCCCCGGGTGCGCCGCTACGACGTGACCCGGCTGCTCCGGCCCGGCGACAACACGATCACCGTGGAGTCCGACGGCTGGGTGCTCGTGGACGGGCTCGCGGTCTCCGGCCCCGGCTGGACGTCGCGCCCGCGCGTACGGCGGCGCCAGCACGGCGACCCCGCCGCGCTCCACCTGCGTACCCGGCCGCACCCGCTGCCCGAGGCCGATTGGCTCGACGGTCTGCCCACCGCCCTGCCAGCGACGTTCACCGTGCCCGGCGGCCGTCCGGGCGTGGAGCGCTTCCTGCTGGACCCGCCGCCCGGCGTGACCGGCATCGAGGCGGACGCGACCGGTCCCGTACGGATCCGCGGAACGGAGCTGGAGGTCACCGGGGAGCTGACCGGCCCCGTCCGCTTCACCTGCGGCCCCGGCCGGATGCGGCTCGGCGACTGGGAGGAGCGCGGCCTGTCCGGCTACAGCGGCGGCGTCCGCTACCGCACCACCATCGCCGCCCCCGCCGGGCCGGGCGTGGTCGACCTCGGCAGGGTCCGGGGCACGGCCGAGGTGACGGTGAACGGGCGGCCCTGCGGCATCAGGGTCTGCTCGCCCTACACCTTCGACGTGCTGCTGGACGAGGGTGAGAACACCGTCGAGGTCCTCGTCCTCGGCACGCTCGCCCCGTACCTGGACGAGGTCAGCCCCACGCACTTCGTCTTCCCCGGCCAGCGCAGCACCGGCCTGTTCGGCCCGGTCCGCCTGCGCACGCCCTGACAGGGCGCTGGAGGCCAGGCGGCACCGGCTGAACGCCGACGACCTCCTCATCAGGAACACGCTGGCGCTGTCCTGCAGCATCCGGCTGACGGTGTGCTGGCTGCTCGGCCCCAAGACACCCGAGCAGCCGGACCCGTACAACTTCCTGGAACTTCGCTTCTCGAAGTTCCAGTGGATGGCCTTCGAGGGCGGCAGCGTCTTCGGCTCTCTGCGTTCACATGAGTAAAACGGACATCAGCCTGGCCTCGTCGCTTACCGGCCGAGGCCAGGATGTGATGCGGTGGAAGCTGATGCCGCGTCCGTCGGGGCCGGGCGCCAGTCAGGCACCCGGCTGTGACTCGTTGGTGCGCCACCCCTGCGCCGACGCGTTCGCCGAGCTGTCGTCGCGGCTGGCCGGAGCGGAGGACGTGCGCCGCGTGGAGGTGCCGGGACGGCCGCATGCCTACGTCTTCGAGCTGGTCGGCACGGGGGTGGAGGCGGCCTGGCTGCGCTCCTCGCCCCCCGGCCAGCCGGCTCTGGTCTGGAACGGCGCGACACTCACGTTCCGGCCTCAGTTCACATACGCCCAAAGGTCGTAGGTGGGGTACTGCGGGTTTTGCGGCTGGGTGGTGCTGCACCACCACGTGCTCCACCGGCCGTTCTGCTGGCCGGACCGGCCGAACGAGATGCAGATGTCGTAGGGCAGGGAGGAGTAGACCTTCTGCAGGGTCAGGTCGGCGTGGGCGGGGGCGGCCACGGCGAGGGCCGGGACCAGGACGGTGGCCGCGAGCAGCAACAGGGCGGCGAGTCGGTGACGCACCAGGTCTCCCATCTCAAAGGGGGCGGATCACCGTAAATTGCACGACGCGGTGATCCGCCGCCGCAACGGAGCCGCCCCCGTGCCCCTGGCGACCAGCGCGAACGCCGGTCGCGGCGTGAAAGTTTCAGAACTGCACGCGGCCGACGAGCGGCGGGTTGAGCCGGGCGAAGCCCTCCTGCCGCCGGTACGGGTAGTACGGGTACGGGACCGTGGTGGAGCTGGCCGCGTCCAGCCGGGCCACCTGGTCGGGCGTGAGGTTCCAGCCGATCGCCCCCAGGTTCTCGCGCAGCTGCGCCTCGTCGCGGGCCCCGATGATGACCGAGGAGACCGTCGGCCGCTGGAGCAGCCAGTTCAGGGCGACCTGGGGCACGGAGCGGCCGGTCTCCGCGGCGATCTCGTCCAGGGCGTCCACCACCGTGTACAGGTGCTCGTCCGCCACCGGCGGGCCGAAGGCGGCCGTCTTGTGCAGGCGGCTGCCCGCGGGGATGGGCCGCCCGCGTCGGACGCGTCCGGTGAGGCGGCCCCAGCCGAGCGGGCTCCACACCACCGCGCCGACGCCCTGATCGAGGCCGAGCGGCATCAGCTCCCACTCGTAGTCCCGCCCGACCAGGGAGTAGTACACCTGGTGCGCCACGTAACGCGGGTAGCCGTGCCGCTCGGCGGCGGCCAGCGACTTCATGAGCTGCCAGCCGGAGAAGTTCGAGACGCCCACGTAGCGCAGCTTGCCCGCCCTGACCAGGTCGTCCAGCGTGGACAGCACCTCCTCCACCGGGGTCGCGGCGTCGAAGGCGTGCAGCTGGAAGAGGTCGATGTGGTCGGTTTCGAGGCGGCGCAGCGCGTCGTCGACCGCCTTGATCAGCCGGGGCCGGGAGGTGCCCGCGTCGCCGGGGCCGTCGCCCGTGGGCAGGCCAGCCTTGGTGGAGATGAGGGCCCGGTCCCGCCGGCCCTTGAGCGCCTGGCCCAGCACCTCCTCCGAGGCGCCGTCGGAGTAGACGTCGGCCGTGTCGAACATCGTGACCCCCGCGTCCAGGGAGATGTCCACCAGCCGCCGGGCCTGCGCCACGTCGGTGTCGCCCCAGGCGCCGAAGAGCTCGCCCTTCCCGGCGAAGGTGCCGGCGCCGAAGCTCAACGCCGGCACCTTCAGCCCCGACGCCCCCAACTGCCGATATTCCATGAAAAATCGCTCCTTAATGGGTCATTCATTCCCTTAAGGAGTCAACGTAGCACATTAACGGGAAGTTTGTTCCGTTATGATGGCTCGCAAGACAGGGCCATGAGGGTGGAAGGAGAGCGCGGCCAGGCAGAGCAGCGCGGCCCACACCGCGCAGCAACCGCCGACGAGGGCGCCACCCCCGGCCGGTGAGCAGCGCGCCGCCGGTCATGCCTATCGCGCCTCTCGGGGCATGATCATCACTTCCCGCAGCAACCCGCAACCGGCCCCGACCAGCGCTGCCGCGACAAATGCCTGGCCAAGACCCACGCCCAGCACGTCCTGACAGCGGTAGGCGCCGACGGGATCGCCTGGCTGATCACTACACCCCGGCGTCTACCCCGACTGGCCGGCCCGGCTGACGCGGGCAACGCCGTCAGGATGGATGTGTCACAGGGCCATCGGGGCGCCAGCAGCTGGTCACCGCGTGTGGGCCGCTGTCGATCCACGCCTCCGCGCGCACGCACCCCGTACGGGTCGACAGGGCGTTGCCCCAGGAGTTGGGCGGGGCATCGCCCTGGAAGCTGGACGGCGCCTCTGCTTTGTCGTCCACGCGGTAGGCGCTGATGTGCACCCGCCACTGAGGCGAGTTGGGGCCGAGCACGTAGCCCCAGCCGGCCGAGCAGGAGGCCGAGTAGAACAGCACGACCCATCCGTACCGTTTTCCGTCGGCGCGGTGGTCCGGCGGCGCTCCAGTGGCTGCTGGTCGTCCCCGCAGCCGTTGACGTATGGGTCCTGGCCGTCGGTGATCGGATGTACGGCCGAAGCATGTGAGAGGGCTGATAAGGGGCCGACGCGGAACCCGAAGATCGCGGCGGCGGTCGCCGTGGCAGCCGCCACGCAGGACATGGTCATGATGATGATCCGTCTCGAACGAGCGCCTGACAGCGGCGGGCCCGGAGCCGGCGGCCCGGCCGGTGGGACCTCTCCGCCGAAGGAGGCCTCCGTTCGGCTGCGATCGGTGTGGACCTCTCCGCCAAGGGCGGCCTCGGTGCCACGGGCGGCCCGGTCGATCTCGGCGTGGACCTCCTCCCACCGTTCTCGCCACCGCTGCTCGGCCGCCTGGTCGCCGCCGCACCCGCGGACGAACGCCAACGTGACGTGCAGGCTGGGCAGCCGCCGGCCCTTGGAAGCCTGCGAGAGGACGGTGTGGGAGATCCCCACCATCCGCCCCATCGCCCGGTAGGTAGGCTCGCCGGCCTGACGGCGCAGGACCTGGAGATCATGCGCGAAACGCTGCAGTGGACCTGAGGTTGGATCGACCGGGCTCTCTGTCCGTCCCACAAGGCCACCTCGGCAGCTCTGACGAAGATTGTTCGGGCTTGTCAGTGATTGATTGTGATTGTTTGCGAGGCGGGACACCAGCCCTCGCGGCGCGTATGAACGAGGGCGGCGGCGCATCGGCCACGTGTCCTGGAGCGCATGGCCGGAGCCGACTTGGACCAAGCCAGACAAGCCAATTACCGCCCCAGCGGGCGGCCGACACCCCCCGGAGAGCACTCGTGGCCCGTCTCATCCACTTCCCCTGCCGGCGGCGGGGCGCACTGCTCATGAGCGTCCTGCTGGCGGCCTTATCGGTGATGTTCGGGCTCGACGCCACCGTCGCCATGGCGGACACCGCCCCACGCCTGCCAGTGCTGGTCGTGCACGGCTACAGTGACACCTGCTTCGGCATGAACGCGACGGCGAAGCAGTTCGGGCAGGCCGGCGACACGAGCATCAGCGCCTATCTCCGCTCCCACGGCTTCCCCGACGTGCGCAACGTCGGCTACTACGACCCGGCCGCCGGCATGAACTTCGCCTACGACGACGGCACGGGTGGCCCGTACGCCTACGACGAGGTGAGCAGCGGCCACTGCGACGTCAACGTCACCGACGAGACCAAGTGGTCGGGCCCCGGCAAGTGCAAGGGCACTGGCACCCCCGGCTTCGGAATGAGCGACCCGTTGGAGCACATAGCGTGCCTGTTCGCCTGGTACGTCCACGATGTGAACGTGGGTGACGCCAACCACGCGGGCACGGCTGTGGACGTGGTGGCGCACAGCATGGGCGGCCTCGTCGTACGGGCCGCGGAGTACTTCTCATCGTTCCCGGCCGACACGCACTTCACCTTCCCGCCGCCGATCTACATCCGCCGGGTCGTCACCGTCGCCACTCCGCACGACGGGCTTCAGGGCGCGGTCGCGTACTTCTACAACAAGCCGAAGTTCCAGGACCAGGAGGTCATGGACATGACGGTCTGCAAGGGCTACGCGGACACCTGCACGGTGACCGCCGCCAACGTCGGGGCCAACCAGAACGACCCGGACAACAAGCCCGAGAATCTCCGCACCTCTTGGATCATGAAGAAGCTGCACACCGTCACCTACAAGCCGGGCGGAGCGGACGGACGTACGTTCTGGGCGCTGATCGGCGCCTCGGTTGCGTGCGACAGCTGGCTCGACGGGCGCATGGCCAACACCTGCTGGGTGACCGATCCGGCCGGCCCGTACCACCCGTTCACCGGGACCGACTTCGTGGTGCAGTCTGACTCGATGCTCGCCATGCCGGCCGACGTCAAGATCATGTACGGCAAGGTAGAGCACTTCGACGAGGGCGCCCAGAAGATCATCGCCTACGACTCCGGCGGTCCGGCCTACACCCACGAGGCCAATACCTGCTTCAATCCGGGCCTGGGCTGGCCGATGCCCGAAAAGGTGTGCGCCACCGCGCCGTTCTACCTCAACGACGCCAGGTCCGGCTCGACCAAGGCCTTCGCCTGCACTGCCTCCTGTAACGGCAACACCGGCGACGCGGGCATGAACGACGTGAAGTACACCGGCTCCGCTGTCACCGAGCCGTACTCACTGGCCCAGATCGCCGCGCTGCTCCCGCCGCCACCTGCGTACGACACCACGGCGCTGGTGCTGCGCTCCGACTACAGCAAGAGCTACGTGAGCGCCGAACTCGGCTCCGACTACACCGGCAAGACTCCCGACCGTCTCGGCATGCTCCGGGCGCGGGCCGCGAGCCCGGGGTCGTGGGAGGCGTGGACCGAGGTCTTCCTCTCCAGTGGCCACATCGCGCTTCGCAACAACGCCAGCGGCAAATACGTCTCCGTGGAACTGAACTACCCCGGGGCCGACCAGAACGAGCTCAGAGCGCGCTCCGACACCATCGGCCCGTGGGAGACCTTCGACCTGGTGTGGAACTCCGACCACACCTACTCCCTGTGGTCGGTGGCGGTCCGCAAGTACGTCTCGGCCGAGATGAGCTACACGGGCTACAACCAGTACGAGTTACGGGCCCGCGCCGATTCGATCGGCCCCTGGGAGAGGTTCCTGAACGACAACGCGGGCGGCGCTTCCGGCTGCTTCCAATATGCGTGCGACAATCTCGACCCCACCCAGTCCTTCAGCACCCAGAACCGCGCGGCGTGCAACGCGGGCGCCTACCACCGTTTCAGGCGGCACCGTACAGGGCGACGACGGCACGCTGGAGCTCCGCTGGGGTCCCAACTGCCAGGTCAACTGGGCGCGCTTCACCCCATCCGGCAACGGCCAGACCTACTATCTATGGGTCGGACGTCAGGATCCCGGCTTCAACGTGCCAGGGTATGAGTTCACTGGCACCGCCGGGGTTAACTACTACTCGAACCAGGTGTATTCACCCGGAAAAGCGCAGGCCTGCATCCTGCAGTGGACTGGCAGCACCTGGGAAAAGCAGCTCTGCACCGACTGGTTGTGACCGGCACACCGACGGGGCCGTGGCCCGCACGGCGCCGTCGGCAGTTCGATGCGGTTGCTGACCTGCAAGATGTCAGGTTGTTCCGAATGATGCCGGCGCGTCACTCGATTTGGGCCGTGACAATCCATGCCGAGGCACGTAGTCGTACGGTGCTGTCGCGTTCATAACGGCGCAACGCTTCTGCCAGCGCGGCCCGGACTCGCGCCATGGCGGCCTCTTCAGCACCAGAGACGAAGCCGGCCAGTTGAACGTCGAGCAGGAAATCCGTAGCGTGGGCGGCATCGTCGCCCAACTCGGTGAGGTACTCCACGGGGGACGTCGCAATGGCCGTGAAGCCCGCGTCGTTGAGCACGTCGCGGATGTGCGTCGGGTCGGTGAAGTCTGCGACTCCTCCCAGGCGTCCTTGGAGATCCGGGGTGGGAAGATGCTGGGCCAGCGTGTCGAAGATCACGTCCGTCTGGTTCTTGCCGGCGCGGTGACACAGGAACGCCAGGCGGCCCTTGGGGCGGAGCGACCGTCTGACGTTGGCGAACGCGGCGACGGGGTCGTCGAAGAACATGACCCCGGCGCGGCTGATGGCCACCTCGAAGTGCGCGTCGCTCAGCGGGTGGACTTGGGCGTCGCCGCGCTCGAAGGTGATGTTGCCGATGGCTTGCTCTGCGGAGATGCGTCGGGCGATCTCCAGCAGCGGAGTCGACAGGTCGATCCCGACGGCATGCCCGCGGGCCGCGTGACGTGCGGCGATCCGAGTGGTTTCCCCCGTACCGCAGCCGATGTCCAGGACCCTGTCACGCTCGCCGATGCCTGCGGCGGCGAACAAGTGCTCGTTGGCGGGCGCGGCCATGCGATCCAGACGTTGATAGTGATCGGCCCAGCGCCTGCCTTCCTCACCGTTCCACGCCTCCTCCTGCCTGACATTGGCCACGAGCGTCATGAGGACGCCTCCGCATCGCTCAACTGCTTGACGAAGTGCCCGCGGCAGTGGGTGCAGCAGAAGCCGTAAGTCTTCCCGCCGCGCTCCAGGATGACAGCGTCCTGGAGCGGGACGGTGGCGCCGCAGACCGGATCGACGATCATGTCGTCCGGGACTGGAGCGGCAGGGCCGGTTTTGGCTTGCTCGATCAGTTGCAGGACGTCGGCGGAGCGCTGGGCGCGCCCGTGCAGTCCGTAGCCGCCCTCAGGAAGGCTGATCACGTGCACTATGGCCCGCGGCTCGGGATTGCCTTCCGCCTGCGCCAGTTCTGCGGTGATGCGGGCGATGAGGTGCTCGCTCATCTCCTTTCCCCACATCCCGGCGATCACGTTCACCACGTACCAGGTGCCCTGCGACGCGTCGAGCAGCCGCCCGGCGGCGTTCCATACCTCCTCCTCGCGCACCACCACATGGCTGAGCGAATCGAACAGGTCGATCACGCCGGGATCGGCAGCCACCGTCTCCCCATCCACGGCCGACAACAGGCGCCGCCCGGTCAGCCGCCCGGCGAGGCTTCGGCGCTCCTGCTCATCGAAAACACCCCTGGGCACCAGTAGCTCAACGAACAGCATCGTCTGATTCGTCCTTTTCGAAGAGGGTCCATCAGTGGAAATGCTTCCGCGCCGGATCCCTCTCCGTCATCGGCCCAGAGGCGACTCTCCCGGCTACCTCGCCAGTCGTAGCGGGCAGGCACTCTACGACTTGGGGAGTAGTGCGGTGGGCTCTCCTCCTCGTGGGGACCCGCGACGTCGCTGTCGGAGACGTCTTCGATGTTGCGTGGTAGTCGCCGGCACTCGGAAGGCGTGCCGTCGACGGTGAAGGAGTCGAAGGTCGCCATTTCGGTGCGTCCGATCCCGCGGTTGAGTTGGGGGATCGCCGTCGTTGGATCACCGTCTGAACTGATGGCCTTCTCAGCGAGCAGGCGCCGTGGGCGAGAAGAACAGCTCTGCCAGCCGGGACAGCTTCCAGGTAGTAGGGACGCAGGTTCATGGGACGGCAATCCACGACCACGCCTGTTCCGTCAGCGCCGTCACCAAGGTCGTGGCGGACGGTGGGGCAGGCGGCGTGTTCCTGGCGCGAAGCAGGGCTTGCAGGGTGGGCGTGTAGGAGGAGACGACATACTCGCCGGCCCACGTGGTGGTGCCGCCAGGACGGTGCCGGCCGGTGGCGTGCAGCGGCAACGTGGTCAGCGGTCCGGTCGGGCACCACCAGATCCTGGATCCTACGGGCAGTGCGAGCGCGTGGAGGACGGGTTGCGTCACGGCGTCCCACAGTCACTCCAGGGTGGCCAGCACGGTCTGTGTTGCGGCGGTCGAGGTCGCACGACCCTGGGGCGCCACGGCCAGGGCCCGCTGGAAGGCACGGGCTCGCCGGGTGGCCGCGTCCTTGCTGAGCCCGGGGAGCGGGAGCACGCACAGCCCACCGGTGGTGAGCAGCAGCGCGTCGCAGCGGAGGCGATCCACGTTGACGATCACGACGGGTCCCCGGTCCGCGGTCTGCAGCAGGTCAGTGAAGTCGGGGGGCCGCAGGAACGCCGCGAAGCCGGGCAGCTCCCGGACCTGGTCGCGCAGCTCGCTGAACCGGGTCGTGGCGTGGCGCCGCCGATCCGCCTCCTGATGTGAGGCAGCGAATCGCCGGCCGCAGGCCGTGAGCTCGGCGAGGGCGACGTGAATCTTGGACGCGACATGGAGCAGCGTCCACGCGGCCGCTGCCCAGGCGGTTCATCGTCCGCTCCACGTCGTCATGCCACGATCGTGCCGGTCGCCTGGGCAGCGGCGGCTCCCCGGAGGAGCGAAGGTTCTGGCTCCTGCGGGGGAGAGGATCTATGCCTCGATGCCCGCCTCCTTGGCGGCGCGGTCGATGGTCGCCAGCTCGTCCTCGGTGAAGTCGAGCCGGTCCACGGCGGCCACGTTCGCCTCCAGCTGCTCGGGGCTGGAGGCGCCGACCAGCACCGAGGTGATGCGCGGGTCCCTGAGCGCCCAGGCCAGGGAGAGCTGCGCCACCGTCTGGCCGCGGGACGAGGCCAGCTCCGCGAGCGCCCGCACGAACGCCAGCACCTCCGGCGTGACCCTGTCGGGCGTCAGGAAGCGGCCTTCCGCCGCCCGCGAGTCGGCGGGGATGCCGTCGAGGTAGCGGTCGGTGAGCAGGCCCTGGGCCAGCGGCGAGTAGACCACGCAGCCGACGCCCTCCTGCTCGAGCACGCCCAGCAGGCCGCGCTCGATCTGCCGGTTGAGCAGCGAGTAGGACGGCTGGTGGATCAGCAGCGGGGTGCCGAGGTCACGCAGCAGCCGGGCGATCTGCGCGGTGCGCTCCGGCGAGAAGTTGGACACGCCCACGTACAGGGCGCGCCCCGTGCGGACCATGTGGTCGAGCGTGGCCGCCTGCTCTTCCAGCGGCGTGTCCTCGTCGTCGCGGTGCAGGTAGAAGATGTCCACGTAGTCGAGGCCGAGCCGCCCCAGCGACCGGTCGAGCGTGGCGAGCAGGTGCTTGCGCGAGTTGCCCTTGCCGTACGGGCCGTCCCACATGGGGTTGCTGCCCTTGGTGGTGACGACCACCTCGTCCCGCAGCGACCTCGGCAGCAGCCGGCTGAACGTCTCCTCCGCGGCGCCGAGCGGCGGGCCGTAACGGTCGGCGATGTCGAAGTGCGTGATGCCCAGGTCGAGCGCCTTGGTGAAGATGGCGCGCTGGCTGTCGAGGGATTTGCCCCCGCCGAAGTTGTGCCACAGGCCGAGCGACACGGCGGGGAGAAGGAGACCACTGCGGCCGCACCTTCGGTACGGCTGACGTTCGTACTCCAACGATTACCTTCCTGCGATTCCGGTGAGCGTGACTCCCCGGATGAACGTCTTCTGTGCCAGGAAAAAGATGATAAGGATGGGCAGCATCGACACTAGCGCGACGGCCATCATCTGGTTGTACTGGGTCACGTACTGACCGTTGAACATGCCGAGCCCCTGCGCGAGGGTGATCTTCTCCATCGACCGCAGGTAGATGGAGTTCTCCAGGTACTGGTTCCAGTTGGCGACGAAGGAGAACAGGCAGATCGCCGCGATAGCGGGCTTGGCCAGCGGCAGCATGACGCTCCACAGGATGCGCAGCTCCGAGGCCCCGTCGATGCGGGCGGCGTCGATGAGCTCCTGCGGGATCGTGGTGAAGAACTGGCGCAGCAGGAAGATGTAGAGCGCGACGCCGAAGAACTCCGGCACGATCAGCGGCAGGTACGTGTCGACCCAGCCGAGCTTGGAGAACATCACGAACTTCGGCACCAGCGTGATCTCGCGCGGGATCATCATGGTCGCCAGCAGCGCCGTGAACATGACACCCGCCGCCCGCGCCCGCAGCCGGGCGAACGCGTACGCGGGCAGGATGCACGAGATGAGGTTGCCCGCCATGGAGAGCGCGGTGATCACGATCGTGTTCAGCAGGAAGCGGTTGAACGGCAGCGACCCGGTCCAGCCCTTGAGGTAGTTGTCGAAGTGGAAGGAGTCGGGCAGCCACTGCGGCGGGAAGGCCAGGTTCTCGGCGTCCGACTTGAGCGAGGTCGTCACCATCCACAGGAACGGCAGCAGGAACACCGCCGAGCTGATGGCCAGCAGGATGTACGCGCCGGAGCGCCGGATCCTCCTGACGCGCTCGGCCTGCTCCGAGGTCAGGGAGGTGCCCGGCCTGGTGGGGCGCGCGGTCTTGACCGCGGTCTCGACGAGCATCGGCGACCTCACTTGAACTCGTAGTGCACCCAGCGCCGGGCCAGGCTGAACTGAATCGCGGTCACGGCGATGACCAGCACGAACATCGCCCACGACAGCGTGGCCGCATAGCCCATGTCGAAGTAGACGAACGCGTGCCGGTAGATGTAGAGCCCCAGGACCATCGTCGCGTTGCCGGGACCGCCCTCGGTCATGACCAGGATGAGCACGTAGCTCTGCAGCGCCGCGATGAACCCCGTCACCACGTTGAAGAAGATGACCGGCGACATCATCGGCACGGTCACGCTCCAGAACCGGCGCCACCACCCCGCCCCGTCGATCTCGGCGGCCTCGTAGAGCGTCCTCGGGATGCCCTGCAGCCCGGCCAGGTAGATGACGATCGTGTTGCCCGCGCCCCACACGCTCATCAGCACGAGCCCGGGGATGGCCCACTCCTGCGAGGCCAGCCAGCCGGGACCCTCGATGCCGAACGACGCCAGCACCTTGTTGATCAGCCCGTAGTCGGGGTGCAGGATGTTCAGCCAGAGCAGCGCCGTGGCCAGGCCCGACACCACCGAGGGCAGGTACATCACGGTGCGGAACAGGCCCTGGAAGCGCAGCGGCTGGTTGAGCAGCAGCGCCAGCAGGAACGTGAACGTCACGCCGAGCGCCACCGAGCCGAGGCCGTACTCCACGGTGTTCCCGATCGACTCCCAGAACTCGGGGTCGTTGACCATGCGTACGTAGTTGGCGAAACCCACCCACTTCGGCGCCTGCAGGAGGTTCCACTGCATGAAGCTCAGCACGATGGCGGCGAGGATCGGGCCCGCGCTGAAGAGCACGAACCCGGCCACCCACGGCGAGACGAACAGGTGGAAGCGCCGCGCCTCGCGGCGCGCCAGCGGAGTGCGGACGCTGACGGCGGTCATGCGATCTTGTTCTCGGCCAGGATGGGGGTGACCTTGTCGGCGATCTCCTTCAGCGCGTCGTCCACGCTGACCTTGCCGAGCATCGCGCGTTCCCAGATGGGCTTGGCGGTGTCGACGACCTTCTTGTTGGCCGGCAGGCGCAGCACGCCGTCGTCGGAGGCGTAGTCGGCCAGGACGTCCTTGACCAGCTTCGCCGTCTCCTCGGGGATGCCGACGGCCTTGGCGTTGGCGTCCCAGGCGGACTGGCGGGCGGGCGAGGTGATCTGGCGGAACTTGTAGCCCGAGGACGACAGGAACTCGTGCATGTAGAGCCACGCGGCGTCCTTGTTCTTCGACGCGGCCGTCATCACCAGCGCGCTGCCCACGGCCGGGGTGAAGCGGCCGTCGGGGCCCTTGGGCACGTGCGTGGCGCCCCACTTGAACGCCTTCTGCTTGGACAGCTCCAGCATCAGCCAGGCGCCGTTGATCAGCATGGCCGCGTGCCCGGTCTTGAACGGGTCCACCTTCTCCAGCAGCTGCAGCTCGGCCAGGCTCGGCACCGCCTTGTCCTTGAGCAGCAGGTCGAGCCAGCGCCCCATGGCCTGCCTGGCCTTGGGCTCGTTGATCAGCACCGTGGACTCGGAGGCGTCCAGGAACCGGCCGCCGAACGGCATCAGGAAGACGGCGCTGAGGTCGGGGGCCGGCACCGGCATGGGGGAGAAGCCGTAGATCTTCCCCGCGCCCGACCCGCTGGTCATCTTCCTGGCCGTCTCGAAGAGCTTGTCGAACGTCCAGCTCTCGTCCGGGTAGTCGATGCCCGCCTTGTCGAACAGGTCCTTGTTGTAGAAGAGCAGCTTGGGCGCCATGTCGGTGGGCAGGCCGTACAGCTTGCCGTCGCGCTTGAAGTAGCCGAGCCCGCGCTGGGGGATGTCGTCCATGTCGAACTCGGGCGTCCTGGCGATGTACTCGTCCACGGGATGCAGCATCTGGTTGGCGATGAGGTTCTGCGTCCAGGAGTAGTGGTTGTAGAGCACGTCGGGCAGCGTGCCGCCGGCCGCCTGGGCCATGTACTTCGTCAGGAACTGGTCGAAGGGCGACGACTCGCGCTTGATCTCGATGTTCGGGTGGCGCTTCTTGAAGAAGAAGTCGAACTGGGCGTTGCGCACCTCGGTGACGGCGTCCGTGGTCATCGCCACCGTGATCGTCACCTTGGACGCCGGGTCGGGCACGTCCGTCTTCGGCCAGGTGAGCGAGTGGTCGAGCTGCTCGGCCGCCTCGAACGGCCAGGCGTCGCTGCCCGGCCGGTTGGGGTCGATCAGCTGGGCGCCGGACTGCACCGGAGCCGCGGCCTGCTTCTGCTGCCTGGTGTCCGCGCAGGCGGACAGCACGGGCGCGGTCGCGGCCGCCACCGCCAGGGCCAGCATCTGGCGACGGTTCATCTCCATGGAGGGCCTCTCAAAGGAAGAGCTCGATCACCGAGTGGATGAACAGCCCGAATCGTGGCTCACGGAACTCGGCCGGCCGGGCGGCAGAGGTCGGACGTATCGACAGGCTGGTGGGCTGTTCTGAGGGCAGTCCGTGAGGCATGGCCGTACCGTAGACCCGGTAATTAACTTCGTCAAGAATTGAATTGAAAGCGCTTTCCCCCTAGTGTCTAGCGCACTGTGAGGAGATTCGGGCGCCTTGAGCGACCGCCGCACCGCGCCTATGGGCGGCCAGTGCGGCGCGATCGACTCCTCCTATCTCTTCTCTCCTGGAGGCACCGTGCCGAACTGGACGCTCAGCGACGAGGACCTGGAAGCAGCGCTCGCCCTCTCCCCTTCGGGAGAGCTCACGCTCGAGGTGCGCCACGCCGGCCGGGTGGTGATCGAGCCCTCCCGGCTCGGGATCAGGACCGCGCACGAGGACCTGAGCCGGGGGCTCGTCCTGTCCGGGATGTCCGAGCGGCGGATCGAGGAGTCCTATCGGACGGTGATCGGCAAGCGGCGCGAGCACCACTACGAGGCCGGCGAGTGGACGCTGTCGTTCACCAAGGGCACGCACCGGCTCGACCTGCAGATCCGCGTCGGCGGGCACGGCGTGGCGTACCGGTACGTGGTGCCGTGGACGGGGCCGGTCACCGTCGTGGAGGAGGTCTCGGAGTACGTGGTGCCGGGCGCGGCCCGCGCGGTGCTGCTCCCGTACGAGAACGGCCGGTGCGACTACGAGGAGATCCACCGGCACGGCACCGTCGCCGACGCCGAGCCCATCCTGTACGGCTACCCCTCGCTCTTCGAGACCGGCGGCTCCTGGCTGCTGGTCACCGAGTCGAACCTGGACAGCGGCTACGCCGGCTCCCGCCTGCGCTTCGACGGCCACGCGTTCCGGCTCGACCTGCCCGACCCGTACGTGACCGCGGCCAGCCCGCTGACCACGCCCTGGCGCACGCTGATCGTCGGCGACCTGGCCACGATCGTGGAGAGCGACCTGGTCACCAGCCTCGCGGCGCCGTCCGAGGTCGAGGACACCTCCTGGATCAGGCCGGGCGCCGCCGCCTGGTCGTGGTGGTCCGACGGCCCCTCCACCCGCGACCTGGCCGCCCAGCAGCGCTGGGTCGACTTCGCCGCCCGCAACGGCTGGCCGTACGTGCTGGCCGACGCGGGCTGGAACAAGGAGTGGATGCCCGAGCTGATCTCCTACGCCACCGAGAAGGGCGTCGGCGTCTGGCTCTGGTCGCACTGGCAGCACGTGGACACCGAGCTGGAGCACCGCGAGAAGCTCGCGCTCTGGAAGGAGTGGGGCGCGGCCGGCGTGAAGATCGACTTCACCGAGTCCGACGGCCAGGACCGGATGCGCTGGTTCGACGCCATCCTGGCCGCCACCGCCCGGCTGAAGCTCATGGTGGTCTTCCACGGCGGCACCATCCCGCGCGGCACCGAGCGCACCTGGCCGCAGTTCATGACCGCAGAAGCGGTCAAGGGCGCCGAGTGGATCAAGCCGAAGCCCGGCAAGCAGCCGCTCTACCAGCCCGCTCACTACCTGTCGCTGGCCTTCACCCGCAACGTGCAGGGCCCGATGGACTTCACGCCGTGCACGTTCACCGGCGTGCGCACGATCTCGGCCGGGTTCGAGCTCGCGCTGTCGGTGCTCTTCGAATCCGGCGTCCAGCACTTCGCCGACGGCATCGAGGCCTACGAGGCCCGGCCGGAGGCCCTGCGGCTGCTGTCGGCCGTCCCCACCGCCTGGGACGAGACGCGGCTGCTCTCCGGCGACCCCGCCGACCACATCCTGCTGGCCAGGAGGAGCGGCGGCGAGTGGTACGTCGGCGCGGGCGTGTCTGGCGAGGCCCGCACGCTCACCGTGCCGCTCGACTTCCTCGACCAAGGGGAGTGGGCGGCCGAGATCTACCGGGACGCCCCGGGCGACCGGATCCTCGCCGAGACGGTCACCGTCTCCGCCGGGGGCAAGCTCGACCTCGCCGTTCCCCCCAACGGCGGGTTCACCCTCCATCTGAGGAGAGAGCTCTCTTGACTTCCGCCTCACGACTGATGCCGGGAGACTCCAACCCTCGCGAGTTGGACCTTCCTGCTTCACCGGCAGCCGCCGTCCCGGTCAAGGCGAGGGACGGGAAACCGTCCGACGGTCTTACACAGCCTCCACAGGCGTCACATCCCGCCAGCCCGGCGGTAGGTCCGGCGGCTTGGTTCTCGCCGCCGGACGAGCAGAACGATAACGCAGAGTCAGTGGTCGCATACGACGTTTCCAGAAGTTGGAACCTAGATCCTCACGGAGGACCGATGACTAAGCGAATCACAGGTGTCTTAGCCGCACTGGCGCTCGCCGCCGCCCTGCCCGCCGCCGCCCTGCCCGCCGCCGCCCTGCCCGCCGCCGCCCTGCCCGCCACCCCGGCCGCCGCGGCCGCGTGGACGCTGCGCTGGAGCCCGAACCCCGCGAACGACACGGTCGCCGAGGCGTTCGAGGGCATCGAGGACGACCGCTCCGACTCCCACCCCGGCGTGACGCACATCTACGTCTCCGGCGACGCGTACCGCTTCGACATGCACACCCGCGACCGCGACGGCGACGACCGCCAGCGCAACGAGGTCAAGGGCATGCGGACCGGCGGCAGCTCGTACCTCAAGATCCTCGAGAACGAGACCTGGCGCATCGGCTATCAGATGTACATCCCGGCCTCGCTCGACGCCACCAGCGGCTTCTCGCACATTGCGCAGATGAAGGTGCCCGGCTCCGGCGCGCCCCTCTACACGATGTCGCTGCCGGTCTCCGGCGGCACCCAGAAGATCAACGTACGGTACTGGGACGAGTCCGAGCAGACCCACGAGGTCGGCAGCACGAACCTGGAGCCGATCCAGGGCAAGTGGGTGGACACCACGTTCGAGTTCAAGGCGTCCGACAGCGGTTACCTGCGCTGGACGCTCAAGGACGGCTCGACCACGCTGGTCGACAAGCGATTGGACAACACCGACCTGTGGCGCGGCGACGACGAGTACCTGCGGCCCAAGTGGGGCATCTACCGCAGCATCAACAGCTCGGGCCTGCAGAACACCTACCTGCTGGTCAGGAACCTCAAGGCCTACCAGCTCACCGGCGCGAGCGAGTGAGCGGCCGGATGAGGCGAACGCACAACCTGCGCCGGGCGGGCGTCCTGGCAGCGCTCGCGCTGGTGGCGGCGTCCGCGGCGCAGCCGGTGAGCACGGCGGGGGCGGCCACCGCTCCCGCCGCGTCTCCCACCGGCCGCTGGGAGACGCGGTGGAGTCCCAGTCCGTGGCGCGACGGCGTCAACGCGTTCGAGGCGCTCGAGGACGACCGGCGCGGCTCGCACCCGGAGGGGCTGCCGCACGTCCACGCCGAGAGGAACTACTGGCGCTTCGACGCCCATCTGGAGGACCGCGACGGCTCCGACCGCATGCGCAACGAGGTGCGCGGCATGCGCGCCGCCGACGGCACGCCGCTGGAGATCCGCAAGGACGAGACCTGGCGGATCACGTACCAGATGTACATCCCGGACACCCTCGACGCGACCACCAACTTCACCCACATCTGGCAGCTGAAGAACTCCGACGTCGGCACCCCGATCGCGCAGATCTCGCTGCCGGTCGTGAACGGCGTGCAGAAGATCGCGGCCCGCTACTGGACGCCGGCGGACAACAAGTCGCACGACTTCGCGACCGCCGATCTCGAGCCGATCCAGAACAGGTGGGTCACCACCACCATCGAGTTCAAGTCGGGCGACGCCGGCTACATGCGGTGGGTGCTGCGCGACGGCCCGAAGAACGGCTCGCGGACGATCGTGGACCAGCGGGTCGACGGCATCGACCTCTGGTGGACGCAGGAGCAGTACAACCGGCCCAAGTGGGGCATCTACCGCAGCATCAAGAGCGCCGGGCTGCAGGAGACGTACCTGCTGGTCAAGGAGCTGAAGGCCGAGCAGCTCGGGCCCGCGACGCCGCCGGTGAAGCTGCCGCCGCCGGACCGGAGCCCGGGGACTTACGAGGCCGAGCGGGCCGGCAACGTCTTCGAGGGCGCGGCCGAGCCCGCGTACTGCGCCGTCTGCTCCGGCGGGCGGAAGGTGATCCTCATCGGCGGCAACGTCTACGACTACGCCGTCGTCAGAGGCGTGCTGTCGGAGACCACCGGGACCCGGCAGATGACCGTGTACGCGCTGGTGGACGGCTCGCAGTCGTTCTCGGTCAGCGTCAACGGCGGCGACGCTATCCAGGTGCCGATGACCGGGACCAAGGACACGGTGACGACCGCGACGGTGCCGGTGGACCTGGTGGCCGGGGTCAACACGATCCGCTTCTTCGGCCTCACGACGCGCGGCCCCGAACTCGACAAGATCGTCATCAGGTAGGTGGACATGGCACATGACCTCAGCAGGCGGGCGGTGCTCGCCGCGGGCGGCGCGCTCGCGCTCTCCGCAGCGGGCGCGGTACCGGCCGGCGCCTCGCCACTCTGGCAGTCCCGCCTGGTGCGCTACGACCGGCGGGGACGGCTCGTGTACGAGCAGGACGCGGAGGGCAACCGCATCCCGGACTTCAGCCACGCCGGCTACCGCAACGGCGAGCGCCCGATCCCCCACGTGCCGGTCGTCAAGACCATCCGCCCGGTGGAGGGCGACAACACGGCCCACGTCCAGGCGGCCCTGGACGAGGTGGCCGCGCTGCCCCGCGAGCGGCGCGGCGCCCTGCTCCTGCTGCCCGGCCGCTACCCGGTGGCGGGCACCCTGTACGTACGGGCGAGCGGCATGGTGCTGCGCGGCACGGGCGACGGCGAGGACCCGGCGAGCAACACGATCATCAAGGCCACCGGCAACACGCCACAGGACCGCGACGTGATCGTGGCCGGCGGGAGCGCGGGCGGCGGCTGGACCGGCGAGGTCCCTGGCACCCGCACCGAGATCACCACCGACCTCGTGCAGGTGGGATCGCGGGAGTTCGAGGTGGCGAGCCCCGGCTCGCTGCGGCCCGGCGACAACATCGTGATCACCCACCCCTGCACCGAGGAGTGGCTGAAGGCCATCGACTACGGCGGCCACGACGTGGGGCCCGCCTGGAAGGTGGGGGAGCATCCCATCATCTACAACCGGTACGTCCGCGAAGTCTCCGGCAACAGGGTGAAGATCGACGTACCGGTCTTCAACCACCTCAACCGCGCCTTGTCCCCGTCCTTCCTCTACAAGTGGGACAGGGCCGGGCTCGTCACCCAGGTGGGGGTGGAGCGGCTCCGCGTGGACATCGAGTATCACGGCGACCCCGAGCAGGACGAGGAGCACGCCTACAACGCGATCGTCCTGCTGCGCACCGAGGACTCCTGGGTGCGGGACTGCACCATGCTCCACTTCACCCAGGCCGGGGTCGCCACCCAGGAGACCACCCGCGCCACGGTCGAGAACTGCCGGGCCGTCGACCCGGTCAGCATCGTCACCGGGAGCAGGCGGTACAACTTCAACACCTACGTCTACTCCCAGCAGGTGCTCTTCCGCGACTGCTACGCGTACAAGGCCCGGCACGCGTTCGTCTCCAACGGGCACAGCACGGTCTCGGGAATCGTCTTCCTGCGGGGCACGTCGGAGTACGCGCTCAACTCCAGCGAGGGCCACCGGCGCTGGTCGCAGGGCCTGCTGTTCGACGGCCACCAGGACATCGACCCGCACTACGACTACACGCTCGGCCTCTACAACCGGGGCCGCTACGGCACCTCGCACGGATGGTCGGCGGCCCACTCGGTGGCCTGGAACTGCGACGTGTCGACCAGCAGGCTGATCGTGCAGAAGCCGCCGACCGCCCAGAACTACGCGATCGGCTGCCGCGGCACGATCACGGGCGACGGGCCGTTCCAGCAGCCGGCCGGGTACATCGAGGGCGCGAACCAGCCCGGGCTCGCCCCACCCTCGCTCTACCAGGCCCAGTTCCTGGACCGCCTCCGCCCCTGACGCGGACCGGGGCGCAGCCGCTGACTCACGGGCGCTGGAGCGGCTGCGCCCCCACGCGTTCGGACGCCGTGCGCTACGCCGCATGCGGCGCGCCCCCACGCGTTCGGGACGCTGTGCCTTACACCCCATACCGACGCGCCTCCATGCGACGCGCCCCCATGCGGGACGGCCCCCTCCGCGACGGCACCACGGCGCGTGACGCCCCTCGGCCTCCCTCGACGCCCCTCGAAGGGCCCTGCAGCGGGCGCGCTCCTGCAGCGGCGCATCCCCACCTCCGCGCGCCCGTGCGAGCCGGGCGCGCGGCGTTCCCCGTGGGCGGCGGGCGACCAGCGCCGTCAGCGCTCCAGGCGCAGCAGGCCACCCTCCGGCACGGTGACCTGGTTGATGCCGGGGCGCAACGCGAGGGCGCCCTCGTGGACGCTCCGCCCGCGGCAGTCGCGGACCGTGGCGCGCGCCGTACCCGACGCCGAGACCTCCAGCAGCACGTCGGAGGAGGAGTCGCCGTTGGCCAGCCACAGCGTGCCGGTGGCCGGGACCTCCACGGGCGCCGGCGCGTAGCGGGCGGTGACGACCGTGCCCTCCGAACGGGCCGTGACCTGCGGGTAGCCCAGGTCGGGCCGGGCCGGCCGGAAGGAGCCCCGCTGCAGCACCTCCGCGTGCTCGCGGAAGAACCCCAGCCAGAACCGGAGCACCTCGGCCTGCTCGGGCGTCTGAGCGGTCAGGTCCACCGAGATCTGCGGCACCGCGAAGAGCACGCTGATGAGCTGGGTGGCCACGCGCGCGGGCCGCTCCCCGGGGTGCCACATCAGCATGTCCGCGTGCACGGCCAGCGGCCCGGCGATCAGCCGCAGGTCCACCGTGCGCTGCCGGTTGTGCGCCGGGCTGAGCGGGCAGTCGGAGGCCCGCACCATCGTGGCGAACGGCCACAGCCCCGGGCTCACGTACGGCTGGCGCAGCTCGACCAGGCAGTCGCGGGGAAGCTGGGCCAGGAGCCTGCGCACGCCCTCGTTCACCGTCTCGCAGTCCGCCTCGGGGCCGGGCGGCGGCGGGTCCTCCACGGCGAACTGGTCGATGAAGTCGATCTTGAGCCCGTCCATGCCCCACTCCGTGACGGCGCGGGCGAGGTGGCCCGCCACGAGGTCGCGGACGTACGGGTAGCGGGGGTCCACGATGGCCGCGTTCATGTGCTCCTTGTACGCCAGCGTGTACGGCTCCACGCGCTCCCAGAGCGCGGTGTGCCGGCCCACGAACGGCAGGGCGTACCAGAGCAGGTAGGCCAGCCCTTCACCACGGACCTTGGCCACATGCCCGGAAATATCGGGAAAAGAGGTGGGGGACGGCTCCCACTCGCCGACGTACCCGTACCCGCGCCCCCGGTCGTCGCTGTGCCAGCCGTCGTCCACGATGATCGTTTCGCAGCCCAGCTCGGCCGCGGGTCCCGCCTGCCGCTCCACGCTCTCGGCGCTGACGTGCTGCTGCATGGCGTACCAGGTCGAGTAGGCGGGCATCCGCGCCACCTCCGGCACGTCGGCGACGGGGCCGTGCAGCGCGCGCCACCAGTCCGCCATGCCGGACAGCGTGGCCGCGAAGTGCCGCCGGGTGAGGTCGAGTCGCAGCAGCAGCCCCGCGTCCGGGGTGGCCTCGTGCTCCACCCAGAACCCGAACTCGCCGGTCTCCTCCACCACGCCGGTGCGCGTCCGCACGGGCCTGACGACCTCGCCCGCGGCGAACGTGCAGATGGCCACGTCACCGGCTCCCACCAGGCAGCCGACGGGCGCGTTCTTCTCCAGCGCCGCCGTGCGGGGACGGCGCCAGAACGGCGGCAGCCCCCGGTGCTCGCCGCCGTCGGCGGCCCAGAAGGCGGTCGCGTCCACGCACGGCACCCGCCAGGCGACCCGCACGCCGGCCGGTCTGTCAGGGGTGACGCGGAGCTCGAGAACGCCGCGGGACGGCTCGGCGACCGCCCAGGTGAGCGCGGCCGCCGCTGTGCACTGGAACTCCAGCCCGCCCGCCTCGACCCGCACCTCCTCCGGCTGCTCGAACGCTCGATCGTGGGGCTGCCAGATGCCGGGTGCCGCGGTCATTCACACTCCATCAAGGGTGAACTGCTGCTGGATGGCGACCGCGGCGGCGCCGCGGGCCCACTGCTCGAACGACCTCGGGCGCAGCAGCAGGCGGCAGTCGGCCGCCGCGCCGAACGCCTGGGCCGCGAACGACCGGTTGAGCTGCTCCTCGAACAGCCCGTACGACAGCAGCCCCGGCACGTCACCGGTCACGATGATCCGCTCCGGCCCGAACAGGTTGGCCATCGCCGCCATGGCCAGGCCGATCGCGTGCGCCGCCCGGGCGAACACCTCCCGCACGGCCGCGTCGCCCGCGTGGGCCGCGCCGATGGCGGCCTCGACGGTCAGCGACCCGTCGCCGGACGCGGCGCGGACGGCCGCCAGCAGGGGCGCGGTCCCGGCGATGGCCTCGACGCAGCCGCGCCCGCCGCAGTGGCACTCGGGCTCGTCGCCCCCGACGGGAACGTGGCCGATCTCCCCGGCCACGCCGTGCGAGCCGGCCATCACCCGGTCGTTCACCACCAGCCCGCAGCCGATCCCCACCCCCACGGTGACCAGCGCGAACGACGCCGCGCCGACCCCGTCGCCGAACCACTGCTCGGCCACGGCGAGCGACTTGACGTCGTTCTCGATGGTGACGGTCAGGCCCGTCGCCTCGGCGGCCAGCCGCGCCAGCGGCACCTGACGCCAGTGCAGGAAAGGCGAGTAACGCATCACCCCGTGGGCCTTGTCGACGTCTCCCGACACCGCCAGGCCCAGCGCGTGGCAGCGCTCGCCGTACGCGGGGTCGGCGGCCAGCAGTTCGGACACCAGCCCGGCCAGCGCCGACACCACGCCCTCGACCGAGGTCGTGTCCAGCGGGCGGTGCGCCGAGACGAGCGGCTCGGCCCGCAGATCGGTGACCACGCCGATCAGCTCCTCATGGGTGATCTTCACGCCGCAGAAGAACTCCCGGTCCGGCCGGATGGTCAGCGGACTGGCCGGCCGGCCCGCCCCCGGTGCCGTACGTTCGGTGGCCGCCAGCTCCTCCAGGTAGCCGGCCTCGATGAACGGGCGGGCGGCCTTGGTGACGGCGGCGGACGACAGCCCGCTCCGCCTGGCGATCTCCACCCGGGAGACCGGCCCCTGCGTCAGCACCATGGTGAACACGGTGGCCGCCGCCGGGGTCGTGGTGAGCCGAGGGTGCATGCGTGCAAGGGTAGCAGTAATTAACTTCGTCAAGAATTGAATTCGAGCAGGGGCCTGACCAGGCTCGCGGCACGAGGACAGCGACGTGATCGAGCGCTGGGCGGTGCTGTGCCCGCAGGTGCCGGTGACCGTGCTGCGGTGAGACTCGGCGGCCTGGAGCGGGAGCCGCCTGGGCGCCTGCTGAGACCTCGCCCGCTTGGGGAAGCAGGTAGAACAGGTGGGTGGGATTCGGCGTGCGGGAGTTCGAGCTGTCCTTGATGCACCGGATGCGCGACCTCAACCCGGAAAGGGTGGAGGAGGCGCTGGGCGACATGGGCGCGTCCAGGGCCGAGCTGCGTGCGGCCCACGCCCAGTGGACGAGGATGCTCCACTCGCCGCGCCCGCCGAAGGGGCTGCGCCGGCTTCTCGGTCCTCCCTCGTACGCCGGCGCCACCACCATGGGGAGCCTGACCTGCGGCGTGGCCCGCTGGGCGCTGCCCTCATGGCCGGGGCTGGAGTTCGAGGTCCTGACCGGCCCCGGCGGTGAGGTGTGGAACCAGTGGTTCGTCCGCCCCGCGGGCCCCAGGACGTTCTCCTTCGACGAGCTGGTCCCCTGGGGATGCGTCGTCGGCGACGTCGGCGCGAGCTTCCCCGGCGTCGTCCACCTCGAGGGCCAGGCCCCGCACCACTGGGCGGTCGATCTCACCCACGGGGGCACGACCTACCGTGCCCGCTTCGTCTACGGCCTCTGCCAGCGCATCGACGGCCCATAGACGCCGCCGGCGGGTGGCGGAGCCGGAAGATCGATCGCATGATGATGGTGCCATCCCGGCCCGCGGGTGCGGGACGGTTTCATGCCCCGGTCAGGAAAGGTGACATGCATGCCCCCGAACCCAGAGTCCCGTCTTCCGCGCCGCCTCGCCGTCGTGGCGGCCATGATCTCGGGAGTCCTCGCGTTCGGGGGATCGACCCCGGCCGCCACCGCGCAGGACGGCGGCGTCTGCGCGCCCGAGACGACGGTCTGCCAGGAGATCCGCGGAGTGCCCGGCGACTACCGCTACTGGTTCATGATCCGGCCCGCGCCGACCACGGCCGTCTTCTCCTTCACCGTCAACGGCGTCCCCACCCCCGGCTCCCTGGACACGTTCGTCGCCGGCACGGCGCTCGAAGGGGACTTCCACCCGGCTGTGGCGCTGGTCAGCGGTGACGAGGTGTGCATGCACCACAGCGGCGCCACCCAGGAGTACTGCGCCACCACTCCCCAGTAGTTCTTCACTGTCCTGTACCAAATCCGCTAGCCGTCTCCGCCGGCCCGTGCCCTACCGGCCGAAGATCATGCGGGTGCCGGTGCTGTCGAGCCAGTCCCAGTAGTCCTTGTGGTCGCTGACGACCCACTCCTTGAACGCCCAGGTGGCGACGGTGGGGTTGCCGGCGCCGTCGAGCAGGTCGAGGTCGAGCAGGTAGGCGTCATAGTCGGCGTGGCCGACGGAGTGGACGAACCGGTCAGGCGGCAGGCCGCCGAGCCTCCTGGCCGCGGCGTTCCAGCTGTCATCGTCGAAGAACTCCAGAGTGTTCATGGAGAGCGGGCCGCCGATGGTGTCGCCGTAGGCCGGCCGCAGGGAGTGGTGGATCGCCCAGAAGTCGCGGATCGGCCGGGGCACCGGCCCTGCCAGCAGCGGCACGAAGGCGGCCGGGTCAGTGAGATGCGGCGCGGCGCCGACCACAAGGGACAGGTGGTAGTCGAGAGCCGGGTCGGCGAACCGGTCGAGGCTGTCCGGAGCGGGGATGAGATGTCCGCTGCCGTCGTCGTCGCGGTGCCAGGCGAAGTAGCCGAGCGCGGGAGCGCCGTCGTCCTCGGTGAGCAGAGCCAGGGCGAGGGTGCGGTCGCGGACGGCCGCGACGAACCGCGGCGCGAGGTCGGCGACCGGACCCCACACGTGCTTGAGCGCGGCGGACAGCCCCGCGTCGGCCGAAATGCCCCACGGGTTGTCCGGAAACGGCACATCGCCGATGCCGTCCGGCAGGAACAGGCCGGTCACGGTCGTCTTCCCGGCCACGATCGCCTGGACCAGATCGAGACGTCGCCCGGCGAGCATCGCCCGTTTGAGCCGGCCCGCCCGCTGCCAGTCGTCTCCGGCGGCGCGGAGTTCGGCGATGAGCGCCGCCGCCTGCTCATCCGCCGGCCGACCGGTTGTGGTCGGCGGTGCACTGGTGTCGAACGGCGCCGGAGTCGGCGCGCCGACGCCTTCGAAGGTGACCCCGGGCACCTGGTCCGGCAGGTCGCCGAGATCGGTGATGCCGGTGCGTCCGACGTTGACGAACTCCAGCCCGGGCAGGGTGGTGACCACCGACAGATCCCGCACCGGGCAGCCGACCAGGCCCAGCACGCCCAGCGTCGCCATCCCGGCCAGCGGGGACAGGTCGCTCACCCGGGTCCGGTACACGAACAGCCGCTGCAGGCGGAGCCCGGCGAGAGGGGTGAGGTCATCGAGCGGTCCGTCGCAGATGGAGAGATCGCTCAGGTGTGTCGCGGCGGCCAGCGGCGAGATGTCGGTGACGCGTGTGCCGTCCAGCTTGAGACTGGAGAGCTGGGTCAGCCGGGCGAGCGGGCCGATGTCATCGACCGGAGCCTCGATCGTCAGGTCACGCAGCGCTCGCGCCGGGGCGAGGACCGTCGCGAGCGCCGCCATGTCGACGGGGACAGCGGAGTGCACCGCCAGCCACCGCAGATTCGGCAGCCACCTCAGCGGGGTCAGGTCGGCCGGCCGGTACAGGTCGAGCCGGAGCCCGTCCACCGCGTCGAGCGCGTTCTGCGGGATCGGGCCGTCGCTGACCCCGGTCTCTGAGCGGATCGCCAGCTCGACACCGCGCTCCGGGGGCAGGCTGACGTCGAGACGTGGCGCCCGCGCGTACGCGTACTGGCCGGGGTTGCCGCGTGACGGGCCGGTGCGTCGCTCCTCCTCGGACCGGTTGGCTTCCCACCGCTCGTAGTCCCGGTCCTCGGCCGCCATCCGCGCCCGGTCGAGACGTTCACCGGCCCGTTCGCAGGGCGAGTCCTCCTCGTCCCTCTCCTCCTCATCGGCCTGTTCGCCGAAGATGGCGGCGAGCAGACGCCGTTCGGGATCCGGCTTCGGGCGCTGTTCCCGCTGTTCTGCGACGGCTGCGGGACTCGGCAGCCAGTACGCGGGGTCGGCGTCGATCACCCGGCGGGCCTCGACGGCCGGCAACTCGGCGAGCTCGCGCTCGAACCGCTCCAGCGCCGCCCGCTTGCGCGCCTCGGCCCGCGCTCGTACCTCGTCGCGATGGACGATGTAGGCGTCCCACTCGGCGGCCAGGCCCGACTCGGGCGCGTCGACGCGGTCGAGGAAGAACGCGAACGCCTCCGCCTCGGCAAGCCTGTCATGCTCGGCGGCGATCCGATCACGCAGCGACGACAACGTCGCGGGGAGACCGGCGAACGGTCCGTCAATCACATCGACCTCGATCTCGTCCATGACCGGTCTCCCTTCGTGGTGAACAAGCGCCTGAACAGTTCAGCAGACAGGTGCGACAGACACGCGTGAGCGGAGATCGAGCGGCTCGCCAGCGCGGGGACCGCGTCAAGCCAGGGTACGCGTCCAGCGCTGTGATGGCGTCGAGGCGGTGCGCGCTCCGGCGGACCCGTCGTCCTGGGGGCGGTGACGCGCTGGTCCGACTGACGGTCGCCGTGACATCACTGATCGCATGCGAATGATCACTTTGAGTGAGGTAAGGTGGCGGCGTGGCTTACGAACCCCCCGCCGGCCCGCTCGCCCCGGGCGGCTTCGACACCCCGCGCGACGTCGCCCCTGGCCTGCCGTTGCTCCTCGTCGAGCAGTGGCGCGCCTCCGACCGCACCGACGGTGAGGCGCGCCGCCTGCTGAGCCGCCACGCGACGCGCGGATACTCCGTGGTGTCCGACTCGGCGGGGCTCACCCGGCTCAGCCAGCGGCTCGGGCTGCTGGAGGTGCTGGCGCTCATCGACCGGCCGAAGCGGATCCTGCACGCGTGCGCCAGGGCCGCCGGCGGACGCGCGGTGGGGGTGTGGGCGGCCGACAACGCGCAACTGTTCCATCCGGAGACAGTGGAGGCGTCCACGCTGCTGTCCGCCCTGCTGACGGCGCAGGACGAGATCCGGCGCCACTGCGAGGTCCGCATCGGGATCGGCGCGCACCTCGGCTCCTACTACGAGCTGTCGGGCGGGCTGTACGGGGCGGAGGCCGACGCGGTCGAGGAGTTCGCCGAGAACGACACCGAGGGTGGGGAGATCGCGGTGACGCAGGCCGTGGTGGACCGGCTGCCGCACGGGCATCCCTTCGTGCTGCGGCCCAAGGACGGCGTCGGCGGCCTGGTCGGGCCGGTCCACCAGGTGCTCGACGGTCCCCGCCTCGACATTCCCGGGCTGGGCGAGGCGTGGGCGGCTGAGGGGTGGCCGGGCGAGTCGGGGGTCACCGGCCAGGAGCATTACCCCATCCCCTACTCCGGCGCCTTCTACGCCGACCTGCTGCTGCTCGACGCCCGCCCCGGCGACGCCGAGCTGGCCGGCCGGCTCGCCGCCGAGCACCTGCGGGAGCGCACCGTCGTCCTGGTCGAGCGGAGCGCCGCCCCGACCGACACGCCGGAGGTGGAGCTGCTGAGAGGGCTGTCGCTGTCGGCGGCGATGCGCGAGGTGGGCCTGAGCCTCCTGCCGCCCGAGGGAGCCGTCGAGATCAAGGTCGCCGGGCCGCTGGGCATCTACCTGTTCGAGGAGCCCGCCCCGGCCGTGCACTTCGCGCTGGGGATGCGCGCGGGGCTGGCCGAGCGGGAGATCGTGGGCCGGATCGGGGTGGCCGCCGGGCCGGTGCTCGCCGGCCGCATCCCGGGCGGCGGCTGGGACGTCGCCGGGGCCCCGGTCAACCTCGCCTCCAAGATGGCCCAGGACCTCGGCACGCCCGGCCGCGTCCACCTGAGCGAGGCCGTGCGCGATGCCTTGGGCGATCGCCTCGACCTGACAGGCTTCGAGACGGTGCGGCGCACGGTGTCAGGGGTGGAGATGACGTACTACGTGGGTTGAGGTCTACCCGGACCGGGCGTGCTCTTCGCGGCCAGGATCGACACGGCGTCGGTGACGCCCACGTTCCTCGCGAACCGATCGTCATCGCGGTGTCCACCGCCGCACCGTGCAAGCGGGCGTCATGCCTGGTCGCGCGGCCAGGTGAGCTTCGGGCGGGTGGGCCTGCCCGAGGCTCTCATCTCGGGCATCATCCCGGGCAGGTGGTACTGGACCCGCACCTTGTACCAGTCGCTGTCTTGGCGCGGCCGGCCGCTCCTGTCGAGGACGGGGGTCTGCTCCACCTCGGAGTAGGCGGTCAGCAGCGAACGAGGCTCGATGTAGTAGACCACGTGGTAGCCGGTGCCCATCGCGCCGTTGTAGTAGTACGGATGCGACTGGGGATCCAGCCCCGACGCCTTGAACGACCACATGAGCGCCTGACCCCCGTAGTAGAAGCCGTCGGCACGCTCGACCGGCTTGAAGTCCACCACGAGCCGGAGATACTGCCTGCCCTTGACCTCGGCGAGCCGCGGCTCGCCCGGGTTGACGAACCCCTTGTAATCCTTCTGCAGGTCCCGGATCCACGCCTCGGCCTGGGCGTCCGTCATCCCTCCGGTGGACAGGCCGTCGGTGATGTACCGATAGGCGGCCTTCGCCTTGCAGAAGAGGTCGTCCGCCCCGGGCCCTTTCCACCTCTTCAGGTAGTAGCTGTAGAGGTACGACTTGCCGTCGATGCAGACCGAGATCGGGTCGTCCGCGCGGGTCGATCCCCACGCGATCCGCCACTGCTTGGTCCGGTAGTCGAACCCGCTCTCCCACACGTAACCGTCCGTGCCCTTCTCGTACGCGGACCGCTCGCGGTACGACTCCTCGGTGAGGTGCACGACAGGCTGCGTGGCCATCCGCTTGAAGGAGGCGTAGAAGAGCGCCACCGGGTCGACCCCTCGTAAATCCTGCGCCGCCAGGTGCCCCTTTTTCAGCACTTCCAGGGTGGATCCGCCGCCGCCGTCACCGTCGCCGCCGCGCGCGCTCCGCCACAGCAGCCACCCCCCGGCGCCCAGCCCCAGCACCACGACGAACGCCACCACCGTCGCGACGACGCCCACCCACGCGCTCCTCCGGCGCGGAGGCGGCGGGTAGCCCTGGTACGGGGCCGGGCCGCCGTGGCGACGCTGATCGTTGGGTCCCCCCGACCACTGCGCCATGCGGGCCTCCCCATCAGCTCTGCGCTTCCGGCTGGTCACGCTAGCAACACCGGGAACCGCTTCGAAAATGTTTCAAGCGTCGCGCGGTCGCGGCCGCCGGCCCCGACTTGGCCCGTTACCCCTGAGCCGAAGGCTCCTCCCAGAGGATCGAATGCCGGGTGACGCGCCACGTGCCGCCGGCGGCCGTGGCGCCGCGCAGCCCCTCCAGGGTGCCTGGAGCCGCCAGGGCCACCGTCTCGGCCGTGCCGACGGAGGCGAAGGCGAAGGTCCGCGCCGGGTCCCAGCCGGTGCTCAGGCGCAGCCGGCGGGCCATCTGCGCCCACCCCAGGGGCGCGGCCGCCACCACCCACGCGTCGGGCTCGCCCGCCGCGAACCGCCGCGCGTGCCGGAGCCAGGAGGCCGCGCTCTCCGGCCAATGAACGACGGCCAGCACCTGCCCGCCCCGGGTCCGCCACGCGCGCGCGAGGTCCTCGGCGGCGGCGACCGAGGCGGCGTCGCGGGCATGGCCGAGGGTGATCGTCTCGACGCGGGGCCGTCGCGCGGCCAGCAGGGCCACCAGCGCGTCCAGTTCGGCGGGGGTGTGGGCGGCGGGCGGGTGCGGGGTGCGCGCCGGCGCGCGGACCAGCGGTGAGCGGGAGCTGTGCATCGCCCTTGTGAGACCCATGTCGTCGGTCCTTTCGCTTGTGTCGCTGGATACAACACCGCGAAGGCCGCCGGCACCGGCCGTATTCGGACCTCGAAGTCCGGCCCGTCAGACCTCCAGCACGTGGTCCAGCAGCGACTGCAACGTGACCGCCCCGACCAGCCGCTCGCCGTCCACCACGGCCACCAGCGGGCTCCGCGTACGCGCCATCAACGCGGCCAGCTCCAGCACGGTGGCCTTCATGTCGGCCACCGGCAGCTCCCGAGGCTGCTCGGGCAGGCACTCCCGCACCGTCCTGCCCCCGAGCCGCCGCAGGAACAGGTCGGCGTGGGCCTCGTCCACCACCCGGGCCAGCGCCGGGTCGTCCTGGCAGTACGCCGGCACCGCCAGCCGCAGCACCTGGGTGCCGGGCAGGATGCTGCAGGGACGGCCGTTCTGGTCGACCAGGATGAGCCCCGGCAGGTCCTGCTCGGCCAGCAGCCTGGCCGCCTCCAGCGCCGGGGTGTCCAACGTGACCGTCGGGAACTCGACGGCGAGATCGCGTGCGCGCATCAGTGGCCTCCGTGATCCAGCCTACGTCGCCACCCTCCCGCCCTACTCAGGAGGAGATTCCTCGTGCGAAGGGCCGGTGCGCCGGCGTCGGCGGGCCTGTTACGGTAGTGCGCGGCGCGCCGGGAAGTCTGGTCGGCAGGGGTTGTCGGCTGGAGTTCGACGGGGGAGGCGTTCTCGATGCGTGACCTGTGTGGCGGAGCCCGGTGATGAGCCTCCTGCCGCCGTTCTTAACCCGCTTCCGGCACCCCGCCCAGGTCGTGGTCACCGGGTTCGTGCTGGCCATCGCGCTGGGCACCGTGCTCCTGGCCCTCCCGGTCGCCACCACCGAGCGCGATCCCGCCGACTGGGTGGTGGCCCTGTTCACCGCGACCTCGGCCGTCTGCGTCACCGGGCTGGTGATCGTGGACACCGAGTCGCACTGGTCGGTGTTCGGCGAGGTGGTGATCGCGGGGCTGGTGCAGGTGGGCGGGCTGGGCATCATGACGATGGCCACCCTGTTCACGCTGCTCGTCTCCGGCCGGCTGGGGCTGCGGGCGCGGATCGCGGCGCAGGCCGAGACCAAGACGCTGGTCATGAGCGACGTGCGCCGCGTCGTGCGCAAGGTGGTCCTGTTCAGCCTCGTCTGCGAGGCCGTCGTCGCCGCCGTGCTCGCCGCCCGCTTCGTGGTCGGGTACGGCGAGCCGCTGGGCCGTGCCGTCTACCTCGGCGCGTTCCACGCGGTCACCGCCTTCAACAACGCCGGCTTCGCCCTCTGGCCGGACAACCTCATGCGCTTCGTCACCGACCCGTGGATCTGCCTGACCGTCGCGATCGCGGTCATCGTCGGCGGGCTGGGCTTCCCCGTGATGTTCGAGCTGGCGCGCACCTGGCGGCACCCGCACAAGTGGACGGTGCTGACCCGGATCACCGTGGGCGTGACCGTGACCCTGCTGGTGCTGGGCACGCTCGTCTTCGTGATGACCGAATGGCGCAACCCCAGGACACTCGGCGCGCTCGACGATCCCGGCAAGCTGCTGGCGGCGTTCTTCACCGCGGTCATGCCGCGCTCGGCCGGGTTCAACACCCTGGACATCGCCCAGATGTACCCGTCGAGCTGGCTGGCCACCGACCTGCTGATGTTCGTCGGCGGCGGCAGCGCGGGCACGGCGGGCGGGCTCAAGGTCACCACGCTGGGGCTGCTGGCGTTCGTCGTCTGGGCCGAGATGCGCGGCGAGAGCCGGGTGAACATCGGCCACCGCAGGCTCCCGGAGGCCACGCAGCGCCAGGCCGTCACGATCACGGTGCTGGGGGTGGCGCTGGTCGCCTTCTCCACGTACGTACTGCTCGCCCTCACCCCGCACGGCCTGGACCAGGTGCTGTTCGAGGTGGTCGCGGCGTTCGGCACGGCGGGGCTGTCCACGGGCATCACCGCGAGCCTGGGCACGGCCGGTCACCTGCTGCTCGCGGTGCTGATGTTCATCGGCAGGATCGGCCCGCTCACCATGGGCTCCGCGCTGGCACTCAACCGGCGCTCCCGCCACTACGAGCTACCCGAGGAGCGAGTCATCGTTGGCTGAGTACAAGCGCGACCCCGTGGTGGTCATCGGCCTCGGCCGGTTCGGCACGTCGCTGGCGCTGGAGCTGACCCGGCGCGGCACCGAGGTGCTGGCCATCGACCACCGGCCCAAGATCACGCAGAGCCTGGCCGGGCAGATCACCCAGATCGCGACCGCGGACGCCACCGACATGGAGGCACTGCGCCAGCTCGGCGTGCCCGACTTCTACCAGGCGGTGGTGGCCGTCGGCAGCGACATCGAGGCCAGCATCCTGGCCACGTCGTTGCTGGTCGAGCTGGAGATCAACGACATTTGGGCCAAGGCGATCAGCACGCAGCACGGCCGCATCCTGAGCCGCATCGGCGCCCACCACGTGGTCTTCCCCGAGCACGACATGGGGGAGCGGGTGGCCCACCTGGTGAGCGGGCGGATGCTCGACTACATGCAGGTGGACGAGAACTTCGCGCTGGCCAAGACCAGCCCGCCCAAGGAGTACGTCGGCGTCCCCCTCGGCCGCTCCAACCTGCGCCGCAAATACGGCGTCACGATCGTGGCCGTCAAGCCGCCCGGCGAGGAGTTCACGTACGCCACCGCCGAGACCGAGCTGTCCTACGGCGACATCGTGCTGGTCTCCGGGCGGACCGAGGAGGTCGAACGCTTCGCAGAGCTGCCCTGAACAGCATCAGGCGAGGGATCGGAAGAACTCGCGCAGGTCGGCCACCAGCACCTCCGGCGTCTCCAGCGCCGGGAAGTGCCCGCCGTGGCCGAACTCCGACCAGCGCACCACGTTGTGCGCCCGCTCGGCCAGCGGCCGCACCGAGAAGTCCGTGGGGAAGACGGCCACCGCGGTGGGCACCGTGCCCCGCTCCCGCGGCCCCCACATGCTGAAGTCGTTGAACCGCTCGAAGTACGTGTGCGCCGTCGAGCCCGCCGTCTGCGTGAACCAGTAGATGCTGACGTCGGTCAGGATCCGGTCGCGGTCCACGGCGTCCTCGGGCAGCTTCGCCGCCGGATCCGTCCAGTCCTTGAACTTCTCCACGATCCAGGCGAGCTGCCCGGCCGGGGAGTCGTGCAGCGAGGCGGCGATGGTCTGCGGCCGGGTCCCGTGGAGCTGCATGTACGCCCCGAGCTTCTCCTGCCACTCCTTCATCCCGGCCAGCCGCGCCTGCTCGGCCTCCGTCAGCGACCCCGTCACCGCCGGATCCGGGAAGGTGAGCAGCGCGTTGACGTGCACGCCGATGACGTGGTCCGGCGCGGCCCGCCCCATGAGGGGCGCGATGAAGGCCGAGACGTCCCCGCCCTGGACGCCGTACCGGTCGTACCCGAGCCTGGACATCAGCTCGACGAGCGCGGCGGCCGTGCGGCCGTCCGTCCAGTCGGTGCCCGGCAGCGGACCGGAGAAGCCGTAGCCGGGCAGCGACGGGATCACCAGGTGGAAGGCGTCGGAGGCGGAGCCGCCGTGCGCCGCCGGGTCGGTGAGCGGGCCGATCAGGTCGAGGAACTCGACGACCGAACCGGGCCAGCCGTGCAGGAGCAGCAGCGGGGCGGCGTCCGGCTCGGCCGAGCGGACGTGCAGGAAGTGCACGTCCGCGCCGTCGATCGCGGTGGTGAACTGCGGGTACGCGTTCAGCGCCGCCTCCTGGGCGCGCCAGTCGAAGCTGCCGGCCCAGTACTCGGCGAGGTCGCGCAGGTAGCCGGTGGGCACGCCGCGCTCCCAGCCGGTGCCGGGCAGCTCGGGGGCCCAGCGCGTACGGCGGAGCCGGTCGCGCAGGTCGTCGAGGTCGGCCTGCGGGATGTCGATGCGGTACGGCGTGATGGGGGTGTTCGTCATGTCTCCGACGGTAGAAAGAATTGGTGACAGGGTCTGGCACCGATGGCGAGCAGAATGGCCTTCATGTTGGAGACCTCGGCGCGGCTGCTGCGCCTGCTGTCCCTGCTTCAGTCGCGCATGGACTGGACCGGCGCCGAGCTGGCCGAACGGCTCCACGTCGGCCTGCGTACCGTGCGGCGTGACATCGACCGGCTGCGCGAGCTCGGCTATCCCGTCGACGCGACGCCCGGCGTGGCCGGCGGCTACCGGCTCGGCGTGGGCGCCGCGCTGCCGCCGCTGCTCCTCGACGACGAGGAGGCGGTGGCCGTGGCGATCAGCCTGCGGACGGCCGCGACCGGCAGCGTGGCCGGGCTGGAGGAGGGTGCGGTGCGGGCGCTGGCCAAGCTGCAGCAGATGCTGCCGTCGCGGCTGCGGCACCGGGTGACCGCGTTCCAGGCGGCCACGGTGCCCCTGGCGGGCGCCGCGGCACCGCCGGTGAGCGCCGACGTCCTCGCCGGTCTCGCCGCCGCCTGCCGCGACCACCGCCGCCTGCGGCTGCGCTACCGGGGCCGGGACGGCGTCTCGGCGCGCGAGGTGGAGCCGCACCGGCTGGTGCACACGCCGCGGCTGTGGTACCTGCTGGCGTGGGACCTGGGCAGGGAGGACTGGCGGACGTTCCGGGTGGACCGGATCGAGGGCCCGCTGGGGGAGCCGGGGGCCCGGTTCTCGCCGCGTACGCCGCCCCGGGAGGACGCGGCCGCGTACGTGTCGCGCGCCATCACCTCCGCGCCCTACCGCTACCAGGCCCGCATCCTGTTCCACGCGCCCCTGGAGGCGGTCGCGCCCCGCACGTCGCCGGGAGCGGGACGGCTGGAGGCGGTGGACGCGGGGACGTGCCTGTTCCTGGCCGGGTCCAACTCGCTGGACGAGCTGGCGGTCCACGTGGCGGTCAAGGGCTTCGACTTCGAGGTCCTCGACCCGCCGGAACTGGTGCCGGTGCTGCGGGAAATCTCCGAGCGACTCGGAAGGGCCGCGTCATAGGGTGTGGGGGTGCTCCCCATGACCGTGGACGAGGCCGTCGCCGCCGAGGAGGCCGGCCGGCGCCTCAAATACCTGTATTTCTGGGGCCATCAGCCCGCCCGCGACGGCGGCGTCGGCGCCGGGTGCCTCAGCCAGTGGTGGCCGGTCACCTTCACCGAGGACGGCCACACCTACGCCTCGGCCGAGCACTACATGATGGCGCACAAGGCGTGGCTGTTCGGGGACGGGGAGAGCGCGGAGAAGATCCTCGCGGCCGGCCACCCGGGCGAGGCCAAGACGCTCGGCCGGACGGTGCGGGGCTTCGAAGAGGCGACGTGGGAGGCGCACCGCTTCGACATCGTCGTACGCGGGAGCGTCGCCAAGTTCGGGGCGCACGAGGAGCTGGCGGAGTTCCTGCTCGCGACGTCGGACCGGGTCCTGGTGGAGGCGAGCCCGGTGGACCGGGTGTGGGGCATCGGCCTGGCGGCCTCTGACCCGCGCGCCGCCTCGCCGGCCACGTGGCGGGGCGCCAACCTGCTCGGCTTCGCCCTGATGGCCGCCCGCGACACCCTCCTCGCCCGGCGTCAGGAGGGAAACCGCAGGTAGCCGGGTGGCACGTGGTCGACCAGCCACACCCCGTTGGCGCTGATGTGGAAGACGTGCCCGTCGGCGTGCATCGTCCCCGCGGCCACCACCAGGACCACGGGGACGCCGCGCCGTGCCCCCACGCGCGTCGCGGTCTGGCGGTCGGCCGACAGGTGCACGTGGTGCCGGTTCATCGGCCGCAGCCCCTCGGCCCTGATCGCCGCAAGGACCCGGCCCACCGTGCCGTGATAGAGCAGCTCGGGCGGCTCCACGGCCGGCAGGTCCAGGTCCACCGGCACCGTGTGCCCCTGGTTCGCCCGGATCCGGCCGTTGTCGAGGGTGTAGCGCCGCTTGTCGTTGGCGCGGACGACCTCCCACAGCTCCGCGGCCGTGATCGGGAACCCGTGCTCGGCGGCGGCCCGCAGCAGCGTGTCCACCGGCACCCATCCGTGGGCGTCCAGGGTCAGCCCGATCCGCTGCGGATCGTGCCGCAGGTGCCGGGAGAGGTACTTCGAGATGCGCACCAGGCGCCGTTCGTCCATCACCGCCATCATCGCGGCCCCGTCAACCGGTTTCCGCCGTGTGGGCGCGGACCAGGACGTCGCCGGTCTCCGTGCGGTAGTAGAGCACCGAGCGGCCCGAGCGCCTGCGGCCCACGAGGCGCGCGTCCAGCAGGACCTTCAGGTGGCGCCCCACCGAGCCCAGGCCCTGGCCGGTGAGGGCCACGAGCTGGGTCGTGCTCTTCGGGGAGTCCAGCAGCACCAGGACGCCGGCCCGGGCGTGGCCCATCAGGCGGCCCAGCGCCTCGGGCGGCCCGGCCGCGGTGTCGGCGAGCGCGCCCGAGCACGGGTACACCACCGCGGAGCGGTGGTCCGAGTCGTCCCATGCGGCCCAGGCCTGGCGGGGCGTGACCGGGACGAACATCAGCCGCGCGCCCTGGAGATCCCGCGGCGGGTAGTCGAAGGCGTTGACGCGCAGCCGCCCGTCCCCGAGCCAGCGCATCCCCGGGCGCAGGCCGTCCAGGGCGGCGGCCCAGCCGCCCTGGCTCAGTCGCGCCGTGCGGGCGACGACGTCGGCCTCGAGGACGCGGCGGCGCCGCGGCCAGTAGGGCAGCACCGTCTCCTGCCACACCCACTCCACGTGGGCGGCGAGACGTTCCGGCAGGTCGGAGCGGTGCAGGGCGGGCGGGAGCGGGCCGCCGAGCGACACGGTCAGGTCCTCGCGGGCCTGGCCGGGCGGTGTCTCGCGGATGCTCGCCAGCTCCTCCTCGAAGGAGCGGTCATCGCCGGTGGGCGTGGGGGTGAGGAAGTCGGCGTTCCACGTACGCCCCAGCGCGGCCCGTACGAGCAGCGCCGTGATCGGGTCGTCCGCCAGCCGCGCCCGGTACGCGGGCAGATGGGCGTCCAGCCACGCCCGCTCACCCGGATGCGCGGCCGTGCCCAGCTCCAGCGTCTTCAGGGTCGCGATGGCCTCCGCCAGCGGCGAGACGACGAAGCGGCCGTTCGCCAGCGTGTCCGCGCTGATCCGCCAGAACCCCAATGACGTTTCGCCTCCCCGCGAAACATTAGCGCCTCGCCCCGCCGCCATCGAGACTCCAGGCTCATGCGCACTTACCGGGAGCTGTTCGGCGCTCCGGAGTTCACACCCCTCTTCGTCTCCTCCTCGGCCCAGGTGGCGGCCCAGACGGTCAGCGGGCTCGGCCTCGGCACGCTCGTCTACGCCGCCACGGGAAATCCGCTGCTGTCGGGGCTGGCGATGTTCGGCCCCGCGCTGGCCCAGGTGGCCGGGGCGGCGACGCTCCTGTCGGCCGCCGACCGGTTACCCCCGCGCGCCGCGCTGGCCGGGATGGCGCTGCTCCTCGCGCTCGGCACCGCCGTGCTGGCGATCCCCGGCCTGCCGGTGTGGGCGCTGCTCGTGATCCTGCTGGCGGAGGGCCTGCTCGCGTCGCTGGGCGGCGGCGTCCGGTACGGCCTGCTCAACGAGATCCTCGCCTCCGGCGGGTACCTGCTGGGCCGCTCCGCGCTCAACATGGCCTCCGGGGCCATGCAGATCGGCGGCTTCGCCGTCGGCGGCGTGCTGGTCTCCGCCCTGTCGCCGCGCGGCGCGCTGCTCACCGGCGCCGCCCTCTACCTGGTGGCGGCCGTCGCCACGGCCGGGCTCAAGAAGCACCTGCCCCGCGCGGAGGGGCGGCCCTCGCCCGCCGAGACCTGGCGGAGCAACGTCCTGCTGTGGTCGTCCGCGCCGCGCCGCCGCGTCTACCTCGCCCTGTGGGTGCCGAACGGGCTGGTCGTCGGCTGCGAGTCGCTCTTCGTCCCGTACGCTCCCGAGCACGCCGGCCTCCTCTTCGCCTGCGCGGCGGCCGGGATGCTGGCCGGTGACGTGCTGGCCGGGCGGTTCCTCCCTCCGGAGTGGCGGACCCGGCTCGTCACCCCGCTGCACCTGCTGCTCGCGGTCCCGTACCTGATCTTCCTGCTGGGTCCCGCGACCCCGGTGGCGGCGGTGGCCGTCACGCTCGCCTCGGTCGGGTACGCGGCGAGCCTGCTGCTCCAGCAGCGCCTCATGGAGCTGACCCCGGACGAGCTGAGCGGGCACGCGCTCGGCCTGCACTCCTCCGGCATGATCGCCATGCAGGGCGTCGCCGCGGTCCTCGCGGGGGCGCTCGCGCTGCGGACCTCGCCCGCGGCGGCGATGGCCGTCCTCGCCGCCGCCTCCGTCGCCGTCACCGTGTTCTTCCCGGTGCGCCCGGAGCCGTCCCCGGGTGCCGCAGCCGATCCGCGGCGCCGCCCGAAGCTGGACGATGCTTGCAAGTGATCTATTCCAGCGCTTTTAAAGGGCGTCGCAAGGAATTCCGTTCATCTTTCAATCATGCGACGTCTAATCACCATTATTTCGCCCGTCATCGCGGTCCTGGTCGCCGCCGCCGGTTTCTCCGGCGCGGCGCGGGCCGCGGGGCCGGGCCGGCTCGAGGCGTATTACGGGCAGCGGGTGGCCTGGTCCTCCTGTGGCAACGGCTACCAATGCGGCAAATTACGAGTGCCGCTCGACTATTCACAGCCCGGCGGCAGACAGATCAAGATCAGCCTGGTTCGGTTGCCGGCCACCGGTAAAAAGATCGGTTCGATCGTGCTCAATTTCGGCGGCCCCGGAATATCCGGCGTCGATTCGTTGAAATCGAGCAAGGCGATCGTCTCCGCCGCCCTCCGGCAGCGGTTCGACGTGGTCAGCTTCGACCCCCGCGGCGTCGGCGGGTCGGCCCCCGTGCGCTGCATGAACACGCTCGGTCTTGACGCGTACTTCGCCACCGACCCGACGCCCGACAACGGCACCGAGGTCAAGCAGGCCAAGCAGTGGGCCAAGACGTTCGCCGGCGCCTGCAAGGCCAACTCGGGCACGCAGCTCCTCGCGCACGTCGGCACCGGCGAGGCCGCCCGGGACATGGACGTGATGCGGGCCGCGCTCGGCGAGGCGCGGCTGACGTACCTCGGCTGGTCGTACGGCACCTACCTGGGCGCCAGGTACGCCGACCTGTTCCCCGCGAGGATCCGCGCCATGGTGCTCGACGGCGCCGAGAACCCGAGCCAGACGGGCACCGAGTTCGCCCAGTCGCAGGCCCTGGGCTTCCGGGTGGCGACGGAGTCGTTCCTGCGCGACTGCTTCAGGGCCAAGGACTGCCCGTTCAGGCAGCACTCGATCGGCGCGGCGTTGAAGAAGCTCGAGGCGCTGTACAAGCGGGCCGACCGGGCGCCGCTGCGCAACGTCTACGACGGCCGGCAGGTCAGCGAGGCCGTCGCGCGGACCGGCGTGACCGCCTCGCTGTACTCCACGGCCGGCTGGCCCATGCTGCGCAAGGCGCTGGCGGCGGCGTTCAAGGGCGACGGCACGTACCTGCTGCTGCTCGCCGACGAGTACAACGGCCGCCGGTCCGACGGCAGCTACGACAACCGGTACGAGGCGCAGATGGCCATCAGCTGCGTCGACCATCCCGAGTCGCGCTGCCCGTACTGGCCGGTCAAGGGCACCCGGTTCGCCAAGAAGGTGCGGGCCGCGGGGTCGCCGCCGATCCTGGTGGTGGGCACGACCCGCGACCCCGCCACGCCGTACCGGCTGGCCCGGGAGCTGGCCTCCCAGCTGTCGAACGGCGTGCTGCTCACCAATGACGCCGACGGCCACACCGCCTACCGCGGCGGCTCCACCTGCGTGGAGCGGCAGATCGACCGGTACCTGATCACGGCCGCCGCGCCGCGCCCCGCCGCCTGCGCGGTCAAGGCCTGACCACGGCACCAGTCCCACACCACGGTGTGGGACTGGTGTCGTTCGGGTCAACCCTGGCCGTGCCTGCGCCCCGGCGGGCCTCCGGCGGGAGAGATTGGCGGACGTAGCCGGAAATGCCCTCCCGAGGAGCCCATGGAGTCGCTGCTGGTCCTGCACGCGGTGGCGGCGGTGTGCGCTCCCTGGCTGGTCAAGCGGGCGTCCCTGGCCCTGCTCGCGCTCCCGCCCGCCGCCGCCTTCCTCGCCACGGCGCTGGGGCGGCTGCCGGCGCGGGAGAGCCGGACCTGGGCGCCCCAGCTCGGGCTGGAGCTGGCCTTCCGCGTCGACGCGCTCGCCGTGCTCATGATCTCGCTGGTCACCGGCGTGGGCGCGCTGATCATGATCTACAGCACCCGCTACTTCTCGCGGGGCGACGAGGGGCTCGGGCGCTACGGCCTCTTCATGTCGGGCTTCGCCGGGTCGATGCTCGGGCTGGTGGCCGCCGACAACCTGCTCCTGCTCTACGTCTTCTGGGAGCTGACCACCGTCTGCTCCTACCTGCTCATCGGGTACGACTCCGAGAGCAGGCCGAGCAGGCGGGCCGCGATGAAGGCGCTGTGGGTCACCACGATCGGCGGTCTCGCCATGCTGGCCGGGTTCGTCCTGCTCGGGCAGGCCGCGGGCACGTACCGCGTCTCGGACATCGTCGGCCACCCGCCGCACGTGAGCCCCGCCGCCGTCGTGCTCATCCTGGCCGGGGCGCTGTCGAAGTCGGCGATCTTCCCGTTCAGCACGTGGCTGCCGGCCGCCATGGCCGCCCCCACCCCCGTCTCCGCCTATCTGCACGCGGCCGCCATGGTGAAGGCGGGCGTGTACCTGCTGGCCAGGCTCGGTCCCGCGCTCGGGGACGTGGCGCCCTGGCGCGAGGTGGCCGTGCCGCTCGGCGTGGTCACGATGCTGCTGGGCGGGTGGCGGGCGCTGCGCGAGACCGACCTCAAGCGACTGCTCGCCTACGGCACGGTCGGCCAGCTCGGCCTCCTCACGGTGCTGTTCGGCTCGGGGAACGGCGGCGCGGCGCTGGCCGGGGCGGCCATGCTGCCGGCGCACGCGCTGTTCAAGGCCGCGTTGTTCCTGGTGGTGGGCATCGTCGATCATGCGGCGGGCACCCGCGACCTGCGCGAGCTCAGCGGGGCCGGCCGGTCGATGCCGTGGGTGTGCGCGGTGGCGGTGCTGGCCGGGGCGTCGATGGCGGGGCTGCCGCCGCTCGTGGGGTTCGCCGGCAAGGAGGCCGCGCTGGAGACGCTCATGGGCGCGCCGCTGGTGCTGGCGGGGGTGGTGGCGGGGTCGGCGCTGACGGCGGCCTACACGCTGCGGTTGCTGTGGGGGGCGTTCGGCGACAAGCCGGGGGTGGCGGCGCGGGAGACGCATCGCGTGTCGGCGGCCATGTTCGGGCCCGCCGCGCTGCTGTCGGTGCTCGGCCTGGTGCTGGCGCCGTTCGTGTCCTGGTACGGCCACGCCCTGTCCGGATATATAGCGACCTTTCGTGATAAGGGGCATGAGACGCATGTAGTGCTGTGGGGAGGCTTCTCCCTGCCGCTCCTGCTCTCGGCCGCGTCGCTGGCGGCCGGGGTGGCGCTCTTCCTGGCCAGGGAGCCCGTGGCCAGGGCGGGAGCGGCGCTGCACGTGCTCGACTCCGGTCAGATCTTCTGGTCGGCGGTACGGCGGCTCGACCGCTTCGCCATCCAGCTCACCGGCCTCGTCCAGCGCGGATCCGTGCCCGACTACCTCATGCTCACCCTGTTCACCGCGATCGGCGTCGGCGTGTTCTCCCTCGCCTCCGGCGGCCCGCCCCGCCTCGACGTGCCCGTCGTCGCCTGGCAGCGTCCCGAGCAGCTCCTCGTCGCCGTCCTCATCGTGGCGTCGGCCGCGCTGGCGCTGTTCGCCCGCGCGTACATACTCCTGGGCGTCGTCGTCGGGATCACCGGGTACGGCACGGCGCTGCTCTTCCTCGTCCACGGCTCGCCCGACCTGGCGCTCACCCAGTTCCTGGCCGAGACGGTGAGCCTGGTCGTGTTCGCGCTCGTGCTGCGGCGGCTGCCGGTCGGACCGGTCAGGGGGCGGCTGCCGTTCTGGTTCAGGAGCGGGCTCGGGCTGGCCGTGGCCGTGGTGGTCACGGGCGCGGGCATGCTGGCGATGGGCGCGCGGACCGCCCAGCCGGTCGGCGCGCTCATGGGGGCGGCGGCCGAGCAGGCCGGAGCCAGGAACATCGTCAGCGCCCTCATCGTCGACATCCGCGCCTGGGACACCATGGGCGAGAGCACGGTGCTCGTCGTGCTGACGCTGGGCGTGACGAGCCTGGTGTTCCTGCGGCGCACGTCGTACCACATCGAGCCGGGGCCGCACGTGTCCGCCGAGCGCACCCGCTGGCTGGCGGCCACCCTCCCGCGCGGGCAGCGGGCTCTGGCGTTCGAGGTGGTGGCCAGGCTGACGTTCCACACCGTGCTGGTGCTCTCGGTGTTCCTGCTGTTCATCGGGCACAGCGCGGTCGGCGGCGGGTTCGCCGGCGGCATCGTGGCCGGGATGGCGATCACCGTGCGCTACCTGGCAGGCGGGCGGAACGAGCTGGCCGCCGCCGTCCCGATGCACGCGGGCGTCCTCATGGGCGTCGGGCTCACGCTGTCGACGGGCACGGCGCTGGCCGGGCTGCTGTTCGGGCGGGCGGCGCTGGACCTGATCTCCACCGACGTGACCCTCCCCCTGGCGGGCCACCTGCACGTGGGCACGGGGCTGCTGTTCGACCTCGGCGTGTACGTGTCCGTCGTCGGCATGGTCCAGGACATCCTGCGCGCCCTCGGCGCCGAACTCGACCGGCAGATCGACGCCGAGGAGAGCGCGTGACCGTCACCCTGCTGCCGTTCCTGGCCTGCGGCGCGATGATCGCCACCGGGGTCACGCTGCTGCTGGAGCGGAGCCTCGTACGCGTCCTGGCCGGCGTCATCGTCCTGGGCAACGGCGTGAACCTGCTGATCGTCACCGCGGGCGGCGACGCGGGCGCCCCGCCCTTCGTGGGCACCCGCGGGATCGCCGACCCGCTGCCGCAGGCCATGGTGCTGACCGCCATCGTGATCACCCTGGGGGTGACCGCGTTCCTGCTGGCCCTGGTGCACCGGTCGTGGCAGCTGTGCGGGAGCGACGAGGTCCAGGACGACACCGAGGACCGCCGCGTGCGCCTGCGCGCCCGCCGGGGCGAGCTGAGCGAGGCCGTACGCGCCCGGCAGGACGCCTACCGGCGGCTGGTCGCCGAGCAGCGGGCCGAGCTGGCCCGGCTGGAGGCCGAGCAGGCGGAGCGGGAGCGGCTGCAGGAGGCCGACCTGGAGCGGCGCATCGCCAGGGTGCACACCGAGCTCGAGCAGTGGATGCGCGCCAGCCGGGAGGAAGGGCTGTCGGAGGAGGACATGCACCGGCGCTTCGAGGAGGCGGGGCTCCGGGACGACACGCTCGCCATGGACAACCTCGAGCGCATCGACGAGCTCCGGGAGCAGTACGCGCGGGGGCGGGAGGAGCAGGCGGCCAGGGAACGGGCGCTGCGGCGCCGGCTCAAGGCCCGGCAGCGGGAGGCGCGCCGGCAGATGCGCGCGGCCATCAGGGAGGAGCGGGAGCGCCAGGCCCTCGCCCAGGATCCCGAACTGGAAGGCGAGGACTGACCCATGCGCCGTCCAGGCCCGGCCGCCCCCTGCCCGCCCGTCGGAGGACCGCGACGGGCGACGGTGGGGACGGGTGCATCCCGCCGTAGGGGGTTGAGGTCCCTTTGGGGGAGAGGAGCAGGGGCGTCGGTGGGGTGGATGCGCTCCCGCCGTTCGGGGCCGCGGCCCTGGAGGGAGAGCGCGCCGTCGAGGCCGGGGTGGGGGCGCGGGTGATCGAGCGCCTGGTGTGCCTGCCCGTGCTCCTGCCGCTGCTCGCCGCCGGGGTGAAGCTGGCGATCGGCGGCCGCCTGCGCCGGGTGCAGTCGTTCATCAGCCTGGCCACGCTGGCCGTCTCGGTCGCCGTGTCGGTGGTGCTGCTGAGAGCGGCCGACGCGCGTGGGCCGCTGGTCACCGACCTGGGCGGGTGGCCGGCGCCGATCGGCATCTCCCTGGTGGCCGACCGGCTCTCCGCGCTGGTGCTGCTGGTGTCGTCGGCGGTGACGTTCTGCGTCATGGTCTACTCGGTCGCCAACGCCTACGCCGAGCAGGAGCACGACGCCCCCATGGCGATCTTCCACCCGGCCTTCCTGGTGATGGTGGCCGGGGTCGCGGACGCGTTCCTGTCCGGCGACCTGTTCAACCTGTTCGTGGCGTTCGAGCTGCTGCTGAGCGGCTCGTACGTGCTCCTGACGTTCGGCGGCACGGAGCCGCGGATCCGGGCGGGCGCCACGTACACGCTGATGGCCCTGGCCTCGTCGATGCTCTTCCTGATCGCGCTGGCCATCACCTACGCCGCCACCGGCACCCTGTCGATGGCGCAGCTCGCCGAGCGGTTCGCCAGGCTGCCCGGCCAGGTGGCGATGCTGGTGGAGCTGACGCTGCTGCTGGCCTTCGCGATCAAGGCGGCGATCTTCCCCGTCGCGGCCTGGCTGCCCGACTCCTACCCCACCGCGCCCGCCCCGGCCACGGCCGTGTTCGCCGGGCTGCTCACCAAGGTGGGCGTCTACTCGATCATCCGGCTCGAGGCGCTGCTCTTCCCCGGCGGGCCGGTCTCCACGCTGCTCATGTGGGTGGCGCTGGCCACGATGCTGGCGGGCGTGCTCGGCGCGGTCGCGCAGACCGACCTCAAGCGCATGCTCTCGTTCACTCTGGTCAGCCACCTCGGGTACATGGTGTTCGGCGTGGCCCTGTCCACGGTGGCGGGGCTGACGGGAGCGATCTTCTACATGCTCCACCACATCACCGTGCAGACGAGCCTGTTCCTGGTGACCGGGCTGGTCGAGCGGCGTACCGGGACCACGTCGGTGTCCAGGATGGGCGGCCTGATGAGGACCGCGCCGCTGCTCGCCGTGCTCTTCTTCGTGCCCGCCATGAACCTGTCGGGCATCCCGCCCATGTCGGGTTTCCTCGGCAAGCTGCTGCTGGTGCAGGCGAGCCTGTCCCACGGCGGGCCCCTGCCCGTCGCGTTCGTGGTGGCGGGCCTGATGACGAGCCTGCTCACCCTGTACGCCGTCGCGAAGACGTGGAGCAAGGCGTTCTGGGGCGCCCCTCGGGCGGTACGGGCGGGCACGGTCATGGAGAGCGAGGAGTACACCGGCGAGGAGCCGACCGTCACGACGACCGTGCTCCCGGTGGCGCTGTCGGGCGCGGTGGCGGCGCTGGTGGCGATGGGACTGTCGTTCACGGTGCTGGCCGGGCCGCTGTCGGCGCTGGCGCACCGGGCGGCCGTCGAGCTGTCGGCCCGCGAGCCGTACATCGCGGCCGTGCTCGGGAGCCGGCCGTGATGCCCCGGCTGGCGCTGGTCGCCTGGCTGGCGGTGGTGTGGGTGACGTTGTGGGGCGACCTGACGGCCGGCAACGTGCTCGGCGGGCTGGTGGCCGGGCTGGTGGTGACGTCGCTGCTGCCGCTGCCCGTCCTGGACCCGGGCATCAGGATCCGTCCGGTGGCGCTGGCGCGCTTCCTGCTCTTGTTCGGCCTGGATCTGGTGGTCTCGACCGCGCGCGTGGTGCTCTGGGTGGTGCGGCCGGGCGCGCCGCCCACCCAGATCGTCCGGGTACGGCTGCGCACGTCGTCGGAGTCCATGACCGTGCTGATCATGGTCGCGATCTCGACCGTGCCGGGCAGCCTCGTGGTGGAGGCCTATCCCGACGAGCGCGAGCTGCTCCTGCACGTGCTGGGACGCCCGGGGGACGTCACCGAGGTCGTGCGGGAGGACGTGGCCGGGCTGGAGTCGCGCGTCGTGGCGGCCTTCGGCACCTCGCGGGACAGGCAGGAGCTGCCGTGACGGCGGGGCACGCGGGACAGGCGGGAGCTGTCATGACGGCGGGGCACGCGGGACAGGAGGAACTGCCATGGAGACGGTCTATCTGGTGGCGCTCGGGCTGCTCGGGTGCGCGGCGCTCGCCACGCTCTACCGGCTGGGGCGCGGGCCGACGATGCTGGACCGGTCGGTGGCGCTCGACGTGCTGACCTCGCTGTCGATGTGCGTGGTCGGCGCGTTCGCCGTGGTCATGGACGACTATTCGGACCTGCCGGTCCTGCTGGTGCTGTCGCTGCTGGGGTTCGTCGGATCCGTGGTGCTGGCCAGGTTCTTCTCGGGGAGGTCACGATGAGGCAGGTGCGGTGAGCGCGCTCGACGTGGCGGCGGCGGCCTGCCTGCTGCTGGGCGCGGCGCTGGCGCTGTCGGCCGGGGTGGGGCTCGTCCGCTTCCGGACCACCTTGGAGCGGATGCACGCCGGCACCAAACCGCAGGTGCTCGGCGTGCTGCTGGTGCTGCTGGCCATGTGGCTGCACCGGCCCACCTGGGCGAACTTCGGGCCGCTGCTGCTGGCGGGCGTCTCGCAGGTGATCACCGTGTCGGTGGCGGCGTACATGGTGGCGCGGGCGGCCTACTCGCGCGAGCGCGCGGACGACGACACCGAGCTCCCGCCCGAGGACTGATCGTCTCTGTCCGACCGGCTGAGCGCCGCCTGGCCGAACCAGGTCCACAGCGCCAGCGCCGCCAGGATGCCCGCCGTGGTCCAGCCCACGGCGGGGCCGAACAGGTAGTCGATCACCAGCATGGTGGCCGTCGTCATGGAGACCGTCAGCGCGAGCGCGCCCACGATGCCGTAGTGGTTGGAGCGCCGTACCAGGGTCTCCTTGTGCCCCTGCCTGAACAGCACGCGGTGCTGCGCGGTCGGCGCGATGTAGCAGATCGACGCGACGGCGGCGCTGACCAGCGCCACGTAGAACAGCCACCGGTCGGCCAGGTCCAGCTTGGCGAAGCCGGACGAGAAGGGCACGGTCAGCAGGAACGCGAAGAGCACCTGCACCCCCGTCACCGCCACGCGCGCGCCCTGCAGGAGCTCCACGAAATTGCGGTCCGCCCGCTCCTGCTCCGACTCGTTCTTCACGCCGCCTCCCGCCTTTGGAACGAGGAATCCTCCTTCCTTGGCAAAGCGGGCTAAAACATCAGGTCGATAATCTTCGGCGGGGTGATCGGGAGGTCGCGCACGCGGTGGCCGGTGGCGTGGTACACGGCGTTGCCGATGGCGGCCGCCGTGCCGACGATGCCGATCTCGCCGATGCCCTTGCTGCCCATGGGGTTGAGCTCGCCGTCCTCCTCGTCCAGCCAGACCGCCTCGATGTCCGTGACGTCCGCGCAGGCCGGCACGTGGTACTGGGCCAGGTCGCGCCGGAGGAAGCCGCCGAACTCCTCGTCGGTGAACGTCTCCTCCATCAGCGCCATCCCCATGCCCATCGTCATGCCCCCGATGAACTGCGACCTGGCCAGCCGGGCGTCCACGATGTGCCCCGCGGCGAACACGCCGAGCAGGCGGGAGACGCGGAGCTCGCCGGTCACGGAGTTCACCCGCACCTCGGCGAACTGGGCGCCGAAGGCGTGCCTGGCCAGCTCCGCGTCCCGCTTGACCTCCTCGGTGGTGTCGGCGCGGCCCACCGTGCCGTTCACCTTGAGCCCCTCGCAGGCGCGTACGACCGCCGACCCCCACGAGGCCGTGCCCATGGAGCCGCCGGCGAGCGGCGCGTCCGGCAGGTCGCTGTCGCCCAGCTCGACGTGGACCCGGTCGGGCGCGACGCCCAGCGCCTCCGCCGCGATCCTGGTCAGCGCGGTACGCGCGCCGGTCCCGATGTCGGCGGCGGCGATCTGGACCAGGAAGTCACCCTCCCGCATGGTGACGACGGCCTTGGACGGCCGGCGCCTGGACGGGTAGGTGGAGGCGGCCACGCCGGTGCCGATCAGCCACTCGCCGTCCCGCAGGCGCGCGGGCTCGGGGTCGCGCCGGTCCCAGTGGAAGCGGCGGGCTCCCTCACGCAGGCAGGCCACCAGGTTGCGGGAGCTGAACGGCAGGCCGCTCTCCGGCTCCACCTCCGGATCGTTGATGACGCGCAGCTCGATCGGGTCGATGCCGGCGGCGTAGGCCAGCTCGTCCATGGCGGACTCCAGCGCGTACATGCCGGGGCACTCGCCCGGGGCGCGCATCCACGACGGGGTGGCGACATCCAGCCGGACGAGCCGGTGCGCGGTGCGCAGCGCGGGCGTGGCGTACATGACGCGGCTCGGGGTCGCGGTCTGCTCGGCGAACTCCACCAGCGTCGAGCTCTGCTCGTACGCCACGTGCTCCAGCGCCGTCAGCCGGCCCTCCGCGTCGGCGCCGAGCCGCAGCCGCTGGATCGTCGGCGTCCGGTAACCGGTCACGTCGAACATCTGCTGCCTGGTCAGCACGGCCTTGACCGGGCGGCCGACGGCCCTGGCGGCCAGGGCGGCCAGCACGGCCTGCGGCCTGGTCGTGCCCTTCGAGCCGAACCCGCCGCCGACGTGCCGGGACACCACCCGGACCTCCTCCCTGGGCAGGCCCAGCGTCTTCGCGATGAGATCGCGGCTCGCGGAGGCGCCCTGCGCGGTGTCGTAGACCAGCAGCCGGTCCTCGGTGTCCCACAGCGCCAGGGCGGCGTGCGGCTCCATCGGGTTGTTGTGCTGGACGGGCGTCGTGTAGGTGACGTCGATGCCGGTCTCGGCCGCGTCCAGCCCGGCCTCGACGTCGCCCTTCACGGTGTCGCACGGGTAGCCGGGGTTGACGGTCTCCGGCTGGTAGAGGTTGGGGTGGTCGGCGCGCAGGGTCACGTCGTGGAGGTCCTGCTCGTACTCGACGACGATCGCGTCCGCGGCGGCGCGGGCGTTCTCGTACGTGTCGGCCACCGCGGCCGCCACGATCTGGCCGCGGTAGGCGACGTCGCGGCTCTGGAAGAGCGCCAGGTCGCCCTGGGCCTCCTCGCCGAGCCGGGGCGGGTCCTCGCTGGAGAGCACGGCCAGCACGCCGGGCATGGCGAGCGCCTCGCCGCCGTCGATCCGCTTGATGCGGCCCTTGGCGATCCGCGACTGCACGGGGTAGGCGTAGGTGACGCCCTCGGCCGGGTATTCGGCCGCGTACGTGGCCAGCCCGGTGACCTTGACGCGGCCCTCGACGCGGTTCACGATGCCAGCTCCTCGAGCGTGCGGACGATCAGATTGCGGGCCAGCGGCAGCTTGAAGGCGTTGCGCGGCAGGGGCCGGGCCTGCTCCAGCTCCGCCTCGGCGGCGGTGAGGAACGCCTCGCCCGTCGCCGGGCCGCCGATCAGCACCTGCTCGGCCCGCTCGGCCCGCCAGGGCGCGTGCGCGACGCCGCCGAGCGCGATGCGGCAGCCGGCGACCACGCCGTCGCGGACGTCGAGCACGGCCGCGATGGACACGAGCGCGAACGCGAACGAGGCCCGCTCGCGTACCTTGCGGTAGAGCGAGGCGCCCGGCGGCGGCGCGGGCAGCTCCACGGCGGTGATCAGATCGCCCGGCTCCAGCACGGTGTCCCGCTCGGGCGCGTCGCCCGGCAGCCGGTGCAGCCCGGGGATCGGCACGATCCGGTCACCACCCGGACCGGTGACGTGCACCTCGGCTCCTAGCGCTGCCAGCGCCACCGCCATGTCGGACGGGTGGGTGGCCACGCAGGCGTGCGAGGTGCCGAGGATGGCCAGGTTCGTGTGGTCGCCCTCGATGGCCGGGCAGCCGGAGCCGGGCTCGCGCTTGTTGCACGGCCTGCTCACGTCCTGGAAGTACGGGCAGCGGGTGCGTTGCAGCAGGTTGCCGGCGACCGTCGCCATGTTGCGCACCTGGCCGGACGCGCCGCTCAGCACCGCCCGCGCCAGCATCGGGTAGCGGGAGCGCACCAGGGGATCGGCCGCCAGATCGCTGTTGCGTACGGCGGCGCCGACGCGGAGCCGGTCGCCGGCCTCCTCGATCGCGTCGAGCGGCAGCCGGCTGACGTCCACCAGGTGGTCGGGCCGTGCCACGCCCAGCCGCATGAGGTCCACCAGGTTGGTGCCGCCGCCCAGGTACATGGCGCCGGGCCCGCACCTGCGCACCGCGTCCGAAGGGCTCTCCGCGCGGGCGTAGTCGAAGGTCTTCACGGCGCGACCTCGGCGATCGCGCTGACGATGTTGACGTACGCGCCGCACCGGCACAGGTTGCCGCTCATCCGTTCCCGGATCTCCTCCGGGGTCAGGTCGGGGTCGGCGGCCATGTCGCCGGTGATCGCGCTCGGGCCCGGCTCGCCCAGCATCCCGGCCGCCGAGCAGAGCTGGCCGGGCGTGCAGTAGCCGCACTGGAACGCGTCGTGCTCCATGAACGCCGTCTGCAGGGGATGCAGCTCGTCCTCGTGGCCCAGCCCCTCGACGGTGGTGATCTCACGGCCGTCCATCGCGACGGCCAGCGCCAGGCAGGAGTTGGCCCGCCGCCCGTCGATCAGTACCGTGCAGGCCCCGCACTGGCCGTGGTCGCAGCCCTTCTTCGCGCCGATCAGCGCCAGCCGTTCGCGCAGCAGGTCGAGCAGCGACATCCGGGGGTCCACTGTCACGGCGCGGGACACGCCGTTCACCATCAGGGTGATGTCCATGGCGCACGCCTACCCGAGGTCCAGACGAGACAACCCCGGAGGGCGGTAAAGCGGGAGCCCCAGAATTCCGTCCCGTTTTGTGGCGGTGTCGGCGGGTAGCCGAGCGGGCATGAGCCGGGCGATCGACGAGCAAGTGACCGAGTCGGCGGCGGTGCTCACCGTCAACGCCGGCTCGTCCAGCCTCCGACTGGATCTCGTGGAGGGCGGCTGCGTGCTGGACAGCGCGCACGCCGAGCGCGCCATCGACCCGGGCTCTGCCAGGGAGGAGCTGGCGGCGTTCCTCGGCGGGCACTTCGGCCGCGACATCCGTGCCGTGGCGCACCGCCTGGTGCACGGCGGCGACCTCGTACGCGCTCCGGTGGTGGCCGACGACGAGACAGCCGCGGCGCTGCGCGGCCTGACGAGCCTCGCGCCGCTGCACCTGCCGCCGGCGCTGGCCCTGCTGGAGGCGGCCCGCGAGGAGCTGCCCGCGGTGCCGCACGTGCTCTGCCCGGACACCGCTTTCCACGCGGGGCTGCCGGAGGAGGCCGCGCTCTACGCCCTGCCGCTGTCGTGGCGGGAGCGGTTCGGCCTGCGCCGCTACGGCTTCCACGGGCTGTCGTACGCGTGGGCGGCCGACCGGACGGCCGAACTGCTCGGCAAGCCGCTGACCGAGCTGGACCTGGTGCTGGCGCACCTGGGCGGCGGGTGCTCGGTGAGCGCGGTGTCGGGCGGGCGCAGCCTGGACACGTCCATGGGCTTCACGCCGCTGGACGGGCTGCCCATGAGCAAGCGCTCGGGCAGCGTGGACCCCGGGATGCTGCTGTGGCTGCTGTCCTGCGGCCATCTGACGCTGGAGGAGCTGGGGGAGGGGCTGGAGCGGCACTCCGGCCTGCTCGGGCTCTCGGGGAACCTGTCCGGGGACACGCGCGAGCTGGTGGCGGCCGCGCGGGAGGGCAACGCGGCGGCGGAGCTGGCCCTCGGCGTGTTCAGCCACCGGGTGAGCAGGGAGATCGCCGCCGCGGCCACCTCGCTGGGGCGGATCGACGCGCTGGTCTTCACGGGGGAGATCGGCTGGGACCAGCCAGAAGTACGCGAGGCCGTCTGCGGCCGGCTGGGCCTGCTCGGCATCGAGCCTCCCGTCATGGGCAACCGCCACGACGACGGCCCGGTCAGCGCGTACGGCGCGGCCGTCCCCGTCATGGTGGTCCAGGTCCGGGAGGAGCTGCAGCTGGCCCGCGAATGCCTGCGGATGCTCGCGGAGGAGGACGAATGACGGTTCTCGACGAGGTACGCCGGTCGGCCCTGCCGCTGACCGGCCCGGGGGACCTCGACCCGCTGCTGGAGCGCGTGGGCGAGGCCAGATTCGTGCTGATCGGCGAGGCCAGCCACGGCACGCACGACTTCTACGCCTGGCGGGCCGAGCTGACCCGCCGCCTGATCGCCGAGAAGGGATTCGGTTTCGTCGGGGTCGAGGGCGACTGGCCCGACTGCGAACGGGTGCATCGGGCCGTGACCGGCGACACCGATCCCTTCGAGGCGCTCTACGCCTTCCAGCGCTGGCCCACGTTCATGTGGGCCAACCACGAGGTCGTGGAGTTCTGCCGGTGGCTGCGGCGCTGGAACGCCGGCTTCCCGCCGGACCAGCGCTGCGGCTTCCACGGCCTGGACGTCTACAGCCTGTGGGAGTCGCTGCGCTCCGTGCGCCGCTACGCCGCCGCCCACCTGCCGGACGAGATGGACTCGGTCATGGGCGCGCTCTACTGCTTCGAGGCCTACGGCCACGACCCGCAGCAGTACGGCCTGGCCACCCGCCTGATCCCGGAGACCTGCGAGGACGAGGTGGTGAGCCTGCTCAAGTCCGTGATCCGCGCGGCTCCCGAGGACGAGCGGGGCTTCAGCGCCCGGCAGAACGCCGAGACCGTGGCCGGGGCCGAGCGCTACTACCGGGCCATGGTGGGAGGCGGCCCCGAGTCCTGGAACATCAGGGACGTCCACATGGCCGACACCATGGACCGGCTCACGGATTTCCACGGCACCAAGGGCGTGGTGTGGGCGCACAACACGCACATCGGCGACGCCCGCGCCACCGACATGGCCGCCGCGGGCATGACCAACCTCGGGCAGCTCGCCCGGGAGCGGCACGGCGGGGAGGCCGTGCTGGTGGGGTTCGGCAGCCATCACGGGTCCGTGGTGGCCGCCGACCGGTGGGGCGCCCAGCACCACGTCATGCGGGTGCCGCCCGCGCGGCCCGCGTCCCTGGAGGCGCTGCTGCACGAGGCCGTCGCCGGGCCGGAGGCCCTGTTCGTGGTCCCGCCCGAGGGCTCCGGGGCGGGCTCCAGGGCGGCCTTCTACGACGAGCCGATGGGGCACCGGGCGATCGGCGTCGTGTACCACCCGGAGCGGGAGCGCTGGGGCAACTACGTGCCCACGGTCATGGGGCGCCGCTACGACGCGTTCATCTGGCTGGACGCGACCAAGGCGCTGCATCCCCTGCACGGCGAGCCGTGGCACGACGCCGAGCCGGAGGCCTACGGTGGGGCGCGTCCAGCGGCCCATCGCATGTAGCGGGAACCGCACCTACGGTGGGGCGCGTCCAGCGGCCCATCGCATGTAGCGGGAACCGCACATACCCGACTGCCAGGTGACCGTTTGTCGGTGGCGGGTGGTTGGATCTCTCGTGTGGAGGCGTCGGTCGAGCAGCTCGTCTACGTCCGGGAGGACGAATACACCGTCGCGCGCATGAGCGCCGACGGCGAGCCCGACTTCGTGGCCACCGGGCGGGCGCTGGCGGGGGTGCAGCCGGGCGAGACGCTGCGGCTGTTCGGCGAGTGGGGCAGGCATCCGCGGCACGGCCGCCGGTTCTCGGTGAGCGGATGCGAGCGGGTCTCGCCCTCGTCGGTGCGGGCCATCCGGATCTACCTGGGGTCGGGGCTGATCAGGGGAATCGGGCCGCGGCTGGCGTACGCGATCGTCGACCACTTCGGCGAGGCCACGCTCAAGGTGATCGACAGCGAGCCCGAGCGGCTCACCGAGGTCGTCAACATCGGGCCGCAGCGGCAGGGCCAGATCGTCCAGGCGTGGCAGGAGCAGAAGGCGATCGCCGCGCTGATGGTGACGCTCCAGGGGCTCGGGGTCAGCCCGTTGCTGGCGGCCAAGATCTACCAGGTGTTCGGCCAGGACGCCGACGAGGTCCTGGCCACCGACCCCTACCGGCTGATCGGGCGGGTGCGCGGCATCGCCTTCCGCATCGCCGACAAGATCGCGCTGCAGTCGGGGGTGCCCGAGCGAAGCCCGCAGCGGATCAAGGCGGCGCTGCTCGACCGGCTGGAGGCGGCCGGCAGCCGCGACGGCCACTGCTACCTGCCGGTGGCCGCGCTCGTGAGAGAGACGGCGGAGCTGATCGAGCAGGACCAGACCCTGGTGAGCCCCGTGATCGACGCGCTGATCGCCGACCGGAGGGTGGTCGTGGAGGCCGGCCCCGACGAGCGGGGCACGCCGGTGGCGTACGCCAAGCACGTGCACAGCCGTGAGGTGGCGCTGACCGAGCAGATCACCCGGCTCATGCGGGCCCGCTCCACCCTGCCGCTGCGCTCCTTCCGCGACGACCCCGAGCTCCACGACGACCAGCGCGCCGCCGTCAACATGGCGCTGACCAGCACCGTCTCCGTCATCACCGGCGGCCCCGGGTGCGGCAAGAGCCACACGGTCAAGGCCATCGCGACCACGGTCAGGGCCGCGGGCGGCACGGTCACGCTCACGGCGCCCACGGGCAAGGCGGCCAAGCGCCTGTCCGAGCTGACCGGCCTGCCCGCGATGACCATCCACCGGATGCTCGCCCAGCAGCCCGATCCCGACCCCGAGACGCTCTTCGACGAGCGGCCGTCGCAGGCCGACCTGATCGTGGTCGACGAGGCCTCCATGCTCGACCTGCACCTGGCCACCCGGCTGGCCGCGGCCGTGCCGTCCGGGAGCCACCTGCTGCTCATCGGCGACAGCGACCAGCTGCCGAGCATCGGGCCCGGCGACGTGCTCGCCGACCTGCTGCGGGCCGAGGCGATCCCGCGGGTGCGGCTCACCCACGTCTTCCGGCAGGCGGGCGGCAGCGGCATCATCGACGCCGCCCACCGCATCCGCGCCGGACGACTGCCGGTCCGCACGGCCGGCGGCGGCTTCTGGTTCGAGGAGCTCGACGATCCCGCGCAGGTCGCGCGGCGCGTGGCCCACCTGGCGATGGTGGCGATCCCGCGCAAGCAGAACGTCGACCCCGACCAGGTGCAGGTGCTGTGCCCGATGCGCAAGGGCGAGACGGGCGCCACGGCCCTCGGCCGCCTGATCCAGGACCAGCTCAACCCGGCGGCCGACGGCAAGCCGGAGCACTGGTCGGGCTCGACGGTCTTCCGGGTCGGCGACCGCGTCATGCCGATCCGCAACAACTACGACAAAGGCGTCTTCAACGGAGAGACCGCGACGGTCACGGCCGTCGTCCAGGAAGAGCGCACGATCGAGATCCTGACGGACGACGGCGAGCGCGTGCGCTACGGCTTCGACGAGCTCGACGACCTGACCCACGCCTACGCGATCAGCGTGCACCGGTCGCAGGGCAGCGAATACCCGTTCGTGGTGGCGCCGATCGTCGCCGAGTCGGGCGGGATCATGCTGCGCCGCAAGCTCCTTTACACGCTGGTGACCCGGGCCAAGGCGTGGGTGGTGCTGGTGGGCCAGCGGGAGGCGCTGGAGATGGCGGTCCACCGGCTGGGCCACCGCAGGAACACCGGCCTGTCCCGCCGCCTCACCCTGGCGCTCGACGACTGACCCGCCGGACATTCAAGAGCCGGTCGGGACCCGGCAAAGCCCGGGTCAGCCGGAAAGCCGCCTGGACACCTCGTCGGCCAGCCGGTCGAGGGAGCGGTCGAGCAGCTCGCGCACCTCGTCGGCGTGGGCCCCCGAGTCGGGCTCGTCGAGCAGGGAGATGTGCACGGTCACCTCGCTGGCGCCGGCGGCCGCGTCGGACACCTGGAGCCAGCCGGCGTAGCCGGGGTGGTCGCGGCCGCCCCACTCCACGCGCAACTGCTCCTCCGAGGCACGGAAGAGCCCCTCGTGCGGTGCCGGCCCGGGCACCAGGTCGCCGTCGGCCTCCAGCTTGCCGGGGCCGGCCTCCGCGACCGACAGGCCCTGCGGGAGCCATCTGTCCATGATGTCCACATCGGACGCGACACCGTACACGATCGTGCTGGTCGCGGGCATGCTCCGCGTCGCCTCGAACTCCGCCATCCCGGTCCTCCTTACCAATGCGACCGCCGTACCCGTGTGATCTGCTCGCAAACCGCGGCCGTCGCGCGGGGGCTTCCCGCTACGGTTGCGCGCGTGGGAAACGCGCGGGGAGGGGAGTGGGGCGATGGCTGAGCAGCCACGGGTGCCGCCGGAGATGTTCCGGTTCGCCACCACCGAGCGGGCCGACCTGCACATGGCGGTCCTCCACGCTTTCGGCGAGGCCGCCGAGCGGCTGGAGACGGCGCTCACGGTGGAGGAGGTGCGGGACGGGCTGCGGGCGGCCGGATGGGCGGCCGCGCCGGTCGGCGATCAGGAGCTGGCCGGGGCACTCAGGCAGCTCGCGGGGTGGGGGCTGCTCGACGTCGTCTTCAACCACGCCGGGAGTTTCGCCACCGCCGAGGAGTACGAGCGCAAGAACCTGCAGTACGCGCTGACCAGGCGGGGCGAGGCGGCCCTCGCCGGGGCACGCCACGCGATGGCGGTGCTGAACTCGGCCGGAGCGCTGCAGAGCGGCGTGCTCGACGCGATCGCCGAGCGGCTGGGAGAGCTGGAACGGCTGCTACGCGACCCCGATCCCCGGTGCGACCGGCGCATCTTCGCCGCGCTGCAGGAGCTGGAGTGCCACTTCGACGGGCTGCGTGACGACATCAGGCGGTTCAACGGCGAGCTGCAGCGGCTGCTGCGCGTCGAGGCGACGGAGCTGAGCGCGTACCACGAGGTCAAGGGCGCCACGGTGGCCTACCTGCAGGAGTTCGCCAGCACTCTGGAGCAGCGCGGCGACACCGTCGCCGCCGCCCTGCGCGCGGTGGCCGGGCACGGCGTCGACGTGCTGCACGCGCGGGCGCTCAACGGGGCCGATCTGCCGGAGGGGCCCGGGACGGACCGGGCCGCGGCGTGGCTGGCGGCCAGGGCGGCCGGGTGGGAGGCGCTGCGGCTGTGGTTCGCGCCCGGCGACGGCGAGGTCGCGCGGGTGCGGCTGCTCCACGACGTGGCGCGGCGGGCGATCGTCTCGCTGCTGGAGGTGCTCGACCGGCTCACCGACTCCCGCCGCCGCTCCTCCAGCGCCGCGGCCGACTTCCGTACGCTGGCCCGCTGGTTCGCGGGCGCGCCGAGCGAGGACGACGCGCATCGGCTGTGGGACGCGGCCTTCGGGCTGGGCTCCGCCCGGCACGCGCACCTGGGTCACGCGGACGCCGAGCTGATCCCGGCCGGGGTGCCGTGGTCGGAGGCCGAACCCGTGGAGGTGTCGGCGCTGCTGCGCTCGCGCGGGCGCAACGAGCGGATGGGGCGTACGGGGCGAGTGCGCGACGTCGACCGCCTGCGAGCCGAGCGCAGGGCGCGGGCCGAGAAGGAGCGGGCGGAGCTGGAGGCCGCCTGGTCGGCGCTGGCCACCACCGGGGCCATGCGGCTGTCGCAGATGGGGGAGCTCGACCACGACACGTTCGGCCGGCTGCTCGATCTGCTCGGGAGGGCCCTGGCCGAACGGCCCGACTCGACCGGGTTCCGGCGGGCCGTGACCTCCGACGGGCGGGTGGAGATCGTGCTGCGGGCGCCCGACGACGGGCCCGATGACGGCGCGGTGGCGGTGCTGCGTACCCCGGCGGGCTGGTTCCGGGGGCCCGACTACCTGATCGACGTGCGCTCGATCGACGCGCCGCACAGCCGGGCCTTGCTGGCGGGCGCATGAGCAGCCTGGCCAACCAGCTCGTCAGCGCCGAGAAGGAGGAGATCGCGCGGGCGATCAGGACTCTGCTCCGCCGCCCCCTAGTCTCCCAGCACGACGACCCCACTGCCTTCGACCTGATCAGGAAGCGGCGGCAGCCGCTGATCCAGTGGTTCGACTACTTCTGCGGCTGGCGGCTGGTCGTGGAGCCGCGCCAGGGGTACGCCCGCCTGATCAAGGTGAGCACGGAGCCGAGCGCCACCCGGCCCGCCCGCCGCCGCCGCGCCACCAGGGCCCCGTTCGACCGCCGCCGCTACACGCTGCTCTGCCTGTGCGCGGCCGAGCTGCTCACCTCGCCGGTCACCACGATCGGCATGCTGGCCCGGCGCGTCGTCCACGCGGCCGCGGTGGAGGCGGAGGTGCCCGCGTTCGACCCGGTCAGGGGCGAGGAACGGGCCGCGTTCGTGGACGCGCTCACACTGCTCGAACACCACGGCGCGATCATCGCCATGGACGGCGCCACCGACGCCTACCTCGACGACGAAGAGGCCAAGGTGCTCTACCGCGTCGACACCACCCGCGTGATCAGGCTGCTCGCGGCCCCGGTGCCCCCTTCGCGGATCGCGTCCGGCTCATGGGACGAGCTCACCACCGAGGCACGGTACGGCGGCGACGAGCCGACCGAGACCCAGCGCAACCTGTGGGTCAGGCACTCGCTCATCCGCCGCCTGCTCGACGAGCCCGTCGTCTACCGCGACGAAATGGCCCCCGACCAGTGGGCCTACGCGGCCTCGCTCCCCGGCCGCCGGCTCATCAGGCGCGCCGCGGAGGAGGCCGGTTTCGTGCTGGAGGAGCGCGCCGAGGGCTTCCTGCTCGTCGACACCGACACCGACGCCACCGCCACGGACACCAGGTTCCCCGACGACGGCAGCCCCGCCAAGGTGGCCGCCCTGCTCATGCTCGACCTGCTCGCCTCCTCCGGCCCCGTCACCGCCGCCCGGCTCGACGCCGAGGCCACGCAGCTGCTGCGCCGCTTCCCGCTGTGGGCCAGGGCGTACCAGTCCGACGAGGGCGGGCCGCGGCTGGCCGCCGACGCGCTGGAGGTGCTCACGATGTTCGGGCTGGCCCGCCGTACGGGTGACCGGGTCGCCGCCCTGCCCGCCGCGGCCCGCTACCGGGTCGACCCGGCCGTTCAGGAGGATTCATGACAGTCACCGAGCTCACCGCCGCCGCCCGCGCCGCGCGCGGGATGGACGCCCGCTGGGTCCCCGTACGCGCGGGAGTGCTCAACGTGTGGCGCTACTACGACGAGGTGTTCGAGTTCCACCGGGGCAGGCTGCTGCTGCGCGGGCCCAACGGCAGCGGCAAGTCCAAGGTGCTCGAGCTGCTCTTCCCGTACGTGCTGGACGCCAGCCTCAAGCCGAGCCGGCTGTCCACGTTCGGCGGCACCGAGCGCACCATGCACTGGAACCTGATGGGCGACGGCGCCGGCGGCAGCACCCGCGTCGGCTACGTGTGGCTGGAGTTCCGGCACGCCGACGGCCGCTGGTTCACCTGCGGCGCCCGGCTGCAGGCCACCATCCACACCAGGAACGTCAGCGCCGTCTACTTCACGACCGAGGCCCGCGTCGACGCCCCCGACGGCATCCGCCTCACCGGCGAGGGCGGCCAGCCTCTGACCAAGGCCCAGCTCATCGAGGAGCTCGGCACGTCGGGCCAGGTCCACGACTCCGCCGACGCCTACCGCGCCGTCGTGCGCCGGACGCTCTACCCGGGACTCAACGAGGAGCGCTACGACTCGCTCCTGACCGCGCTGCGCCAGCTGCGCACCCCCAAGCTCTCCGAACGCCTCGACCCCGGCCTGCTGTCCGACCTGCTGTCGAGCGCCCTGCCGCCGCTCGGCGAGGGGGAGATCCACGAGATCGCCGACGGGTTCGAACGGCTCGACCGGCAGCGCGAGGAGCTGCGGCTGCTCGACCGCGACGTGGAGGAGGCCGAGCGGCTGGCCGCCCGGCAGCGCGACTACGCCCAGCGGGTGCTGCGGGCCGCCGCCGCTGAGGCGATGTCCGCGGGACATGCCCTGGACGCGCTGGCCGCCGAGACCGAGGCCAAGCGGGCTGCGCTCAAGGAGGCCGAGGACGAGCTGGCCGCCACGACCGCGCGGCTCGGCGAGGAGGAGGCGCAGGAGCTGGCGCTGGCCGCGCAGATCGACGGGCTCAAGGAGAGCGAGGCGTACCGGGCTGGCTCCGAGCTGCACCGGCTCCGCACGGAGGCGCAGGACGCGCACGAGACGGCCGCCCGCCTCCGCGACCAGGCGGGCGCGGCCGCCCGGACCGCCGCCGCCAAGCAGGAGCTGGCCGCCGCGGCCGCCGCCACGGCCCGCTCCGCCGCCGCGCTCGCCGACCGCGCCAGGACGGAGGCCCGCCACGCCGCCGAACGCGCCGGCCTCCTCGCCGCGCACGAGGAGGCCGAGCGAGCGGCATCCACCTGGGAGGCCGGCGACCTCGACGGCGGCACCACGCTGATGGGCGGACGCGCCTTCGATGCCGACACCGCACAGGCGTCCCAGGGCGGCCTCGCGCCCGAGGGTGGCCGTGGGTTGGCGGGCGGCCCTGCACCTGACAATGGCGCTGCGCCCGACGGCGGTCGTGGGTTGGCGGGCGGCCCTGCATCTGTCGGTGGCGCCGCGTCCGACGGCGGCCGTGCGTCTGATGGCGGGCGGGCGTTCGGAGGCGGGCCTACCTCGGGCAAGGGGCGCGTCCCCGAGGGCGGGCGCGCTTTCGACGGCGAGGACGCCGTGCACCGGGCGCGGGAGTTGTCGCGGGCCGCCGTCACCAGCCGGATCGCCCAGATCCGCGAGGTACGCGCCGGAGCCGTCGAGCACCAGGAGGCGATCAACGGCCGCACCACCGCCGAGCAGGACCGCGACCGCGCCCGGGACGCCCTGGCCGCCGCCCGCACGGCACACGACCAGGCGGAACGCCTGCGCGACGAGCGAGCCCGCGACCTGGCCGCCGCCCTCGCCGACTGGGCGGAGGGCTGCACCCAGCTCAAGCTCGACCCGGAAGAGACGGCGGGCGCGGCCGAACAAGGGGAGCAGGCCGACGAACTGGTCGCCGCCGCGCGTACGGCGGCGGCGGTCAGGCTGGCCGCCCGCGAGCAGCACCTGACGGGCCTGCGGGACAAGCTGCTGGCCGAGCGCGCCGAGCTGACCCGCGAACGCGAACGGCTCAACGACCAGGCCGTCATCGAGCCGCCGACCTCGCACGCCCGGGACACCGCCGCCAGGGACGGCCGCCCCGGCGCCCCGCTGTGGCGGGCCGTGGCGTTCAGGTCGGGCCTCGACCCGGTCGCGCAGGCGGGCGTGGAGGCGGCGCTGGAAGCGGCGGGGCTGCTGGACCTGTGGCTGCGCCCGGACGGGGGGTTCGACCAGGGCGAGCACGACGCCTTCGCCGTGGCGTCGCTGGCCAGGCCCGCGCCCGGCTACAGCCTGGCCCACGTGCTGCTCACCGAGGCGGACTCGCCGGTGCGGGCCGACACGGTGCTGGCGGGCATCGCGTTCGCGCCCAGCGCGATCGGCGTCGACCATCCCGCGGTGGTCGGCGCCGACGGCACCTGGCGGCTCGGCCCGGCGGCAGGCCGCTGGGTCAAGCCCGAGCCCTCCTACATCGGTGCCGCCGCCCGCGAGCGCGCCAGGCGCCGCCGCATCGCGGAGCTGGACGACCGGCTCGGCGAGCTCGCGGGCACGATCGCCGAGTGCGACCACCTGCTCGCCGTGGTCGACGCCGACCGCGACACGCTCTCCGCCGAGTTGCGGCGCAGGCCCGACAGGCAGCCGTACGTCCAGGCGGTCGAGGCTCTCGACGGCGCGCTGAAGAAGGTCGCGCTGCTGGAGGACCAGCTCAGGGCGTACGAGCAGCGCCTGCGCGAGTGCGAGAAGGAGGCCGGCCGGTCGCTGCGGCGGCTCACCGAACTGGCGGCGGGCCACGCCCTGCCCACCGCGGCACCCGCGCTCGACCACCTGGAAGAGGCCCTGCGTGCCGCCGAGGCGGCCGGCGCCGCCTGGCACGACCGGCGGGCCGACGCCCGCGCCGCGAGGGAACGCGCCCGGCACGCCGCCGAGAGCGCGGCCGACTACCAGGAGGTCGCCGTCAGGGCCGTCGAGCGCGCCGAGACGGCCGCGGCCGCCGCCGTGGTGCTGGCGGAGAAGCTCGCGGCCGTCGAGTCCGCGGTCGATGCCGAGCCGGGGCGGGTGCTGGACCTGCTCCAGGAGACGCAGCTCGCGTACCAGGCCTGCCGCCGCGTCATCCGCTCGATCACCGGCGACCTGACCCGGCTCAACACCCGGCTCGGCCGGCTCAGAGGCGAGCTCGGCACGGCCGAGGGGAGGCACGCCGAGGCGGGCCGCGCGCGGGCGGAGGCGTCGGAACGGTTCCGCCGCCTGATGGCCGGGCACCTGCCGGCGGACGCGCGGGTGACGGCCGGGGCGGTGCGCGACACGGAGGTGCGGGCCGTGCTGGAGTCGGCGGGGCCGGTGCGTGACACCGGGGTGCGGGCGGTGCTGGAGGCGGCCGTGGCCGTGGCCGAGCAGCTCGCGGCGGTGCCGTACGAGCAGCGGCACGTCAAGGAGGCCGAGGCGCGGCTGCAGGACGCCTTCCACCACGCCAGGGAGATCCTCGCCGGCCGGGCGGAGCTGGAGCTGGCGGCCGACGAGGACGTTCAGGTGCTGACCGCCACCGTCGGCGGAGTCCGGGCCGGGGCGGCGGCGCTCAGCGAGACGCTGCGCGAGGAGCGCGACGAGCGGCGCTCGCACATCACGGTGGCCGAGCGGGACCTGTTCGACCGGACGCTGGCGGGTGACACGCGGCGGCATCTCGCCGACCGGATCAGGCAGGCGTCGGCTCTGGTGGAGAGCATGAACCAGCGCCTGGAACGCGTCCGCACCGCCTCCCGGGTGGCCGTCCGGCTGGTCTGGCAGGTCGATCCCACCCAGCCGCCCGGCACGCGGGCGGCCCGCGACCTGCTGCTGCGCGACCCGGCGGGGCTGAGCGAGTCCGACAAGGAGGCGCTCTACGCCTTCTTCAGGGAGCGCGTGGAGGAGGCCCGCGCCGGCAACTGGTCGGCCGGCTGGGAGGACCAGCTCATGAAGGTGCTCGACTACACGGCCTGGCACCGCTTCGTGGTCAAGCTGGACCGCGGCGACGGGCAGGGCTGGCAGGAGCTCACCAGGAAGCTGCACGGGGCGCTGTCCGGCGGCGAGAAGGCGATCGCGCTGCACCTGCCGCTGTTCGCCGCCGTGGCCGCGCACTACCAGACCGATCCCGGGTGCCCGCGGTTCATCCTGCTGGACGAGGTGTTCGTGGGGGTGGACAAGGCGAACCGCGGGCAGGTGTTCGACCTGCTGGTGGACCTGGGGCTGGATCTCGTGCTCACGTCCGACCACGAATGGTGCGAGTACCGGGAGCTGGACGGGATCGCGATCCACCAGCTCATCACGGGCGACGGGGACGACGCGGTGACGACCGCCCGTTTCGTCTGGAACGGCTACGGAACGTCGTCGATGGTGAGCGGTTCGGTCTCATAGATCACACCGCGGGTCCGCCCCGCGTCGTGGTGGCCGAGGATGGCCAGTGCGCCCCGACAGGTCAGGCTCGGCTCGCGGTGCATGCCACGTCCACTGCTGCGCGCATGGGCCAAGTCTGGCCGATCTTGGGCCGCTCCGCGCCCCGGGAGACCCGAAGAGTCAGAGCGCGGCGGCCCAGGGCGGGTTGGCTCCCGCGACCGAGCACGTGAGGGCCGCCACCCTGGCCGCGAACTCCGCCGCCTCCGCCGCCGTCGCCAGGTCCAGACCGTCCAGGCGCCCGCCCAGGAACCCCTTGGCGGACAGGCTGTGCAGGAGGCCGGCGGTGAAGGAGTCGCCCGCGCCGACCGTGTCCACGACGGTCACCTTCGGCGCCCGTACCTCGGCTCTCTCCCCGTCCAGGGACACGAGCGCGCCCGCCGCGCCCCTGGTGACGACGATCAGGCGGGCGCCTGCGGCGTGCCAGGTGTCGCAGGCGCGTTCCATCGGCACGCCCGGCAGCAGGAAGCCCAGGTCGTCGTCGCTGAGCTTGAGGATGTCGGTCCACTCGCACCAGCGGGACACGGGGTAGTCCTCAAGAGTGGCGAGGGTGGGGCGGACGTTCGGGTCGACGGAGATGGTGGCGTGCTCGGCGGCCTCCCTCGCGAACGCCTCCACCGCCGTCCGGCCCGGCTCCCTGACCAGCGCGAGCGAGCCGGTGTGCAGGCAGGCGGCCGGGCCGAGCCGCTTCAGGTCCAGCTCGTACGGACTCCACTGCCAGTCGGCGGTGCCGTCGGCGTAGAAGGTGTACTCGGCCTGCCCGCCGGGATCCAGGGCGGCGACGGCGAGCGTGCTCGGCTCCCTGGCCTCGACGGCTGCCGAGAGGTCCACGCCGGACGAGGTGAGGTGCCGCCGGAACAGCTCGCCGAACACGTCGCCGGAGATGCGGCCGAGGAAGCGCGTGGGGGTGCCGAGCCGTGCCAGTGCCACTGCCGTGTTCGCCGGCCCGCCCCCGGGCAGCACCTGCAACGCCAGCCCCGCCGCGGCACCGCCACTGCCGGTGTCCGGCCGCGCGCCGCGCTCGGTGGTGACGGGGGGAGGCGAGGAGGTGGGGCGGGGGGTGAGGGGGTGGTCGCCGGGGGAGCGGGTGGTGAAGCCGTCGGCGACGCACTCGCCCAGGACAGCGATCATCGAGCCTGCCTTTCAGGCACGTTGCCGATTTGTTACGGCATGAGGGCATTGACGTTTCTCGGATCGGAGTCCATCATCGCAGCACAGCGGATGTCAACGTTGACATATGTCAACGATGACATCGGGTCCCCCCTGATAGGAACCGCTCATGAATGCAAAGCTCTCGGCCGGACTCCTGGTCGCCGCCCTTCTCGTCACCGGCTGCGGCAGCGGCAACGGAGGCAGCGGCCAGAACTCCTCCTCCACCCCCAAGGTCGGGCTCATCACCAAGACCGAAACCAACCCGTTCTTCGTCAAGATGAAGGAAGGCGCCCAGAAGTCCGCCCAGGCCAACGGCATGGAGCTGATGAGCGCCGCGGGCAAGTTCGACGGCGACAACGCCTCCCAGATCACGGCCATCGAGAACATGGTCGCCGCCGGTGTGAAGGGCATCCTCATCACCCCCAGCGACACCAAGGCGATCGTCCCCGCGATCAAGAAGGCCCGTGACGCCGGCGTGCTCGTCATCGCCCTCGACACCCCGACGGACCCCCAGGACGCCACGGACGCCCTGTTCGCCACCGACAACCTCAAGGCGGGCGAGCTGATCGGCCAGTACGCCAAGGCCGCCATGGCCGGCAAGCCCGCCAAGATCGCCACCCTGGACCTCGCCCCCGGAGTCACGGTCGGCCAGCTCAGGCACGACGGCTTCCTGAAGGGGTTCGGGATCAAGGAGGGCGACCCGTCCGTCGTCTGCTCCCAGGACACCAGGGGCGACCAGGCCAAGGGCCAGACCGCCATGGAGAACTGCCTGCAGAAGGCCCCCGACATCAACGTCGTCTACACGATCAACGAGCCCGCCGCGCTGGGCGCGTACACGGCGCTGAAGGCCAAGGGCCGCGAGAAGGACGTGCTGATCGTCTCCGTGGACGGCGGCTGCACCGGCACGAAGGCCGTGAAGTCCGGCGAGATCGCCGCCACGAGCCAGCAGTACCCGCTCAAGATGGCCGAGGACGGCGTCAAGGCGGTGGCCGACTTCGCCAAGTCCGGCAAGAAGGTCTCCGGCTACACCGACACCGGCGTGACCCTGATCACCGACAAGCCCGCCTCCGGCGTCGACGCCAAGGACACCACCTTCGGCCTCGCGAACTGCTGGGGCTGACATGGCTGTCATGGAAGCGACGCTGCCGCGCCGCCTGATCACCACGCCCGTCGCCGGCCCGCTGGTCGCGCTCCTGCTGGCCTGCGTGTTCTTCGGGCTCAGGACCGACCAGTTCCTCACCGGCCCGAACTTCTCCCTGATCATCCAGCAGGTCATGGTGGTCGGCACCCTGGCCATCGGGCAGACCCTGATCATCCTCACCGCGGGCATCGACCTGTCGAACGGCGCCATCATGGCGTTCGGCGGCATCGTGATGACCAAGCTGGCCGTCGACAGCGGCCTGCCGCCGGTGTTGGCGCTCGTCGCCGGGCTCGCGATCTGCTCGCTGTTCGGGCTGGTCAACGGGTTGCTGGTGACGCGGATCTCGCTGCCGCCGTTCATCGTGACGCTCGGCATGCTGAACGTAGTCTTCGCCCTGACCCACATCTACTCCAACGAGCAGACGGTCACCGACCTGCCGCCGCTGCTGACGTTCCTGGGGCAGACGTTCCAGGTCGGCCAGACGAACGTCACCTACGGCTCGCTGCTGACGATCCTGCTCTTCCTGCTCTTCGCGTACCTGCTGGGCTCCACGGCCTGGGGCAAGCACGTGTACGCGCTCGGCAACAGCCCCGAGGTGGCCCGCCTGACCGGCATCAGGACGGCCCGCCTGACCGTCGGCGTCTACACCCTGGCCGGCTTCGTGTACGGCATCGCCGCCCTGCTGCTGGTCTCGCGTACCGGGGTGGGCGACCCGCAGGCCGGCCAGACCGACAATCTGGACAGCATCACCGCGGTCGTGCTCGGCGGGACGAGCCTGTTCGGCGGGCGCGGCCTGGTGATCGGCACGCTGGTCGGCGCCCTCATCGTGGGGGTCTTCCGCAACGGCCTGCAGCTGATGGGCGTACCGTCGATCTATCAGACGCTCATCACCGGCGTCCTGGTGATCCTCGCCGTCGCCGTGGACCAGCTCTCGCGCAGGAGGAACCGATGACGACCCCCGTCCTCCAGGCCCGCGGCCTGGTCAAGAAGTACGGCCACGTGACGGCGCTCGACGGCGCCGACTTCGACCTGATGCCCGGCGAGGTGCTCGCCGTCATCGGCGACAACGGCGCCGGCAAGACCAGCCTCATCAAGGCGCTGACCGGCGCGCTCCAGCCCGACTCCGGCGAGATCCTGCTTGACGGCGAGCCGGTGCGCTTCCGGTCGCCGATCGACGCGCGCAAGCACGGCATCGAGACCGTCTACCAGGACCTCGCGGTCGCGGCCTCGCTCGACATCGCGACCAACATGTTCCTCGGCCGCGAGCTCCGCAAGCCCGGCATCCTCGGCAGCGTCTTCCGCCTGCTCGACAAGAAGCGCATGCGTGAGGAGTCGGCCAGGCACATGGACGCGCTCAAGATCGGGCTGCGCTCGCTCACCCAGCCGGTCGAGTCGCTCTCCGGCGGCCAGCGCCAGGGTGTGGCCGTGGCCAGGGCGGTGGCGTGGGCCACGAACGTCGTGGTCATGGACGAGCCCACGGCCGCGCTCGGCGTCAAGGAGTCCGGCCAGGTGCTCGACATGATCAGGCGGGTCCGCGACCAGGGCACCCCGGTGGTGCTGATCAGCCACAACATGCCGCACGTGTTCGAGATCGCCGACCGCATCCACATCCAGCGCCTCGGCCGCCGGGTCGCCCAGATCAAGCCGGGCGACCACAGCATGGCCGAGGTCGTGGCCATCATGACCGGCGCCCTCCAGGTCTCGGAGGGCAAGGCGGTGGTGGCGGACCAGGGCGCGGCGGAGGCCATCGGACTGTCCTGATGGGCGGTCACTAACATGGGCGCAATGCGGCGTCCGACGATGACAGATGTGGCGCGTGAGGTCGGCGTCACGGCGAAGACGGTCTCGCGGGTGCTCAACGACGACGGCCCGGTCGCCGTCGAGACCCGCGAGCGCGTCATGGCGGCCGTCAGGAAGCTCGGCTACCAGCCCAACCTGATGGCCCGCAACATGCGGGTCGGCGCGCGGGACGCGGCCATCGGCCTGGTCATCCCCGAGATGGGCAACCCGTTCTTCGGCACGGTCGCGGGCGGCATCGAGAGCGCGGTCCGCGCCCGCGGGCTCACCCTCATCGTGGGCAACTCCAGCGAGACGGCGGAGCTCGAGCAGTCGCTGATCACGACGTTCCTGGCCCGGCGGGTCAGCGCGCTCATGGTCGTCCCCTCGGCCACGAGCGACCACCGTGAGCTGCGCAACGAGCGCGTGGCCGGCCTGCCGATCGTCTTCCTCGACCGCCCGGCCGTCGGCCTGACCGCCGACAGCGTGGTCAGCGCCAACCGCGAGGGCGCCAGGGCCGGGGTCGCCCACCTGATCGCCCACGGCCACCGCAGGATCGGCTTCGTCGGCGACGTCCCCGCCGCCCTCTACACCCGCCGCGAGCGGTTCCAGGGCTACCGCGACGCGCTCGAGGCGGCCGGCCTGCCGTTCGAGCGCGCCCTGGTGGAGACGGGACACGACCAGGAGGCCGCGGCCCGTGCCACCATGCGTCTGTTAGCGCTATCAGACCCGCCGACGGCGCTCTTCGCGGCCAACAACTTCGCGTCGATGGGCGCGGTGGTGGCGCTGTCACGAGCCGGCCGCAAGGACGTGGCGCTGGTGGGTTTCGACGACCTGCCCCTGGCCGAGTGCCTGGACCCACCGCTGACGGTGGTGGCCCAGGACCCGGCGCGGATGGGGGCGGAGGCCGCGGAGCTGGTGCTGTCGCGGCTGGACGGCGACAGGTCGAAGGCGCGCAGGGCGCTGGTGCCCACCCGGCTGATCGTCCGGGGCTCGGGCGAGCTGCCCGCGCCCCGATGATCCACGGCCTCCAAGAGGGCCAGGGTCCCGGTTCGTGGCGCTCCTGAAGTCGCAGGAAGATGACATCCACGAACCCGACACGGCGCCGAGGGAGCGGGATGCTGGAAGCCATCAGAACCACCCGAGGGGACCGGCGGCTTCAGCCGTCGGGGGAATCGGGAGCGGGAGGGCCGCCAAGGCCCGAGCGTGCCCTGACCTGCCAGGTCTGCGCATCACAGATGTCCTTTCCGGGTTTGTCGGTGCCGGCCGATACCGTGGTCGTCTCGTTACCGAACGTGGGAGGTGGGAGTGCGCAGGTCGTTCACGTTCCTGCTGCGCCCCACCAGCAAGCAGGCCGCCACGCTCATGCAGTGCCTGGAGGATCACCGGCAGCTCTACAACGCCGCGCTGGAGCACCGCCGCACCGCCTACGCCAAGGCCGGTGTCACGATCCGCTACGGCGACCAGTCGGCCGAGCTGAAGCACATCCGCGCCGACGACCCCGACAGTCAGGGCCGGTGGTCGTTCTCCTCCCAGCAAGCCACGCTCCGCCGCCTGGACAAGTCGTTCGCGGCGTTCTTCAAGCGCGTCCGCGAAGGCCGCACGCCGGGCTTCCCCCGGTTCAAGGGCCGCGGCTGGTTCGACACCGTCGAGTGGCCCAAGGACGGCGACGGCTGCCGGTGGGACTCCCAGCCTGAGCATCCCACCGCCGCCTACGTCCGGCTGCAGGGCATCGCCACATCCGCGTCCACCAGCACCGGGCCGTGAAGGGCCGGGTGAAGACGATCAGCGTCACGCGGGAGGGCTCCCGCTGGTACGTGATCCTGTCGTGCGACGACGTGCCCGCCGTTCCCCTGCCCGCGACCGGAGCGGTCGCCGGGATCGACATGGGTGTCGCGTCGCTGGTCACCACGAGCGACGGCGAGCACGTGGCCAACCCGCGTCACTTGGCAGCGACCGCCGGCCGTCTCGCCGCTGCGCAGCAAGACCTGGCCCGCAAGAAGCGGGGCAGCAAGCGTCGCCGTAAGGCCGTCGCCCGCGTGGCCGCGCTGCACGCCACGGTGCGACGGCAGCGCCTGGACGGCGCGCACAAGACCGCCCTGCGCCTGGTTCGCGAGTATGACGTGATCGTGCACGAGGCGCTGAACGTCGCGGGCATGACCAGGCGCGCCACGCCCAAGCCGGACGGCGACGGCGGCTACCTGCCTAACTGCGGGTCCGCGAAATCCGGGCTCAACCGTTCGATTCTCGACGCGGGTTGGGGGGTGTTCCTGACGGTCCTCGCGCACAAGGCTGAGAGCGCCGGTCGAGAGCTGATCGCAGTGAACCCCGCCGACACCTCTCGCGCCTGTGCCCGATGCGGGCACTGTGCGAAGGAGAACCGCCTCACTCAAGCCGAGTTCCGATGCACGGCGTGCGCGCACACCGCGCACGCCGACGTGAACGCGGCGATCAACATCTTGCGGCGACGGTGGCAAAGATCACCCATGACTGCCACCGGCCCCGTCACGGAGCGCGAAATCGACGCTACGAGCCGCGTCATCCCGTGGCCTGGCCCATCGGGTGAACCAGCGCAGCACATACTCGACCGGGCCGTACCGGTGGCCGCGCAGCCACCACGCGCTGAGGGCGAGCAGCACCGCGTAGATCATCACCGCGACGCCCAGCACAGCGAGCGGCGACAGCCGGCCCGCCAGCGCCAGCCCGTAGCCGGTGAACACCAGGCAGCACAGCACCGACTGCCCGATGTAGTTCGAGGCGGCCGCGCGTCCCGCCGGAGCCAGCGCGCGGCCGACGGCGGGCACGCGCCTGATCACCTGAAGGAAGGTGACCACGTAGGCGGCGGTCAGCAGCACCGAGGTCACGTTGTTCACGGCCAGCGAGACCAGTTCGAGCGCGTCCCCCTGGGCCTGCGTCCATGTGAACAAGCCCGCGGCGGGCAGCCCGGCACCGAAGCCGACCCACTGGATCCGCGGCACGAGGTGGGCCCAGCGCTCCGGATTCTCGAACACCCGCGTCCTGCCCGCTGCCATGCCGAACAGAAACAGCGCCATCGCCATCGGCCCCTGCCCGATCCACACCATCGCGGCCAGCCAGGGATACGTTTGGGCCTGGAACGTCAGCACGCCCAGCGGTCCGCTCCTGACCAGCTCCTCCGCCCGCGCCCCGGCCGCCGCGTCCACCATCGGCGCCGTGCCGCCCGCCGGGTCCAGCAGGCTGAGTCCGGCCAGCACCAGCCAGAGCACCGACATGACCCCGATGATCCAGCAGCCGACGGCAAAGGCCCTCCTCGGTGAGGTGCCGCGCATGGCCAGCAGGATCAGCCCCAGCGCGGCATACAGGGTGAGAATGTCGCCGATCCACAGCAGAAACCCGTGCGCCACCCCGATCGCGAACAGCCCCAGGCACCGCCGCGCCATCCTGGCCTTCACGCTCACGCCGTCACGCGACATGAGCGTGAAGGAGTAGCCGAACAGGAACGAGAACAGGATGTAGAACTTCGTCAGTACCAGCGTGCTGACCAACCAGGCGACCGGCCCGTCCGTGATGGGCATCGTGCCGATGCTCACGGCGTAACGCGGGTCGGCGAAGAACCCGATGTTGGCCACCAGAATGCCCGCCAGCGCGAGCCCGCGGACCGCGTCGATCTCGTGCACTCGCCTGGATCCCGGCTGCTGCGTCATGGTCACGACGCTAGAGACGCCTTGCCTGGTGTGCATCCGTCGAAGGCAGGTCCTGGGAGCGACCAAAGTCGCCATGTCGCGCAGACGGCCACCGCGACCGTGGCCACCAGCTCGACCGATCCCAGACCGGTCAGCGGGAGCGGCCGGACCTAACGGGGGTAGGCGCCGCCGTCGAGGCTGAGGACCTGGCTGGTGAGGTAGCCGTTGCGCAGGACGGCCAGGGCCAGGTCGGCGACCTCCTCCGGGCGGCCGAACCGGCCGACGGGCAGGAGGTGCGGGTCCGCCGTGGCGGGGAGCATGGCGGCGTCCTGGATCAGCGCGGGCGCCAGCGCGTTGACCGTCACGCCGTGCGCGGCGACGTGCGAGGCCAGGAAGTGCAGCATGCCGTGCAGGCCCGCCTTGGAGGCCGCGTAGTGCGGGCCGACGATGCCGCCGGTGAAGGCCGCGATCGACGACATGAACAGCACCCGCCCGAACCCGCGCTGCGCCATCCCCGGCAGCGCCCGCTGCGCCAGCAGGAACGGGGCGCGCAGGTTGACGGCGATCGTGCGCTCCCACGTCACCGCGTCCACCGCGGTGTAGTCCTGCTGGATGGCGTAGCCGGCGTTGGAGATCAGCAGCTCGACGGGGCCGAGCGCGTCGGTCGCGGCGCGGAGCAGGGCGGCGGGGACCTGGGGGTCGGCCAGGTCGCCTGCCAGCGCGATCGCGTCCACGCCGGCCTCCCGCGCCTGCGCGACGAGGTCGTCGGCGTGCCCGGAGCGGGTGCCGTACGTGAAGGCCGTCCTGACCCCCGCGGCGATGAGCCGGCGTCCGATGGCCTGCCCGATGCCGCCCGACGCGCCGGTCAGCAGGGCCACGCGCCCGTTGAGATCCGTCATGGTCACCTATCTTCCACGTGACGGATGCGTCGAGGGGCGGTTGAAAAGGGGCGTTTCCGTACGTCTTCCACTGTGTGCTCACGCGTAACTCGCGGTCCACCTGCGTGGTTTACGTTGCGCCCATGACCATGCTGACGATGCGCAGGTGGATGGCGGGCGTGCTGGCCGGTGTCCTCGCCGGCGGTACTGTCGCCGTCGTGCTGACCCAGACGACTCCCGCCACGGCAGAGCGCCGCGGCCACGCTCCCATCGTGATCGGCCACCGGGGCGCGAGCGCCCACCGGCCCGAGCACACCCTCCTGTCGTACGAGACCGCCATCGCGATGGGCGCCGACTACATCGAGCCGGACCTCGTCTCCACCAAGGACCACGTGCTGGTCGCCAGGCACGAGAACGAGATCTCCGGCACGACCGACGTGGCCGCGCACCCGGAGTTCGCCGACCGGCGCGCCACCAAGACCGTGGACGGGCGGGCGGTCACCGGCTGGTTCACCGAGGACTTCACGCTGGCCGAGCTGAAGACGCTGCGCGCCAAGGAGCGCGTGCCGGACCTGCGGCCGGACAACACCGCCTTCGACGGGCTGCCGGAGATCCCGACGTTCGAGGAGGTCGTGAAGCTCGCGCTGGAGCACGGCGTCGGCGTCTACCCCGAGACCAAGCACCCGACGTACTTCGACTCCATCGGCCTGTCACTGGAGGAGCCGCTGCTGGACGTGCTGAACCGCTACCACGTCCGCAAGGCGTACATCCAGTCGTTCGAGACCGCGAACCTGCGCGAGCTGCGCTCCAGGACGAGGCTGCCGCTGATCCAGCTGATCACGTTCGGGGGCGCGCCGTACGACTGGATCGCCTCCGGGAGCACCCGCACCTATGACGACATGGTGACGCCGGACGGGCTGCGCGAGGTGGCCGCGTACGCGAACGGGATCGGGGTGGACACGCGGCGCGTGGTGCCCCAGGACGCCTCCGGCAAGACTCTCGAGCCCACCACGCTGATCGCCGACGCGCACCGGCGGCGGCTCGCCGTGCACGTGTGGACCGTACGGAACGAGAACTCGCAGCTCCCGGCGGACTACCGGCTCGGCAACCCGGCCAGCCCCGTCTACCCGCGGGCCACCGGGAACGTGATGGGCTGGCTGTCGAGGCTGGTCGAGCTGGGCATCGACGGGGCGTTCTGCGACGATCCGGCCATGGGGCGGGCCGTGGTGACCGGCCGGTCGGCGTAGGGAGAGCCCGATCGCCGCGCCAGGGGTCCGGCGCGGCGATCGAAGGTCTCCGGACCTATTCCCCACCGGATCGGTAGGTACATTGGTCCGGTGACGAACGACCAGCACGGCCTGGCGGTGACCGTGGCCGGTGCCGCCGCGGTACGGCACTACGACCGGGCGATCGACGAGCTGCTGCACCTCCGGGTGGAGGTCGACGCCGAGACCGAGGCGGCGCTGGCCGAGTCGCCCGACTTCCCGATGGGCCACGTCCTGGCGGCCTACCTGGGGCTGCTCACCACCGACGTGGAGGACGCGCGCGCGGCGCGGGCGCGCTTCTCCGCGTTCCAGCGCCGGGTCGACGAGGCGTCGCTGCTGCCGCGGGAGCGTGCGCACGTGGCGGCGGTGCGGGCGCTGCTCGACGGCGACTGGCTGACCTGCGGGCGGCTCCTCGGCGAGATCACCGTGGAGCACCCGCGTGACGCCCTCGCGCTGGCCGCCGGGCACCAGGTCGACTTCTTCACCGGCGACGCGCGCTCGCTGCGCGACCGGATCGGCGGGGCGCTGAACGCCTGGCGGGAAGAGGACCGGCATTTCGGTCATGTGCTGGGCATGTACGCCTTCGGCCTGGAGGAGGCGGGGCACTACGACAGGTCGGAGGAGGTCGGCCTGCGAGCGGTCGAGCTGAACCCGCGCGACGTGTGGGGCATCCACGCGGTGGTGCACACGTACGAGATGCAGGGGCGGTTCGGGGAGGGCGTGCGCTACCTCGACGCGCGGCTGCCCGACTGGTCGACCGGCACGTTCTTCAACGTGCACAACTGGTGGCACTACTGCCTCTACGCGCTGGAGTCCGGCGACGAGGCGCGGGCGCTGGCCGTCTACGACGCGGTGCTCGCCGACGGGCAGTCCTGCATGGAGCTGCTGGACGCCGCCGCCCTGCTCTGGCGGCTCTACCTGGAGGGCTCGGAGCAGGACGAGCGGTGGCGCGCCCTGGCCGACGCGTGGCCGGCCAAGGTGGGCGAGCCGTTCTACGCGTTCAACGACATGCACGCGGTCATGTCGTACGTGGGCGCCGGGCGGATCGGGGACGCGGAGAAGCTGATCGCCTCGCGGGAGGCGTACGTGCTGGCGCCGCGCCCCGGCCGCACCAACCAGGACATGACCCGGCGGGTGGGCCTGCCGGTGTGCCGTTCCCTGGTGGCCTTCGGCAGGGGAGAGCACGACGCGGTGGTGGACGCGCTCTACCCGATCCGGCACCGGGTCAACGAGTTCGGCGGCAGCCACGCGCAGCGGGACGCCGTACAGCGGACCCTGCTGGAGTCGGCCCTGCGGGCGGGACGGCGTGATGTGGCCCGGGTGCTGGTGAGCGAGCGCGTCAACGTCCGCCCGTGCAGCCCGTACAACTGGCTCAAGCAGGCCGCCCTTGCTGACACCCTGGGCGACCGGGGCGCGGCGGCGGCCGCCCGCCTGCGCGCCGGCGAGCTGGCCCGCCAGGGCGGGCAGGCGTAGCAGGCAGGTGCGGAGCGCCGAACTGTCGGGGCCGGCCGGTAGTGTTGCGGCCCATGGATCGCCAACTCACCCTCATGGTCGTACACGCCCACCCCGACGACGAGTGCCTCAGCACCGGGGGCATCCTGGCCCGATACACCGACGAAGGCATCCGCACGGTCCTCGTCACCTGCACCAATGGCGAGCAGGGCGACGACCAGGGCGGCGTGAAGCCGGGCGAGCCCGGTCACGACGACGCGGCGGTGGCCGAGCGGCGGCTGGCCGAGCTGCGCGAGTCGGTCTCCCACCTGGGCATCGACCACCTGGAGCTGCTCGGCTACCGCGACTCCGGCATGGACGGCTGGGACGCCAACGCCCACCCCGACGCGTTCGCCAACGTGCCCGTCGAGACGGCCGCCGCCAAGCTGGCCGCGCTGATGGAGCACTACCGGCCTCAGGTCGTGGTGACGTACGACGAGACGGGCGGCGGCGGTTACGGCCACCCTGACCACGTCCAGACCCACCGCATCACGGTGGCGGCCACCGAGTCGACCGGCATTCCCGACAAGCTCTACTACACGGCCATTCCTCGCGCCGCCATCAAGCGGATGTTCGAGCTGATGCGCGACAGCGGGGTCGATCTCGGTGGCTTCGAGCCGTCCGACGACTTCGGCACCCCTGACGAGCGCGTCACCAGCCTCGTCGACGTCACGCCCTTCGTCGAGCGCAAGCTCAAGGCGCTCAAGGCGCACGAAAGCCAGGGGGAGAACATCTTCCTGCTCCGCATGCCCGAGGAGGCGCAGCACCAGGCGTTCGCGCACGAGGCGTTCGAGCGGAAGCTGTGCAAGGTGGACGCGCCCGACCAGGAGGACGACCTGTTCGCGGGCCTGCGCGACACCTGAGCCCACATCCATGGTGATGGTTCCTCGGCCCGGCACCTGCAACGGGCCGAGGACTTAAGGCTTCGGGATTTTGCTCGAGCTCGTGGCGGTGAACATTTCATCGGCCGCGGTGCCTGCCTGACGACGCTGCCGCAGTTTAGGACCGACATCGGCGCGTAGACGCGCAACAGAGGGATGCTCGCATCTTGACCTGACCCGCCGCATCGCGTCACATGGCGCTTACCCGTCGGCGATGCGCACGCTCGCGGTGGCCAAAGCCGATTGAGGTCGCTCGACTCGCCGCCGGAAAGGAGCACACATGCCCCCGCTCGAGAAGCGCCGGACCATGGTGGTCGGCGGCGCCACAGCCGTCGCGGTCTTGTCCCTGGCCGCCGTCGCGCTGACCACCCCAGCGCGCGCCGCCGCCACCATCACCGTAGCGGCTGACGGCTCCGGAAATTACACCACCATCCAGGCCGCGCTCGGGGCGGCCTCGCCCGACACGGTCATCAACATCAAGCCGGGCACCTACCACGGCCAGGTGTCCATCTCGTCGAGCAAGTCCGGCATCACCCTGCAGGGTACGACCGGGAACGCGACGGACGTCGTGATCACCGGCAACACTCCCGCCTCCACGGCCGGCACCGCGGGCAGCGCGACCGTGCTCAACATGGCCAGGAACACCACGGTCAAGGGAGTGACCATCGCCAACACCTACGCCGCGCACGACAGTCAGGCACTGGCCCTGTACGCCGGCGGCGACCGGCAGGTCTACCGCAACGTACGCCTGCTGGGCTACCAGGACACGTTCCTGTCCTGGGGCGGCACCGGAAGCTCACAGGTCCGCCAGTACGTCTACAAGAGCTACATCGAAGGCGCCGTCGACTTCATCTACGGCAACGGCGCCCTGGTCATCGACTCCACGACCATCCGCTCGCTGGACCGCGGCAGCACCAACAACGGCTACATCACCGCCGCGGCCACCAACTCCGGCAACCCGTACGGCATCCTGATCACCAGATCGACGCTGGTGAGTTCGGCGGCGGCGCGGACCGTCGCCCTGGGCCGCTGCTGGCACGCCGGTGGCGCGGCCGACGCGATCGGTCAGGTGCTGATCCGCGACTCGACGCTGGGCGCGCACATCCGCCAAGCCGGAGCCTGGCAGGACATGGGCGGCTTCTCCTGGAAGACGTGCCGGTTCAGCGAATACGACAACAGCGGCGCCGGAGTCAGCACCGGCACCAGTGACCGCCCGCAGCTGAGCGGCGGAACCGCGGCGAACTACACCCCACAGAAATACCTGGCCGGCAGCGACGGCTGGAACCCGGTCCAGTAGCCCGTCGGCGTTCACCCGGGCCGCTCATCCTCGCGCTGACAGGATGCGACGTGCGGCATCGGCCGAGCGCGCCCACCCTCATGTCGCTGTTCGTGACCGTACTGTGTCGGCGGTCACACGTTCATAACGTCCTATCTACTCGTGTTGCACCTGCGGAAACCTTGGCCGGATACTGCATCAACACGAGTAGATGGGACTTGCGTAGTGGTCACACGCCGCGATGTGGCGCGGCTGGCCGGCACCTCAGATGCCGTCGTCAGTTACGTGCTCAACAACGGGCCGAGGAACGTCGCCCCGCACACCCGCGAACGGGTGCTGCGCGCGATCGAGGAGCTCGGCTACCGGCCGAACGCCGTCGCCCGCTCGCTGCGGACCAGCCGCACGCACACGATCGGGCTCGTCGTCCCCGACAACGCCAACCCCTTCTTCGCCGAGCTGGCCCGCGAGATCGAGGACGTCGCCTTCGAGCACGGCCTGACGCTGCTGCTCGGCAACGCGATGGACGACGACGATCGCGAGGCCGCTTATGTGCGGACCCTGATCGACCGCCAGGTGGACGGGCTGATCCTGATTCCCGCCCACGGCCCGCGCGCCTGGCGGTCCCAGCTGGCCGCCTCCGGGGTGCCGTGCATCGTGCTCGACCGCAAGCTCGACGACATCCCAGCCAGCCACCTGCTTCTCGACAACGAGGGCGGCGCGTACGAGGCGACCGGTCACCTGCTCGCGCATGGGCAGCGGCGCATCGGCTGCGTGGCGGGGCCGGACAACATCCACCCGACCGTCGACCGTGTCGCCGGCTGGTCGCGGGCGCTGACCGAAGCCGGTCTCGACCCGGCCTCGATGCCCGTGGCCCACGGCCCGTTCGGGCGGCGGCAGGGTTACCTCAGCGGCCGCCGGCTCCTGTCGCAGGAGAACCGGCCCACGGCGCTCTTCGTGACGAGCGACGAGCAGGCGATCGGCGTCATGCGCGCCGCGGCCGAGCTGGGGCTGAGCGTGCCCGGCGACGTCGCGCTCTGCTCGTTCGACGGCATCGCCGCCTCCTCCTACACCGTGCCCGCGCTCACCACCATGCGCCAGCCGATCGAGGAACTGGGCAGGCGCGCGGTGGAGCTGCTGGCGGCACAGATCGGTGACTCACCGGCAGGCGAGCGGGTCGTCCTGTCCGCCACGCTGATCAGGCGCGGTTCCTGCGGCTGTCCCGACCCGGTCGGCGGGGCCGACGATGCGTGAGCTGGAGCTGGTCGTCGTCGGCAGCCTCAACATGGATCTCACGGTCCCGGTCGCGCGCCTGCCCGGCAGGGGCGAGACGGTCGCGGGCGCCGCCGCGGTGTGGGCCGCCGGAGGCAAGGGCGCCAACCAGGCGGTGGCCGCCGCCCGGCTGGGCGCCCGGGTCCGCCTGGTGGGCCAGGTCGGCGATGACGCTCAAGGGCGCGACCTGCTCACCGCCGTGGCGCGCGAGGGCGTGGACGTCTCAGGCGTACGCCGGGCTGCCGCCGCCACCGGGCTGGCGATGATCGTGGTCGAGGAGGGCGGCGAGAACATGATCACCGTCGCCAGGGGCGCCAACGGGCTGCTCCGCCTCCCCGACCTCGACCTCACCGGCGCCGACGCGCTCCTGCTGCAGCTGGAGATCCCGGTGGCCGCCTGCTTAGCCGCCGCCCGGCAGGCCAGGGCGCACGGCGTACCGGTGATCCTCAACGCCGCCCCGTGCACGCCAGGCCTCGACGAGCTGCTCGCCCAGGTGGACCTGCTGATCGTCAACGAGAGCGAGGCCGCCGCCCTGTGCGGCGACGCCGACCCCGCCGCGCTGCTCGCCCTCGGGCCGCGTGCCGCGGTGGTGACGCTGGGCGAGCGCGGGGCGCGCGGCCAGGACGCGTCCGGCGCCTGCCAGGTGTCCTCCTTCCCGGTGCCCGCGGTGGACGCGGTCGGCGCGGGGGACACCTTCTGCGCGCAGCTCGCGCTCGCCCACGCCGCCGGCCTCCCCCTGGCCCAGGCGGTACGGCGGGCCTGCGCGGCCGGCGCGCTGGCCACCACCGGCCACGGCGCCCAGACCGCCATGCCCACCGGCGACCAGGTGGAAAGGCTGCTCGCCCATGCGTCATGACGGCCTCTGGCATCCCCGCCTGCTGCAGATCCTGTCGGCGGCGGGCCACACCGACCTCATCGTGGTGGCCGACCCCGGCCTGCCTGTCCCGCCCGGCGTCGAGACGGTCGACCTCGTCTGGCGGCGGGGCGAACCTGCCTTTCTGCCCGTACTGGAAGCGGTGCTCGGCGAACTCGTCGTCGAGACCGCCTACGTCGCCGAGGAGTCGCCCCCCGGCTTCCTCGACGGCCTGCTGACAAGAACAGAACGTATCCCCCATACCCGGCTCAAGGAACTCACCGGCCGGGCCCGCGTGGTAGTGCGCACCGGCGAGGCGACGCCGTACGCGAACGTCATCCTCCAAGCGGGCGTCCCCTTCTGAAGGAGAAGCACCAAATGAACAAGAAGATCCTCGCCGTGGCCGGTCTGGCCCTCGCGCTGACCGCCTGCGGCAAGGAGGGCGGCACCACCGCCCAGCCCGCCGCCGCCCCCAAGGCGGGTGAGAAGCCGAGCGTCTGCCTGGTGATGAAGTCGCTGGCGAACGAGTTCTTCCAGCAGATGCAGAAGGGCGCCGAGGAGCACGCCGCCAAGCGCGGCGATCTCACCCTCAGCGTCGTCGGCATCCAGAACGAGACCGACATCGACAACCAGGTCGCCGCCGTCGAGAAGTGCGTCACCCAGCAGGCCAAGGCGGTCGTGATCGCCCCCGCCGACTCCCGCGCGCTGATCGCGCCGATCAAGCGCGCCGTCGACGCGGGCGTGAAGGTGGTCAACATCGACGTCCAGCTCGACGAGGGCGCGATGAAGGCGGCCGGCATCGGCGACAAGGTGCCCTTCGTCGGCCCCGACAACCGGGAGGGCGCCAAGCAGTCGGGCATGGAGCTGGTCAAGGCCATCGGCAAGGGCGCCGAGGTCGTCATCCTGGAAGGCAACCCCGGCGCGGCCAACGCCGCCCAGCGCAAGGCCGGCTTCGAGGACGCGATCAAGGAGGGCGGGCTCAAGCTCGTCGACTCCAAGACCGCGCACTGGGAGACCGACGAGGCGCACACCGTCTTCGGCAACATGCTCAGCGCGCACCCGAACATCAAGGGCGTGCTGGCCGGCAACGACAACATGGCACTCGGCGCGCTGAAGGCGATCGAGGAGCAGGGCAAGAAGGACCAGATCAAGGTCGCCGCGTTCGACAACATCCCGGCCATCGCCCAGTACGTCAAGGACGGCTCCGTCGTGGCGACCCTCGACCAGTACGGCGCGCAGCAGGCCGCCAACGGCATCGACTACGCCATGAAGATGATCGCCGGCGAGAACATCAGCGGCTGGCAGAAGACCGAGATCAAGCTCATCACCAAGGACAACGTCGGATGATGACGGTTACCGGCCTCGTCAAGCGCTTCCCCGGTGTGGTGGCGCTTGACGGGGTCGACCTCGACATCCGCGCGGGCGAGATCCACGCCCTCGTGGGCGAGAACGGCGCGGGCAAGTCCACGCTGGTCAAGGCCCTGGCCGGGATCCACGCGCCGGACGGCGGAACCATGACCATCGACGGCGCGCCGTACGCCCCGGCCGGCGCGGCCGACGGTCTGGCCGCCGGGATCTCGGTGGTCCACCAGGAGCTGGCGCTGCTGCCGTACCTCACCGTGGCGGAGAACCTGTTCCTGCGCGCGCTGCCGCGCACGGCGGGCGTCGTCGACAGGAAACGGCTGCGCGCGGACGCCGCGCGGCTGCTGGCCGAGATCGGTCTGGACGTCTCGCCCGACACGCTGGTCGAGCGGCTCGGCATCGCGCAGATGCAGCTGGTGGAGATCGCGAAGGCGATCTCCACCGACTGCAAGCTGCTGATCATGGACGAGCCGACGGCCACGCTCACCTCGCGCGAGGCGGGACGCCTGTTCGGCATCCTCCGGGCGTTGCGCGAGCGCGGCGTGGCCATCGTCTACATCTCCCACCACCTGCAGGAGGTGCTGGAGCTGGCCGACAGGGTCACCGTGCTGCGCAACGGGCGCAGCGTCGAGACCCGCGAGATGGCCGGCGTGACCGCGCCCGACCTGGTCAGGTTGATGGTGGGGCGCGACCTCGCACAGGAGTTCCCGGTCAAGCCGCCGACGACGCCGGGTGAGGTGGCGCTGAAGGTGCGCGATCTCAAGGTCGCCGGCTTCGAGGGGCCGCTCTCCTTCTCGGTACGGCGCGGCGAGGTCGTGGGGCTCGCCGGGCTGGTCGGCTCCGGCCGTACGGAGGCGATGCGCGCGATCTTCGGCGCCGACCCCGCCTCATCCGGAAATATCGAGCTTTACGGCAAGAAGGTGCACATCCGGCACCCCCAGGACGCGGTACGGCACGGCATCAGCCTGCTCACCGAGGACCGCAAGTCGCAGGGCCTCGTCCTCGACCTGCCGATCAGCGCCAACGTCACGCTCGCGAAGCTGCGCGGATTCCTGGTGCGCTTCGGCCAGGAACGCTCGCTCGCCGAGGACCTCGGGCGGCGACTGCACCTGCGCTCCGCGGGCGTCGGCCAGCACGTGCGCACCCTGTCGGGCGGCAACCAGCAGAAGGTCGTGCTGGCCAAGTGGCTCAACGCCGGATCCGACATCCTGATCGTGGACGAGCCCACCCGCGGCATCGATGTCGGCGCCAAGTACGAGATCCACGAGCTGCTGCTCGGCCTGGCCGCCGAGGGCAAGGCCCTGCTCGTCGTCTCCTCGGACCTGCCGGAGCTGATGGGCATCTGCGACCGCATCCTGGTCTTCTCCCGCGGCAGGATCGCCGGCGAGGTCACCCGGGCGGACTTCGACGCCGAGCACATCCTCACGCTGGCCTACTCGGGCTATCTCAAGAATGGTGAAACACAATGATCAAAAGGCTCGTGCTCGGCGAGGCCGGCATCGGCGTCGCCCTGGTGGTGCTCGCGGGCTTCTTCGTCATCGCCGCGCCGAACTTCGCGACCGAGCAGAACATGCGCAACATCATGACCCAGATCACCTTGAACACCGTGCTCGCCGTGGGCATGACGTTCGTGATCCTGGTCGGCGGCATCGACCTGTCGGTCGGCTCGTCGATGGCACTGTGCGCGGTCGTGTCGGGCACCATGATGGCCGGATCCGGCTCCGCCGTGACGCTGGTCGGCGCGATCCTGGTGAGCGTGCTCGTCGGCGGCGCGGTCGGCTGGATCAACGGGTTCGTGTCAGAACAGTGGCGGGTGCCCTCGTTCATCGTCACCCTGGCCATGCTCAACGTTGCGCGCGGGGCCGCCGAGCGGTACACCGACGCGGCCACCATCTACGACCTGCCCGCCGCGCTCAACGACTTCGGCACCATCACCCTGGCGGGCGTCCCCGCGGTGTTCTGGGTGGCGCTGCTGCTGGCCGGGGCCGGTTGGTTCGTGCTGTCGCGGACCGTCTTCGGGCGGCTGATCTACGCCACCGGCAACAACGAGGAAGCCGTCCGCCTGTCCGGCCACAAGACCTCCCGCATCAAGATCGCCGCCTTCATGATCGCCGGATTGACCGTGGGTATCGCGGCCATCCTGTACATGGCCCGGCTCAACATCGCCAGCCCGATCCTGGGCCAGGGCTACGAGCTGAACGCGATCGCCGCCGTGGTCATCGGCGGAGCCAGCCTGATGGGCGGGCGCGGCTCCATGGTCGGCACGTTCCTCGGGGCATGTCTGCTCGGCGTGCTCACCAACGGGCTGCTGCTCATGGGCGTCTCCGACTTCGAGCGGCAGATCATCACCGGGCTGGTGATCCTGGTCGCCGTGGTGCTGGACGCGTACCGGCTGCGGCTGGCCCGCAAGCTGGCCGTCACCCAACCCGCGCAGGCACTCACCCCGGCACCGGTCTCCTCCTGACCGTCTGACCAGCTGAGGGGCGCTGCTCGGCCGGTCAGAGAGGAGCGGACGAGGACATCCTCGCGCGGGCTTCCGACGCCTCCTCGCCCGACCGCTGAGTGAGATGCACGACCATGGTCGCGTCTGACACCACCACGACGGAGTAAGGGGTGTCGGGGGTCAGGGCGTCGGAGTCGACCAGGTCGTCCAGGCTCAGGGCCCGCGTGCGCTGCGCGGGCACCATCGAGCGGAACGGGCCGAGCGGCGTCTCGCCCTCGGCGCAGAGGGTGAGCTCGACGTGGGCGGTTGTGGGGCTGACATTGTCCAGGTGGAGTAGGTCGCCCGGAACGCACCCATCGGTGACGGACATCTTCCGGGTCCCAACCACTGTGCTCATGCGCGACTCCCGGGTTCTTCTGCGACAGTCCTGGCTCTACCCGGATAAGCCGCCCTCTATCCGACACCACCGCCACGTGGCACCGGCGGCTCTAAGGTCGGAACGGTGGTGTTGTTGATCATCCGTGACTCGAAAGCGACTTGTTGACATCCACAGCTCCGTTGCCACCGCCGAGCACGCGACCAAGGAGGGGACGGGATCGCCTGGCGGTCGTCGGTTACATCGAGGGCGGTATCCGTCGCGCGTTATTCGGTCGACGGCCGGGCCCCTAGTTGTCATCATGCTCGCCATGACGATCGAGTCGCGGGAACGGGTACGGCGGTACTTCGACGAGTTCGGGGACGCCGAGTGGGACCGGCTCACTGGCGACGGCGGGGCCGGGTCAGCCTGGAGGTCCATCGCCGTTTCCTGGCGCGTTTCGTCCAGCCGGGCGACCGGGTGCTGGAGGTGGGGGCGGGGCCCGGCCGGTTCACCGTCGAACTGGCCGCTCTCGGCGCGACCGTCGTGGTCACCGACCTCTCCCCGGTTCAGCTGGCGCTCAATGCCGAGCACCTGCGGGGCACCGTGAGCGAGGCCGCCGTGGAGCGCCGGGAGGTGCTCGACGTCTGCGACACCAGCCGGTACGCCGACGGCGAGTTCGACCTGGTGCTCGCGTACGGCGGGCCGCTCTCGTACACCTTCGAGCACGCCGAGCAGGCGATGCGTGGCCTGCTGCGGATCACCCGGCCGGGCGGGCCGGTCGTCGGCTCGGTCATGTCGCTGCTCGGCGCCTGGCGGCACTTCCTCCCCGGGGTGGTCAAGGTGGCCGAGAGGATCGGCGAGGACGCCAACGACCGGATCCTGCGCACCGGCGATCTGCGCCACGAAGGCGGCCAGGGCATGGATGTGCACGTGTGCCAGATGTTCCGGCACCGCGACCTGGCGGCCCTGACGCGTGCCGCGGGTGGCGAGATCGTGGCGGCGAGCGCCAGTAACTGGGCCTCCCTGGGAGACCTGGACGTGCTGGCCGCGTTGGAGGCCGACCCTTCCCGGTGGGCCCGGTTCCTGGAGCACGAGGTGGCCGCCTGCCAGGAGCCCGGAGCCCTGGACGGCGGCACCCACATCCTGTTCGCAGCGCGCCACTCACATGGGTGACGCGTCCTGCCAGGGGCGGGAGGGCGGAGTCAGTCGTACGGGTCGTAGTCCCGGCGCTGGTGCCGGCGCTGCTCGTAATCACGGGACTGCTGGTGATCACGAGACTGCTCGTACCTGGGCTGCTCGTACCGGGACTGGGGCTGCTCGTATCCCCGCTGTTCGTATCCCCGCTGTTCGTATCCCCGCGACTCGTACCCGTGGGGCTCCTCATACGGATACGGCACCTGTTCGACGGCCGTGCGCCCGATGGTCGCCAGCAGCGACAGGACGGCGATGCCGATGATCAAGTTGATGGCGGCCGTGGCGATCTGCGGGACGATGTCCGCCGACTGCATGAACGGCAGGAACGTGATGATGACTGTGCAGAGCCCGCCGATCCAGCTGAAGAACTTGGCCGGCTCCGGCGTCGAGAGCATGAGGATGTAGAGCAGCAGCGTCGCGATGAGCGCGGCGGCGGCGGCCGAGATCGCGTATCCCGTGGTCGCCGCGCTGCCGTAGGCGGGCGCCCCGTCGGGGGTGAGCACGTGGATGCCGAGGAGCCTCTTGCTGATCATGACTCCGACGACCACGATCAGTGCGGCCACCACGGCCGCGGCCACGCCTCCTCCCCACACTTTCGCCGGGTTCACCCTCGGCCGGGTCGCCCCCTGGCGGGGGTCATAGCGATCATGGGAGGGGTATGACATGCGAATCACCCTTGTCGCGGATGCTGATCAGGCGCTTCGAGCACCTTACACGCACAGTCAAGAGGCGCGGACCGCCTGTGGCGTACGCATGTCAGCGCGAGACGGACGGCGTCAGGTACCCGTTGTGCACCAGCCAGACGGCCCGCTCCAGGTCAGGGCTCTGGTAGCGGTCCTCGCCCAGAGGTGCGACGTACCGCCTGATCTCTGTCAGGACGTTTCGCGTCACGGCGCCGAGCGGCAGGCCGGACATCTGCCGCGCGATGAGGTCGATGCCCTGGGCAGCCATGAGGTACTGGACCGCGAGGACGACCTCCAGCCGGTCGAGGTTCTCGTGCAGGTGCCGGGCGGAGGCCATGGCCATCGTGTTGTGGTCCTCCTGGCCGTCCTTGACCGGCCGGGACAGCGTTCCCGCCGGCGTGGCCCTGGCCTGCATCTCGGGGATCAGCGCCGCGGCGACCGTCTGGACCTGCACCATCCCGGAGTTCAGCCCGACCGTCCCGCCGGCGAGGTTCGCCGGCAGGCCGTAGCTCCAGCGGGGGGAGAGCAGCCGCCCCGACAGCTCCTGCGACAGAACCCCGATGTCGGTGATCTCCGCGTTCAAGGTGTCGGCGAGATGCCCCATGACGGAGCCGTCCCAGTTGCCGCCCATCACGAACTCGTACCCCGGGCCCTTTTCGCTCTTGAAGATCAGCGGGTTGGAGGTCGAGGAGTTGAACTCGCGTACGAGTGCCCGGCGCGCGTCGGCGAGCACGTGCCGCAGCCCGGCCATGATGTGCGGCGCCGCCCGCACCGACACCGCGTCCTGGACCCGCGGGTGGTAGTTCGCCGGGTCGAGGCGCTTGCGGCCCTCTTCCGTCATCCAGCCCGAGCCCGCCACCATCGCGCGCAGCCGCGCGGCGACCGCGTTCTCCTCGGGGATGTGGCGCTCCTTGTGGGTACGCGCGTCGAGCGATCCCCGTTCGGCCCTGGTCGCCTCCATGAACAGGGCGAACGCGGCCTCCGCCTGGTCGGCGAGCACGGTGGCCCGGTGCACGGCGTCCATCAGCGTGGCGGCCAGGACGGTGCTGCCGCTGATGATCGGCAGCGCCTCTCCTGCCTCGAACGTGAAGTCCCTGGGCAGACCGGCCTTCGGCAGCAGCTCGGAGGCGGGTCCCTCTTCGCCCCGGTAACGGACCGGCGCGTCCTCGCCGAGCGCCGCCAGCCCGGCCGCCGCCTGCGGCTGCAGGTCCCCGGTGCCCAGCGAGCCGACCTGCGGCATCCGCGGCACGACCCCGGCGTTGACCATGTCCAGCAGGCGCTGGGGCACCTCGGGCCGCACCCCGACGGTTCCTCTGGCCATCTGGTTCGCCTTGAGGATCAGGGCCAGCCTGACCACGTTGTCGGGCAGCGGCTCCCCGACGCCCGCGGCGTGGGAGCGCAGGACATTGCGCTGGAACTGCTCCGCCTGCTCCGGCGAGAGCGGCCGGTCCTTCAGCGGTCCGAGCGCCTGGTTCCAGCCGTAGACCCGCTGGTTGCCGAGGGCCGCCAGCGCTCCCGCCCGCGTCCTGCTCATGTTCGCCTGCGCCGCCGGTGCGAGCCGCGCGGTCACGGGACGGCCTTCGAGGATCGCGAAGGCGTCCTGGAGCGAGAACGACTCCCCGTCCAGCACCAGCTCCGCGACCGGTGCCGGCTCGACGAGGGACGGCTCGGGATCGGCGACGGCCTGGCCAGGGGGCACGCACAGGGCGGCGAACAGGCCCACGCCGGCGGCTGCATGTCCAATTCTGCTCATCGACTCAGTCCCACGGCTTCCATGACGAAGATCAATGTCGGTGCCATCCAGCCACGGGACGGGAGAGCGCCGGAGACGGCACGACACCGGCGGGACGAGTGCTGACGTGATCTCTACCGGGTTTTAGGACGGGCGCTTACCCGGCCGTCGGGCTGCGGCGAGTTTGCCGTCTTTGTCGGGGAATCTCCCTGGATTAGCGGCGAACGCGGGGAATATGGTCCCCTGATTGCCGGGGGAAGGCGCGTGAGCACACTGTTGCGCCGGTCGCTGCGGATACGGCTGGCACTGTTGGCCAGCATCGCCATGTTGCTGCTGAACGTCGTCGTCAGCGGCTTCGTGCTGTTCGGCCTCCGCAACGAGGTCGTCGACGCCCGGGCGCAGGAGGTCTCCAGCAAGGCGCTGCGGGTGCTGCTCATGGTCAAGCGCAACCAGCTTCCCCCGCAGGTGATCGTCCAGGACCTCGACGGCATCCAGGTGGTCGATCCGGTCGGGCGGGTGGTCTCCTCGACGCCGAACCTGTCCGGCCTGCCCCCGTTGACCAGGGCGATCCCGGACCGGAACCAGGCCAACGACGTCGCGGAGCTCTGCGACCTGCGCGCGTTCCCCGGCCGGTGCGAGGTCGCGGTCGCCATGCACGCGTACCAGCCGGACGGCCCATGGATCATCTACGCCTTCGACGCGGCGGTGCCCTGGTACGTCAGCCCGCAAGTGATCATCTTCCAGATCTGCGTGACGGCGCTGCTGACGGCGCTGACCTGGTTCGGCGTGTCGCGCGTCGTGGCCAGGACGCTCGCGCCCGTCCACAGCATCACGAAGAACCTGGCGAGGATCACCGCCGGCGGCGGCGGGATGCGCGTCCCCGTCCCGGAGAACGACGACGAGCTCAGGGCGCTGGCCGAGACCGCCAACCACACGCTGGAGCAGCTGGAGACGGCGATGCAACGGCAGGAGGCCGCGATAGAGCAGCAGCGCAGGTTCGCCGGCGACGCCTCGCACGACCTGCGCAGCCCGATCACCGCGATGCGCGCCCAGGTCGAGGAGGCCCTGCTCTATCCCGAGGACACCGACTGGCGCGAGACCGGCAACGAGGTGCTCGCCAGCCTGAACCGGCTCCAGGCCATCGTCACCAACCTGCTCACGCTGACCAAGCTGGACGCCGGCGCCCCCGACCGCCGCGAGCCCGTGGACCTCGGCGAGCTGGCCGCCGAGGAGATCGCCAGGCCGCGTGCCAAGCGGGTGGTCCCCAACCTGCAGTCGGGCGTGGTCGTCACGGCGGACCGGCTGCAGCTGGCCCGCCTGCTGACGAACCTGCTGGACAACGCCGAGCGGCACGCCGAGACGCACATCATCGTGACGGTGCGGCAGCAGGACGGCGAGGCGGTGCTGGAGGTCCTCGACGACGGCGCGGGCATCGCGCACGACAAGCGCGAGGTCGTCTTCCAGCGCTTCACCCGCCTGGACGACTCGCGCAGCCGGGACGCCGGCGGCTCCGGACTCGGCCTGCCCATCGCCCGCGAGATCGCCAAGGCCCACTCCGGGACCCTCACCATCGAGGACTCCCACACCGGCGCCCGGTTCGTCCTCCGCATCCCGGCCAGTGCCGGCTGAGCCTCGAGCCCTGAGCCTCGAGTCCTGAGCCTCGAGTCCCGTGCCGACCGAGTCCCGTGCCGACCGAGTCCCGTGCCGGCTGAGTCCCGTGCCGGCTGAGCCGTGGGGCGTCAGGCGGGGGTTCTCGCCAGCCGGTACTGGGTGGGCGTGACGCCGTACGAGCGGGTGAACCAGCGGGTGAGGTGGGCCTGGTCGGTGAACCCGGCCTCGCCGGCGACCTGGGCGGCGGGGTGCCCCTGGGCGAGCAGGCGGCGCGCGGCGCGCAGCCGCAGCTGGCGCTGGTACTCGCTCGGCGCCAGCCCGTAGACGGTCCGGAACGCCCGGTAGACGGCGTACCTGCTGGAACCGGTCCAGGCCGCGAGGTCGTCGGCGCCGATCGGGTCGGCGTAGCGGTCGTGGATCAGCTCGCGCGCCTTCGCGGCCAGGTGCGTGACGGCGGGTGCGCCGAGGGCGGCGGGCGGCCGGGGCGGCGTACGCGCGGCGAGGCTCACCAGAGCGGCGACGGTGGAGGAGAGCAGCTCGTCGCGCTCGAGAGGGCCGGCGCCGTGCAGCAGTGCGGTGTGCAGCCCGCGAAGCCGCGTCGCGAGCACGGGGGAGCGGAGGACCGGGGCGGCGAACAGGGGCAGCCCGGCGGGACGGCCGCCCATGTCCGCGAGCACGTCGGCGACCAGCTCCTGGCCGATGTGGACGATCCGATACGTGAAGCCGAACTCGTCGACCGCGTGTCCGTCGTGCACCTCATCCGGGTTGAACGCCATCACCATCCCGGCCGCGCTCGTGTGCCCGGCCCCCCGGCAGGTGAAGGTCTGCGCGCCGAGCTCGGTGACACCGAAGGAGTAGGTCTCGTGGCTGTGCCGGTGGTAGCGGTGGCGCAGGAACCGCGCGTACATGGCCTCCAGCGGCATCTCGGCCGAGCGCCAGTAGCTGGCCCACTCCTGCGCGGTCCTGCCGGTCATGCCGTCACCCCGCCCCGGCCTTCGGCGGCGCACGAGCGTACAAGACCGTGATGCCGGCTCGGGCGCAGGATGAACGCTGCCCCGGCGGCCGCCTGCGCGGCCGCCGGGGGCGGGATGTCGTGTTGCGGAGGGAACCCCATGTCAAGCACTGTAACGAGTGGCCCGGTAGGGAGCCGGCCGTACCTCCTGCTGGCCACGACGATGCTGCTGTGGGGGAGTGGGTTCAGCAGTTCCAAGGTGATCGTCGACCAGCTGCCCCCTTCCGTGGTCGCGGCGTTGCGGTTCGGCGGTGGCGCGCTGGCGCTCCTGGTCGCCCTGCGGCTCTCCCGCCAGGCCGGCGGCCGTCCGCGGCCGTCGCCGCGTGACTGGGCGAGGGCGGCGGGGGCGGGCGTGCTCGGCGTCTTCGTGTACAACCTGCTCTTCTTCTGGGGGCTGTCGCTGGCCCCGGCGATCGACGGGAGCACCATCGTCCCGGTCATGAGTCCCGTGCTGACCACGTCCTTCCTGCTGATCGCGGGCCAGGAGAAGGCGTCGGCGGCGCGGGTGGCGGGGCTGGCGACCGGGGCGGCCGGCGCCGTTATCTTCTTCGTGGGGTCGGGCGGGGAGGCGGGCGCGGGCCAGGGCCGGCTCGTGGGGGATCTGCTCTTCCTGCTCAGCGCCTGCTGCTGGGCGGCGTTCACGCTGTCCGGGCGCCGGGTGCTGGCCGGCATCGACCCGCTCAAGGCGACGACGTACGCGACGTTGAGCGGGGCGGTCCTGCTGGCGATTTACAGCGCGCCGTCGGCCGCCGAGGTCGCCTGGCAGGACGTGCCCGCCTACGTCTGGCTGAACGTCGCCTTCGTGGCGCTCGGCCCGACCGCGGTGGCGAACCTGCTCTACTACCGGGGCATCGGCGCCGTGGGCCCGGCCTCGGCGTCCATCATGATGTTCGTCGTCCCCGTCGTCGGGACCACTTGCTCCGCCGTCTTCCTGGGCGAATCGTTCGGTACGGTGCAGGCGGCGGGAGCGGCCGTCCTCCTGGTCGGAGCCGTCCTCGCCGTCACCCAGGGTCGGCTTCCGGTGCGGCGCCGCGCCGCCACGCCGGAACCCGCGCACACCACACAGGGCACAAACGACGCTTGAAGCTCACGTTTCACCACAAACGCGATGATCACCTTGAAACTCGCAAACAACACAAGAGCGGGTGATTGGCAACAAAGGGTCCCAACACTTACCTCCAGCAAACTTGGAGGTAAGTGTTGGGGCACAGCAGACGCGATTTCCTGTCCGCCGTCGGTGTTTCCGGCGGGGCAGGAGCGCTCTTCGCAACCATGGGCGCGCTCGGGCTCGCGCCGTCCGCCGAGGCGGCCACGAAGAAGATCTTCGGCCCGCCGCAGCCGTCCGACTTCTCGCTCACCGGGCGGTCCGCGAAGAAGGTGGTGATCCTCGGCGCGGGGATAGCCGGCCTCGCCACGGCGTACGAGCTGGGCAAGGCGGGCTACGACTGCACGATCCTGGAGGCGCTCGACCGGGTCGGCGGCCGGAACTGGACCGTCCGTGGCGGCGACCGCGTGACCGAGCTCGACGGCACCACACAGGTCGCGCGGTTCAGTGACGGCCTCTACCTCAACGCGGGCCCGGCCCGGCTGGCGCAGTGGATGGTCACCATGGACTACTGCCGCGAGCTCGGCGTGGACCTGGAGGTCTTCACCAATTCCAACGCCCAGGCCTACATCTACCACCAGAACATGTCCGCCCCCGTCCGCTGGCGTACCGCCAAGGCCGACGTGTACGGGTACGTCTCGGAGCTGCTGTCGCGGGCGACCGACGCGGGGGCGCTGGACGCGGCCCTCACCGCACAGGACAAAGAGCGGCTGATCGCCTTTCTGTCGAGCTTCGGGGAGGTCGGCGACAAGGCGAGCGGATTCAAGTACTCCGGAACCTCCCGCCGCGGCCACGGCGTGAACCCCGGGGCGGGCGAGCAGGAGGGTACGGCTCTCGGGCCGGTGCCGTCGCTGTCGGAGGTGCTGGCGAGCGGCGTCGGGCAGCGGTTCGCGTTCGAGTTCGGCTACGAACAGGCGATGCTGATGTTCCAGCCGGTGGGCGGCATGGACGCGATCCCCCGGGCCTTCGCCGACAAGATCGGGCGGCAGCGGATCCGGCTGCGGGCCAAGGTCACCAAGATCATCGATCTGCAGGACGGCGTGGAGGTGGAATATCAGGACCGCCACGGCCGTACCCAGAAGATCAAGGCGGACCTGTGCGTTGCGGCGATGCCCCCGCACATCCTCGCCAAGACCGCGCACAACCTCGGCGCGCAGGTCCAGGCCGCTCTCGCCACCCCGACCGTCGCGAACGCCGGCAAGATCGGTCTGGAGTACCGCCGTCGCTGGTGGGAGACGGACGAGCGCATCTACGGCGGCATCACCGCCACCGACCTCGATCTGGCCACGATCTGGTACCCCTCCTACGGGTACGGGGCGGCGCGCGGCATGGTCGTCGGCTACTACAACTTCGGCGCCCAGGCCGACGCGTACGCCGCGCTGAAGCCCGCCGAGCGCCAGCGCCGTGCGATCGAGCAAGGCATGAAGATCCATGGCGCGAAATATCGCGACGAACTGGCGTCGTCGGTGTCCATCGCCTGGAAGCTCCAGCCGCACATCGAGGGCGCGTGGGTGGGCTGGCCGTCCCGGCAGGGCGCGTACCAGCTCCTCGGCCAGCCCGCCGGGCACGTGTACTTCGCGGGGGACTGGCTGAGCTACCTGATCGCCTGGCAGGCGGGAGCCCTGGAGTCCGCCCGCAAGGTCGTCACCGAGCTGCACCAGCGTGTCATGAGCACCTCCTGAGAGGACACCACCGCATGAAGATCCGCGCCATCGCTCTCCCCGCGGCCGTCGTCCTCGCCCTCGGCACGAGCACGGCTGCCGCCACCCCCACCTGGTCGCCCCGGCCGCAGGAGGTCAAGCCGTTCCTCCCCGCGGGCAGCACCAACCCCGCGATCGCCGACGGAGTGGCGCTCGGAAAGCAGGTGGCCATGTACACCGCCAGCGGCCTTGGGCCGGGCGCGGCGAATCCCGCGGCCCCCGCCGACTCTCCCGAACGCTACGTCGATCTCCCCGGCGGAACCCTGCCCCCAGGCGTCACCGTCACCGAGGCCCAGGCCCTCAACGTGCTCAAGCGCATCAAGGCCAACCTCGCCGCCGCGGGGCTGGGCCTCACCGACGTCGTCTCCATGCGCGCGTACCTGGAGAAGCCTCCGGGCGCCGAGGCGGCCGACTTCGCCGGCTGGAACCGCGCCTACCGTCAGTTCTTCGCCAACACGGACCTGGCCACCGGACAGGCCGTTCCCGTCCCGCTCGGCACAGCGCCGCCCGCCCCGCCCATGGAGGTCAACCCGGCCCGCCCGGCCCGCGTGACGATCGAGATCGCCAACCTGCCGGTAGCGGGCTGGCTCGTGGAGGTGGAGGTCGTCGCCGCGTACAAGCACTGACCGCCCACTGGACCGGGCCGTCGAGCCTCAGCTCCGACGGCCCGGTAACGCCTCTTCAGTCGTGGAGGACGACCACGCGGGGAGCCTGGCATTCGCCGCCGATCTGCTGTCCGGGCTCGCGCTCTCCCTGCTCCAGAACGCGTCCGGTCCGCGGATCGACGATGCGGTAACGCGCCGGCAGCCCTTCCTCGCGCACCGGGCGGAGCGGGACGCCGTTCTCCTGGTAGATCAGGTGCAGGCGGCCGGGCACCCCCAAGGCGCGGGCCGTGTTGAAGGTCTCCCAGTCGGGCTCCATGTCGGTCGTGGGCAGCCCGTCCAGGATCTTGCCGAGGAGCCCGACGTACGTGGAGCCCTCGAAGTCGAGCGAGTCGCGCCAGCCGCCGGACGGCGCGAGGAAATACGCCGGGTGGCCGGGCTCGTCCTCGTGCAGTCGCCACTGCCAGATGTTGGCGGCGCCGTACACCACGCCCATGGTGCCTCCGGCGCACAGGTTGCTCCACGCCTCGTGGCCCTGCCACCAGCCGGCGGCGTTGTCAGTGGAGCGGGTCTGCTCGTAGGTCGGCTCGCCGTTCGCGACGGCTCTGACCGGGGTGTTGCGCCGCATGTCGGCGACCCGTTCGGGGACGTGCTCGCCGCGGTGGCCGGTCTGGCACCACTGGAAGTCCAGCCACTCGGCGTCCTGCCAGGCCCGGTTGTCGGCGTGCGGGCGGTAGTGGATGCCGGTCGGCTGGGCGTAGCAGTCCCAGGCGTGCACCTCGGCGCCGCCGGCCGGGACCTGCGGCTCGCGGCCTGAGCCGTCGGCTCCCACCAGGTACATCGCCGGGCGGGCGCCGTAGCGGGCCACGAGGTAGCGGCAGTAGCGGGCGTACTCGGCCGCCGGTACGACGGTGCCGGCCGCGTCGAGGCCCTTCCAGCCGAAGCCCTGGAAGACCGGCTGCAGGACGGGAACGATCTCGTGCTCCACCAGGATGTCCAGGAGCCGGTCCAGGTACTGGAAGTAGGCGGGGTCGAGCTCGTTGATGTGGCCGGTGGGCAGGTCCTCGAAGGCGACGCCGAAGCCCTCGTCGGCCGCACGGTCGCGCGGGCCCACGGCGCTCATGTCCGGTTGGACGGACATGAGCAGGACCGCGTTGAAGCCCTTGGCGTGCCGGTCGGCCGCGTAGACGCGTACCTGCCCCTCGGTGGCCCGCCAGGGCAGGGCCCAGGCGGTGTCGGCGACGAGGATCGCGGGGGTGCCGTCGGCGTGGACGAGGCTGCGCCCGCCCGGCGACATCCGCCAGAAGCCGTGCCGCCGGAACCGGTGTGCTCCCGGCTCGGCCTGCTCGACCTCGACGACCCCGCTCACGCCGCGCAGGCCGGGGTCGTCGAGTGACGCGCCGGCGCTCCAGTGCCACCGGCCGTGCGGGAGCGGCGAGCTGAAGCGGACGCGCCAGGTACGGCCGCCGTCGTAGAACGCGGGCCGGCGCAGGGTGAGCCCGCTGTCGTGGGTGAAGTCGGCCCAGACGTCGACGGCGGTGTAGGCGTCGGGGATGTCGGCCGAGGCGGTGAGGGTGATCTCCGCCTCCCGCCAGGCGCCCGCGACCCGCGTGACGTCTCCCATCAGCCGTCCACCTGCGCCGTGAGCAGCGCCTTGCGGGCGATGCGCTGCGCGGCTTCGATCGCCTCCAGCGTGGAGACGGGCGGGCCGTACCCGTCGGTGGCGTACCGGTCGCGGAACTGCCCGAAGTGCCACAGACCGGCGCCGGCGAGAGGTTCTGCCGTCATGCGGGTCTTTCTTCTATCCCTTGATCGCACAAATCGTGAATTCTATTCACTTCCGCCTGGCTATGCAGGCGGAATGTACATCGGGCGGCTGCGGCGGCTCGGGCGGCCGCCGCCGGTCAGCCGCGTTTCGCGGCCGGCCAGCCGTATCCCCAGCCGCCCTGGACCATGGTCTGGAAGGCCCAGCCGTCCTCGGTGCGGACCAGCAGATCGGCGTAGTGCATGCTCTCCTTCCGGTCCGCGATCGTCATCGTCGCCTCGGTCTCCACGACCACGAGGTTCGGGCTGATGAAGTGCGGCGTCCTCGTCGACTCCAGATCCAGCCCCGCCGTGCCCCCGCCCATGGCCTCCTTCATCGCCTCGATGTACTCCGCCCGCGTCCACTGCCGGACGGCCGCGTAGCCGTCGGGCACGTCGGTGGCCAGGTTCATCGGGAAGACGGCCAGGTCGGCCAGCTCCTCGATCGCGCCCTGCTCGGCCAGCGCGTCGTACTCGGCGAACCACGCCTCGACGCTCTTCAGTTCCTCGCCGCTCGGCTGATACATGCCTGCCCCTCTCTCTAACCGTACGATGTACCGTACAGCATACGGTAACGGCGGGCAAGGTCGTCCCCGGTCGCGTCGAACGAGGGGGATTCAGGCGCCCGCGGGCGTCCGGAGGGTGCTCAGGTCGCGGATCACCGCCGACAACCGTGGCACGATCGCCGCGCCGAGGCCGTGGCCGACCATCGACATGACCACACCGGCAGCCTCGGTCGCATGAAAGTGATGCGTGCTGAGCGGCGCGGCGGTCCCGAGGCGCTGACCCGCGCGGGCCTGGCGGCCCGCCGTACCGTCGGCAAGATCGTCCTGCGGAGCACCTGAGCCGGTCCGGCGCAGGTTTTGGCGGCTGCCTGAGGGAACGGGAGAGGCCAGAGTCCGCCGGGGCCGCTCGTGCCACGCCGGCGGGCCATGACCGCTGACGGCGCAACGAGGGGAGTCCGTGTGGACACGCAGCAGGATGTGATCGCGATCCTGGTCACCGACCACCGCGAGGTCGAGCAGATGTTCGCCAAGCTCGAGCACATGAAGGGCGGCATCAGCGACGAGGCCAAGACGCTGGCCGAGCAAGTGGTCATCGAGCTGGTACGGCACTCGGTCGCCGAGGAGGAGCACCTGTATCCGGCCGTACGCGAGCACGTGCCCGGCGGGGACGAGATCGCCGACCACGAGATCGCCGAGCACTCCGAGGCCGAGGAGACGATGAAGCGGCTGGAGGCACTGGAGCCGCGCGACGACGACTTCTGGCCCACCGCCGAACTCCTGATGCGCCAGATCCGCCACCACCTCCAGGAGGAGGAGGGCGAGCTCTTCCCGAAGCTGCGCGCCGCCTGCCCGCCCGAGCAACTGGTCGAGCTGGGGGAGAAGGTGCAGCGCGCCAAGAAGCTGGCCCCCACCAGGCCGCACCCGTCGGCGCCGGACACCCCGCCGGCGAACAAGCTGCTGGCGCCGGGGGCCGGCCTGGTGGATCGCGTCCGCGACGTCCTCAGCGGCCGGGGACGTTCCTAGCGGCCGAACGGACCGATGCGCGGATCCCGCCTCTCGAGCAGGCGGGATCCGCGCATGCGGTCGGTCACTTGTGAGGGGGGCGACCGCGTCAGGAAATGCGCTCCGAGTACAGATCGGACACGTGGGCCAGGTCGCGCTTGGGCACGCGCAGCAGGATGTCGGCGCCGTCGATCCGGTCGACCTGCTCCCACGGCACGTAGCGCGTGTTGTGGTGCAGCGCCCGTACCAGGACCTTGACCAGCCAGGGGCCCTTGATGGCCGGGCCGCGCTCGTAGCCGAACAGGCGTCCCGTGTGCCGGGCGACGACGATCAGGCCGGCGACGCGGAAGGCGTGCTGGACCTGCCGGAGCAGCGGGCCGTCCTGCACCAGCCGCACGTCGGCGACCTGTCCGACGACCTCGCCCGAGCTGTCGCGGACCGGGCTGCCGAGAAGGTCACTCAGCCTCATGCCGGGCTCCTGGGATGGGTTCGATCAGACGGGTGCGGACCCAGCGTTCGAGCGCGGGGCGTTCCAGATCGCCGCCGACGTGCACGGCGCTGGCGACGCGGCTGACGTCCGCCATGGGGATGCGGGGCGGGGCCTGTGCGCCGAGCAGGCGGGCTGCGCCCTCCATGAGCCTGCCGAGCACCCCTCCCATGCGCGGGCCGAGCGCGAGCGGCCCCATCAGGATGGCGGTGACGTACGGGCGGCCCTGGTCGTCGAAGTCCAGCTCCAGGTCGTCGACCTTGCACACCAGGCGGCCGTCGCGGTCGTGCACGACCTGGCGGTCGAGCAGGTGCAGCTGCGCGTGGAGCACGCGGGCCCTGGTCATTGGCCCGCCTTCGTGGCCAGCATGAGCGGGATGGCGGCGATCGACACCGCGACAAGAAGGATCATGAATATCGTGCCCAGGGTGTTGGAGAAGATGCCGTTCACCTTGTCCTGCATGTAGTCGCGATCGTTGGCGATCATCAGGACCGGCAGGTACGTCAGCGGCAGCGCCGCCGCCGAGAACACCAGCGAGTACTCGGTCACCATGATCGGGTCGATGGTGGTCAGGATCAGCGCCGTCGCCACGACCATCACCACGAGGATGGTGGCGTGGAAGCGGGCCGCCTCCCGGGGCCGGACGAACTTGCCCCACTGCCAGCCGAAGTACTGGCTCAGGGAGTACCCGGACGACAGCGCCACCTCGAGCGTCGCGCCGAACGTGGCCGCGAACACGCCGAGGATCACCAGCCCGAGCCCCACCTGGCCGGCCCCGAGGGCGACCGGCAGCACCATCTGGTCGAGGGAGTCCACCTGCACGTGCGCGGGCAGCAGCACCGTGGCCGCGCACGCCGCGATGGCCAGCGACAGCAGCCCGCCGAGCGGGAACCCGATCAGCACGTTCGCCCGCGAGACCGACAGGTCGCGGCGGGTCCACTTCTCCTCCACCCCGCCGGAGGAGAAGAAGAACACCTCGTACGGCGTCATCGCCCCGCCCAGCAGCGCGATCGCGTAGTAGAGGTAGGTGGGCACCCCCTCGTCCTGCGGCGGGGCGGGGTGGCTGGCCTGGTGCCACAGCTGCCCCCAGTCGGGCCCGAGCTGCCACAGCGCGACGACGAAGATCACCAGCGCCAGCCCGGCCAGCCCGAAGACCCGCTCCAGCGTCTCGAACCGCACCCGCCACATCACCAGCCACGCCGCGAACGCCACGGCCGGCACACACAGCAGGTAGTTGAGGCCGGTCGCCAGCTCCAGGGCCAGCGCCGCGCCGCCGATCTCCGCCGCGACCGTCATCACCAGGATGAAGAACGACGCGCCCAGGTTCGCCAGCCCCGCCCTCGGGCCGAGCCGCTCGCGTACCAGGTCGAACACCGCGCGCCCCGAGACGGCCGCGATCCGGCCGGACATCTCGGCGAAGACGCAGATGCCCACGACGCCCAGCAGCACCACCCACGCCAGCGACATGCCGAAGCGGGAGCCCACCAGGGCGTTGGCGACCAGGTCGCCGATGTCCACGAAACCGCCGATCGCGGTGAGGATGCCCAGCGTGATGCCCAGGAACTTTTTCATTCGTGATCGTCCTGGAAACGCCGCAGGCTCTCGCCCAGCTGTGCCAGCTCCCGTACCGCGCCGGACGGATCTTTCACGCGATCGCGCCTGACCTCCATCAGCAGGCCCGAGACGACCTTCTCGGCCTGCTCGGTGACCTTCAGCAACTGCTCGCCCAGCTGCTCGGCCCGCTCGGTCGGCGGCTGTACGCCGCCGAACTGGTCGTTGACCCCCTGCACCTGCTCGGCCGCGTTCGTCAGCAGCACCTTCAGGTACGGCCGGGTCAGCCGCCCGTCGCCGCCGACGGCCAGCCGCACCACCTCGACCGTCGAGCCGACCGCCTCCGCCGACGAGGCCGCCTTCAGTTCGTAGTCACGATCGTTCCACGCCGGGCTCGAACAGCCCGCCACCACCAGTACACCTGCCAGCACCGCCGGCCACGCCTTCCTCATGCACGCCGCCGCAGCACCACGTACGCGAGCACGCCCAGCAGAGCCAGGTACTGCCCCCACGCAGCCAGCAGGACAAGACCCTCGTCCATCATGGGAAGCCACTGCCCTGGTCAAGAACGTTTAGGCATACGGGCAGGTCCGGGCAGGTGCCGGTAAAGCCCCGGGCGATTCAGGGGCGGTGGGCGCGGACGATGAGGTCGGCCGCGTCGGCGGCGATGGCGTGGCGCCGTTCGGGCCGCAGCGGCAGCATCCCGTACGCGGTCTCGACCCGCCCCTCGGTGATCACCAGATACGCGAACTGGCGTGCCGCCCTGATCGGATCGGGGACCCGCAGCCGGCCGTCGCCGTCGCATGCGCGCAGGTAGCCGAGCACGTCGTGGTCCGCTGACGCCGAGCTCTCCCGCCACGTGCGCTGCAGCTCCGGATGGTGCGCCACCTCCGCGATGGTCAGCCGGTGCATCGCGGACACGCGGGGGGAGAGCGCGATGTCGAGGATCCGCTCGCCGAGCACGACGAGGTCTTCGCGGGGGTCGCCACTGAAGGCGATCGGAGGTTCGGCCGGCGTGACGCCCACCGACGACCTGGCCTCCTGGATCGCGGCGAGGAACAGCTGCTCCTTGTCGCCGAAATGGCTGTACACCGTCTGCTTGCCCACCCCTGCCACGGCGGCGATCGCGTCCACGCTCGTCCGGGCGTACCCCTGATCCGTGAACACCTTGATCGCGGCGTCGAGGATGGCCCGGCGCTTGACGGGGGAGCGCCGCGGGCGGTGCTCGGCCATGGTCTGTACCCACTTTCTACGGTTGTGGCCTAGTCTACGAGACGAGACGGTCTAGTCTAGTTTTGAGGAGCGACAATGGACGCCGACGTCATCGTGGTCGGGGCCGGGCCGGTGGGGCTGCTGCTCGCCGCCGAGTTACGGCTCGCCGGAGCCAGGCCGCTGGTGCTGGAGCGGCTCGCCCGGCCGAGCACCGAGCCCAAGGCCCGTGGGATCGGAGCGCTCGCCACCGAGGCGCTGCGCCGCCGCGGGCTGGGCGGGGCTCTGGCCGCGCACCAGGAGCAGGGGCTCGCCGACAAGGCACGCGACCACGGCAGCGAGAAGGGCCACTTCGCCCAGATCTTCAAGATCGACCCTGCCCTGCAGGAGGAGCCGGAGCGGGTCGGCACGCTGATCTGGCAGCCGGATCTCGAACGCCTCCTCGCCGAGCACCTCACCTCGCTGACCAGCGAGCCGTCCATCCTGCGTGCGCACGAGGTGATCGCGCTGACCCAGGACGACTCCGGCGTCACGGTCACCGCCGGCACCCCGGCCGGAGAGCGGCGCTTCTCCGCGCGGTACCTGGTCGGCTGCGACGGGGGGCGTTCGGCCGTACGCAAGCTGGCCGGGTTCGACTTCCCCGGCACGGAGCCCACGAGCGTCGTACGGCGGGTCCTGACCGACGCCCCCGGCCTCGACAAGCTCCCCGAATCGGGCTGGACCCCCACGGGCAGGCTGATGCGGGCGCCCGGCATGGTGGCGACGGTCGAGTTCGACGGGTTTCCCGAGGACCGCGGGCTGCCGCTGACCGCCGAGGAGATGCGCGCGAGCCTGCAGCGGGTGACGGGCGTGGACGTCGAGCTCCCGGAGGTGCGCGGCGGGCTGCGGTTCACCGATGGCGCGCGCCAGGCGGCCACCTACCGGCTCGGCCGGGTGCTGCTGGCGGGCGACGCCGCGCACGTCCACTCGCCGAACGGCGGCCAGGGGCTCAACCTCGGCCTCATGGACGCCGTCAACCTGGGCTGGAAGCTCGCCGCCACGGTCACCGGGTGGGCGCCGGAGGGCCTGCTCGACACGTACACCGCGGAACGCCACCCCGTGGGCGCGGCCGTCCTGCACAACACGCGCGCCCAGTCCGCGCTGCTGCTGCCGGGGGCGCACGCGGCGGCCATGCGTGACATCGTGTCGGACCTGCTCGACTTCCCGGAGGTCAACCGCTACTTCGGCCGGATGCTGAGCGGGCTCGGCACCCGGTACGAGCTCCCGTACCCGGCCACCCACCCGCTGGCCGGTCGCGCCTGCCCGGACCTGCGGCTGGTGACGGCCACGGGGGAGACCCGCACGCTCTCGGAGCTCTGCGGGTCCGGGCGGACGCTCCTCGTTCACGCGCCGTCGCAGCCCGAGGCCGCCGAGGCGGCGGGGCCGTGGCGCGGGGCGCTGGACGTGGCGGAGGCGACCGTACGGGATCGCGACGACCTGGCGTCCGCGCTGATCCGGCCGGACGGGACGGTCGCGTGGGCGTCCGGCCCCGGCCCCGCCGACACGGTCACCCTGACGGCCGCCCTCCGCGCCTGGCTGCCGCCCGCCTGAGGACGGCGTGCCTCACCCGCGCACCGTGGCCCTGGTCAGCTTCGGGTCGGCGGCGATCTCGGCCTCGGTGAAGCGCTCGGTGACCCACCGGCCGCGCGAGAACAGGGCCGTCTGGTCGGTGTGGTGGGGCGAGCGCGGGTCGGTGGAGAGCGAATAGGTGAGGACGGTGCGCGTACGGGGACCGTCCGGCGTGAGCTCGACGGCCATCATGAAGCTCGAACCGGTGTCCACCTCCGGGTAACGGCCGTCGGCGCCGAGCCGGCCGCGCATGCGCACCCTGTCGAAGCAGCCCTCGCCTTCGGTGCATCCGGGAATCGGGATCGAGGAGTAGTGCTGCGCCTGGCCGGGGGTGAGGGTCAGGGGAATGCGGTTGGTCCGGAAGTAGCGCACGGCCTCCGCCAGGGCCTGCCGCACCACCGGGTCGTCGTGCTTGAGGCCCCGCGGGGTGGCCAGCGGACGCGCGGGATCGAACGGCACCCGCCACGGGCTGTAGACCGGCTCTCCCGGCCTGGCCGGACGCTCGAGCCGGGCGAAGAACTCACGCCACAGGACGGCCCCCTTCCCGTCCAGAGTGGCCCGCCCGTCCCAGGCGGCCAGCATCCGGCACGCCTCGCCCACGTCGACCCGCTCTCCGTCGGAGGTGGTCGGCTCGGAGCCGGTACGGCAGAGCTTCAGCAGGTCCGGGCGCATGAGCTCGAAGGTGTGGTTGCGCTTGCCCTGCGAGGCGGCCTGCAACGTCTCCAAGGTGAAGCCGGGAGCGCCGAGCCCGTCGGTCCCGGAGAGCCGCTGGGCGATCATGTCCAGGCTGACGCGGGGGCGCGGCTCCAGGTCGGTGCGCGCCTTGCCCCACACGCGCGGGTAGCCGGTCAGCGGCGCCGCCGGGTTCGTCATCCAGGAGGTGTTGTTGGAGTTGGCCACGTAGTCGGCGCGGGTCAGCCTCGGCTGGCCGGCCGGCCCGAAGATGCCGGGTACGACGGCGTCGCGGTCCCTGCCCCACAGGCACGCGGAGGTCGAGCCGTCCAGGACGTACTCCTCCAGGCCCGGGATGGGCGACGGCTTGGCGCAGCGCTCCGCCTGGGCGTCGGTGACATGGGGGACCACCGAGGCGTCGGCGAAGTAGGCGCTCCCGCCGACGTCGGTGGCGAGCGTGTGGACGAACGGCATGCCCTGGTACGCGGCCTGGGCGGCCCGGAGCTCGGCGAGGTTCCGCGACTTCGCCATCGCCAGCCACTCGTCGGCCGCGCGCAGGTTGGCGGCGTTGGCGTCGGCCAGCGCGTAGGCGACCTTGTCGGTGTGGCCGGCGGCCAGCACCGGGCCGTAGCGTGAGGTGAGGAGCGTGTGCTCCACGACGGTGCCGTCCTGCAGGGTGACCTGCACCTGCTGGCGGCCCATCGGCTCGGTCCGGCCGTCCACGCGGTAGCTCGTGGGGTCCGCGAGGTCGAGCCGGTAGAGGGTGAAGCGCTGGGCGTGGGAGACGGTGTGGGTCCAGGCCGTGGTCGCGTTGTGACCGATCTGGACGACCGGCATGCCGTACAGGCTGCCGCCGGAGACGTCGAGCACGCCGGGGATGGTCAGCTGCACCTGGTAGAAGCGGCGGATGCCGTTCCAAGGGAAGTGCGGGTCGGCCAGCAGCATGCCGTGGCCGTCACGGGTCGCGCGGCGGCCGAGCGCCCAGCCGTTGCTGCCCGGGGCCGGCCCCGGCCGCGCCTCCTCGGCCTCGGCCTCTCCGACGATGTACTCCTTGAGCTGGGAGCTGCTCGCCATGCGGTCGAGGTCGAGGATGTTGTTCCAGATGTCGGTGGCGGTGATGGGGCCGACCCAGCTCTTGCCCCTGCAGGTGGGGTCCGGCAGGTTCGCGGCGCCGGTCTGCTCCAGGTAGCGGTTGTACCCGGCGACGTAGCCGTCGACGAGCCGGCGCAGCTCGTCGCTCGGGCCCACCGGCGGTGGCTGGCTCAGCAGCCGGCGCACGACGCCGGAGTCGGCGACGCTCTTGTGGTAGACGTCGCTGACCAGGTTGGCGACCGGCCTGACCGGGTCGTCGGAGTCCGCCTCGGGGCCGAAGTACCTGGACCGCTCGCCCCGCAGGGTCACCACCCAGGAGGCCAGCACGCAGAGGTTGTCCTGCGCGAAGGCGTAGCCGTACCCGAATCCGAGCCAGCCGTAGTCCTTGGCGGACACGTGGGGGAGGCCGTACTCGGTGCGGCGGATCTCGGCGGAGTAGTGGCCGTCGGCCGCCAGGGCGGGCGCGCCGGGGCGTAACGCCACCACGGCGGCGGCGACCAGGGCCAGTGCGACGAGCACGGCCGGTCTCAGCTTGAGTCTCATCTGGACTGTGGCGCAGATACCCGGTCCTTCAGGACCGGGAGGAAGCGCCACCCCTCCTTTCGAAAACAATATGGAAAAAGTCAGTAACAGTCAGTAACATATGCGGTGGGTGATGCTGCAGTGACAGGAGGTGTGCGATGGCGATCCGCCGCTCGGCCGCCAAACGACAGGGCCTGCCCACGGTCGTGCAGCTGCGCCTCGCCCCCACCTCCGCCCAGGCCGACGCCCTGGCCACCGCCGTGCAGGTGTGCAACCAGGCAGCCGCCTACATCTCCCGCCTGGCCTGGCAGCAGCGCACCTTCCCCGTCCTCGACCTGCACCGGCTCGCGTACCACCAAGCGCGGGCCCACGTCGGCGGGTTGGGTGCCCAGGCAGCCGTGCGCGCCATCGCCCGGGTCGCCGGCGCTTACGCCAACCGCCGCGCCAGCAGGAAACGCGCCCACATCTTCCGCCCGCACGGCGCCGTCCCCTACGACGCGCGCCTGATGAGCTGGAACCGGGATGCCCGGACCGTGTCGCTGTGGACCCCTGCAGGCCGCATGCACGTCTCCTACACCGGTCGCGAGGAAGACCTCAAAGCGCTCGATACGCTCCCGATCGGGGAGGCCGACCTGATCTGCCGCAAAGGCGTGTGGCTGCTGCAGGTGACCGTCACCGTGCCCAAGCCGGCGGTGCGCGAGCCGGTTAGCGGCTTTCTGGGAGTCGATCAAGGGGTGGTGAACCTGGCGGTCACCTCTGATGGAGCGGTGCTGCCCGGCCCCGCTCTGCCTGGGCCTATCCACGGTAATGGCCACGTCGGCGCCCTGCGCGAGCGGCGGTATCGGCAGCGCCGGCGGTTGCAGAAGAAGGGCACTTCTGCGGCGCGGCGGGTGTTGCGCCGTCTGTCCGGGCGTGAGCACCGGATGATGACCGATGTCAACCACCAGATCAGCAAGTATGCGGTGCGCGAAGCCGAACGCACCGGCCGCGGCGTCGCCCTGGAGGACCTCCAGGGCATCCGCTCCCGGGTAAGGGCTCACCGGCTCCAGCGGCGCACCCTGCACTCCTGGGCGTTCGCCCAGCAGATCGCGTTCACCCGCTACAAGGCCGCCCGGGCCGGGATCGCCTTCACCCTCGTCGATCCCGCCTACACCAGCCAAGCCTGCCCCGAATGCGGATGGACCAGCAGGGCGAACCGGCCGGCACGGGGCCGCTTCGCCTGCATCCGGTGTGGCCTCGCTGGGCACGCCGACCACACCGCGGCCCGCAACATCGCCCAACGCGGCGTCGCGGGCTGGGCTGCCGTCAACCAGCCACACGCTACCGGCCTCCCTTCAGCCAGACGGGCCCGTGAGAGCAAGCCACCGGCTTCAGCCGGTGGCAGTTGACGTGGCTCCTATTCGAAACGCGCGTTGTCGGGCGCGGTCATGCGCCGGAGCAGCGGCAGGGCCGTGAGGATCACCAGGAGGGAGGCGGCCAGGCCGCCGCCGAGGGAGGCGAAGTAGACAGGTCCGGGCATCGCCAGGGAGGCGCCCTTCATCGCCAGCTGGCCGATGAGCGGCTCGGCCACGCCGAAGCCGGCGCCGGCGGCGAGCGCGGCGGCCAGCACGAGCGGCAGCGCCGACTCCAGCAGCACCACCGTGGCCAGGGTGCGGATGGGCGTGCCGGTCAGCCGCAGCAGGGTGAACGGCTGCCGGCGCTCCACCAGGCCGCCGCCGACCGCCACCACGAGGCTGCACGCGCCGGCGACCAGGGTGAGCGCCACCATGGCCAGCGCGATGTTCTCCGCCCGGGTGTACAGGTCCGCTCTGACCTGGGCGACCTCGGCGAAGGTCATCGGGGCTTCCGCGGCGTGGCCGGCCAGCAGCGTACGCAGCCGCTCCAGCGTCGCCGTGTCGCCCGCGCGGACCATGACGGCTCTCAGCTCGAGCCCCGTGGCGGAGGTGGCCTCGCTGGCGGGGCCCGCCAGGGGGAGGAGCCGGTCGATGGTGAGGGGGTTGTCGGCGCCGACGATCCGGTCGAAACGCCCCATCACGGCCCGCGCGCCCGCGGGGCACCGGCCGAGCACGGGGAAGAGGGCCAGGCCCGAGCACTCGACGACGGAGGTCGCGGGCGGCGGGCCGTCAGGCGTCGGGCGGACGCTCTCCAGGTCCGCCCTGGCGTAGATCGGCAGCACGTCCACGCCGGGGTGGGCGCGCAGCCGGGCCAGCAGGTCCGCGCCCGCCCGCGGTGCCAGGCCCTCGATGCCCGGCCGGTAGAGCGTGGCGCCCAGCACGCCGTTGAGCGTGCCGCCGGCCACGGCCTGCTGGCCCTTGACCACGGCTGGGACGAGGGCCGCGATCGTCGTGCCGATGAACACCGCCAGCACCAGCCCGCTCACCGACCTGAAGGCGGTCTTCGGGTCGGCGGCCAGGCGCTGCGCGGCCAGCAGCGTCGCCGCCCCGCGGGTCAGCCGGGCGGTCAGGCGCGCGGCCAGCATCGTCAGCCATGGGCCGGCCAGCACGAGCCCGACCATGATAAGCGCGATCCCGGCGTCGGCCGGCAGGGCGTCGGGTTTGCCCTCCTTGAACGCCGGGCCCGCGAACAGCCCCAGCCCGGCCAGCAGCGGGAGCACCCGCCACGCCCTCGGTGGCGGCGGGGCGGCCTTCCTGGCCACGCCGAGCGGTGAGACCCGCACCCGGCGCAGCGACCACAGGGCGGCGCCGGCCGAGACGAGCGGCACGCAGGCGAGCACGGCCGCGTACTGCCAGGGGCTCGGGACGGCCAGCTCGGGGAAGAAGCGCGAACCGGTGATCCGCACCTCGGCCACGGCCGGGCGTACCAGCTGGAAGAGCGCGACGCCGGCCAGCGCGCCGAGCAGCGCGCCCAGCGCGGCGTCCACCGCGGCGAGGACGTTGATCTGCCGGGAGGTGGCGCCGACCAGCCTGATCGCGGCGAAGCGACCTTCGCGGCGGGCGGCGGCCAGGCGGGTGGCGGTGCCCACCAGCACCAGCAGCGGGACGATCAGCCCGATCGCGGCGATGCCGAACCCGAACTGATAGATCTGCGCACTGTCGTCGGCCTCGGGCTCGGTGGCGACCGTGTCGACCTGCCGGGTGCCGATCATGGCGGCGACCTCCTGCGGCGTCCGTCCCACCACGACGGCCAGCTCGTCGGGCCCGGCCAGCGCCGCCCGGCCGATCAGGCCCGCCCGCTCTCCCGGGAAGCGGTCGGCGAGCTGCTCGCGCGGCGCCGAGTCCAGCAGCCTGGCCAGCGCGGGCGAGGCGTAGTACCGGCCGGGGGCGGGCATGCTCGGCAGGCCGGGGATGACCGGCGCCCGGGGGCCCAGCGCGGCGGCGTCGAGCCGCTTGATCGTCCGGCCCGCGTAGTAGTCCTCGCGGAGGTTCCACAGCGCGCCGTCGGCGGTGGCGTCCAGGGCCCAGCCGCTGGGCGCCGTGCCCTGCGTGCACTCCCAGCAGGGGCGGTCGTAGGTGGCCTGGAAGGCGTTGAACAGCGACAGCGTGGCCAGCAGCACCGCGACGCCGACCGCCACCCCGGCCACGATCAGCGCCAGCCGGGCCGCCGTCTCCCTGCCGCTGTGCAGCGACAACCGCAGGCCCAGGAGGATCATCGGACGACCCTGCCCGCGTACGGGTCGGTCACCTTGCCGTCGCGCACGACGACCTCCCGGTCGGCGCAGGCGGCGACCCGGGCGTCGTGCGTCACCACGATCACGGCGGCGCCCTCCTCGCGGGCCAGGCCCACCAGCAGGTCCATCACGTGCTCGCCGGTGAGCGAGTCGAGCGCGCCGGTCGGCTCGTCGGCGAAGACCACCCGCGGCCGCGTCACCAGCGCTCTGGCGATGGCCACCCGCTGCGCCTGCCCGCCGGACAGCTCCGCGGTACGCCGGCCGCCCAGTCCGGCCAGCTCCAGCCGCTCCAGCCAGGAGGCGGCCCGCGCGTAGGCGTCCTTGCGCCTGGCGCGGCCGAGCAGCAGCGGCAGCGCCACGTTGTCGGTCACGGTCAGCTCGGGCACGAGCTGGCCGAACTGGAAGACGAAGCCGAAGGCGGTGCGCCGCAGCTCGCTGCGGCGGCCGTCGTCGAGCGTGTCCAGCCGCCGCCCGTCGAACCAGACCTCGCCGCTGTCCGGGGTGAAGATCCCGGCCAGGCAGTGCAGCAGCGTCGACTTGCCGGAGCCGCTCGGCCCCATGATGGCCAGCACCTCGCCCGCCGTCACCGACAGGCTGGCCTCCCGCAGCGCGGGCGTGCTGCCGAAGGAGCGGCTGATCCCCTCGGCCCGTAGCAGCGCGTTGACGATCACCGGTTGCGCACCGTCTCCGCCAGCGCCTCCAGCCGGGCCTGGGTGACGTCGATCCACCGCAGGTCGGCCTCGAGGCGGAACAGGGCATGGTCGGCGAGGAGCGTGTCGACCAGCGTCCCTTCGCGCCTGATCTCGGTCAGCTCCCGCATGCGCCGCAGATGCGTCGCGCGCTGGGCGTCGAGGTAGCCCGCCGCGTCGCGGCCCAGCATCAGCGCCAGCACGACCTTGGTGAAGAACACCGTCTGCAGGTACGGCTCGGCCGCGACCGGCTCGGCCAGCCACGACTCGACCTCGCTCGTGCCGATGGGGGTGATGGCATAGCGCTTGCGGTCGGGGCCGTCGCCGGGCTCGCTCTGCCCGGCGGTGATCTTGCCGTCCCGGGTCAGGCGGGCGAGCGTGGAGTACACCTGGCCGAAGGGGAGCGATTTGCCCCCGCCGAAGTAGGTGTCGTAGTCGCGTTTCAGGTCGTATCCGTGGCTCGGCTGCCGCTCGAGGAGGCCGAGCAGCGCTAGAGGGACGCTCATGACCGGAGAATATACACCGAGAGTATATTCACGAGGCATAAGGTTCTTGGCGACGCGGTGCAGGTGCCCGCTCCCGTGCTCGTCGTCCGCGGCAGCACCGCCTCGCCCGGCGGGTGACCCCCTATCCCGGGATGGCGGGGAGATCGATCACCACCCGCTTGTCGCCGAGGTCGTAGGTGAGCACGTAGCGCGTGGTGTGGTCGATGGTGACGGCCTGCATGTAGTCGGAGGCGGTCCTGTCGTTCACCTTGATCTCGAAGCGGATGCCGAGGTCGCCGGTCCTGTGGGTCTTGAGGTCGTACAGGTACAGGCGGTTGTCGGCCCTGGACGAGCTCTGCCGGAGCACGATGAAGCGATCGAGAGCGGGCGGTCCCGGAGGAAGCGGGTTGGCGGGCAGCGTGCGCCGGCCGGAGCCGTCACGGCGGAGTGCTTGCGCCTGGTGGTTCACACACCAGGTGAGCGAGCAACTCGCGGTGCCGGTTCTGGCGTCGCGCCGTTCTCCGGTCAGGACGTTGACCAGGCGCTGGAACGTGAAGCGGGAGTCGGGCAGTTCGTCGGGCCTGGCCCCTGAAATGCCCGCCCACGGCCACTGGAGCAGGTGGTACCGCTTGGTGCCGGGGATCCGGGCCGGGTCGCCGCCGGAGAGCGGGGCCCGGTAGAGGCCGCCCTCGATGCCGCGCGACCAGACGACCTTGTCACCCACGACCGTCATCAGGTCGATGTCGCCATATTTCATGGTCTGGCGGATGGAGGTGACCTTGCGTGCCGTGCCCCCCGTTACCGGGGCCGTCCAGATGTCCAGCAGCCCTTTGACCGTCCCCCAGGACACCGTGTACCAGACCAGCCGTCCGCTTCCGACCACGACGGACGAGGTGTAGTCCGTCCTGGGCGGCGGCACGAACGCGACCAGCCGCTTAACGGTGCCGGATCGGACGTCGTACGACCACCAGACCGTGTCGCCCTTGCCGGTCCTGGCCAGCAGCGTGCGTTCGTCGAGGAACGCCTCCGGGCGGTAGGCGAGGCCGTTCGGCAGCTTCTGCGGCAGGACGTGCGTGGCACGCGGCCACAACTTCGAAACCGGCACGGGACGGCTCGTGTCGGCGGCGACCGGCCCGTCCTTCTTCTCCGGCGCGGTCCGCTGGATCACCACGGTGGTGGCGGCGATGAGCACGGCCACCCCGGCGGCCACCAGCACCGGCCGCCAGACGCGCCGGCGTGCGGGCTGTCCGGGCAGGAACCGGCCGGGCGGTGGCGGCTCCTCCTCGCGCGACATGTCGGCGAGCGTCTCTCGTAGCAGGTCTTCGATGTTCACGCCGGCTCCCTCATGGTCCTCAACTCGGGGGCGACCTTCTTCAGCCGTTCCAGCGACCTGTGGGTCTGGCTCCGCACCGACCCCACGCTGATGCCGAGCACCTTGGCGATCTCGCTCTCCGGCAGGTCCTCGAAGTAACGCAGCACGAGGACGGCCCGCTGGCGAGGCGTCAGCCGGGCCAGCGCCGAGCGCATCACCAGCCGCAGGTCCGCGACATCGGCGTGCCCGTCGTCGGCCCGGTCGGGCAGGTGGTCGGTGGACACCTCGGCCGCCTTGGAGCGCCGCCGCCACCAGCTCACCTGTTCGTGGTACATGGCGCGGCGGACGTAGCCCTCGACGGCGGCCGGATCGCGCAGCCTGGCCAGGTTCGCGGCCGTTTTGGCCAGCGCCGACTGCACGAGGTCCTCGGCGGAGTGACGGTCCCCGGTCAGCAGGTAGGCGGTACGGAACAGGGCCGCCGAACGCTCGACGACGAACGTCCGGAACTCCGCTGCACGATCTGGATCCACCCGGCCTCCTTGCCTGTGTCACCAAGCAAGGACGCGGAGGAGGCAGGAAACTATGCCGTCATGCGGTGACCTGGTCGAGCAGCTCGAGCAGATGGAGGTACGGCTTGCCGGTGGCGCGGGTCAGGCCGAGCTCGCAGGTGCGGTTGACCGAGGCGTGCGCGGCGAAGTCCCCGGCCGTCACGGACGCGGCTTCGGCGCGGGTGGCCGAGGCGGTCAGCTCCGGGTGGAGCAGGCCGCGGTCGCCGGCGAAGGCGCAGCACTGCCAGCCGTCGGGGACCACGACCTGCTCCGCTATGGCCTGCGCGATCCGGGTGATGGCGGCGTCCAGGCCGAGCCGGGTGGAGGAGCAGGTGGGGTGCAGGGCCAGGGAGGGCAGGCGGCGGGCGTCCGGCAGCCGGGGCAGGATGTGCTCGGCGGTGAAGGCGACGGCGTCGATCACCTGGAGGCCGGGGACGAGGTGTCCGTAGCCCTCGGTGCAGGAGGCGGCGTCGCTGACGACCGGGACGCGGCCGCCGTCGGTGGCCGCGAGCAGGGTGTCGCTGACGCGGCGGCCCATCGCCTCGTGGCCGTCGGTGTACCCCTTCGACGACCAGGGCGTGCCGCAGCACAGGCTCCCGATCCCCTCCGGGACGTGCAGCCGCAGGCCGGCCCGCTCGGCCAGGCGCCGGAACGCGGTCATGACGCCGGGGCCGCCGTCGGCGGGGGCGAAGAGCGTGTTCAGGCAGGACGGGACGTAGACGGCGTCGGCGCCCGTGACCAGGGCGGGGCGTCGGCGCGTGCCGCCCCTGGGCAGGTCGCGGGTCCACTGCGGGACCGTGTCGGGGCCCGCGACCGAGCGTGCCGCGCGTGCGGCGGCCTCGGAGAGCCGGGGCGGGGCCGTGGCCGCGGTGTCCAGGGCCAGGTTCATGGCCCGGGTGATGCCGTCCCAGTGGCCGGCGGCGGTCTTCCAGCCCTTCTGCGCCAGGCGCCCGTGCCGCTCCGCCCGCAGGCGTTTGGTGAGGTCGCCGGTGTTGATGAGGACGGGGCAGGCGGTGGCGCACATGCCGTCCACGGCGCAGGTGTCCACGGCGTCGTAGCCGTACTCCTCCTCCAGCCGGCGGGCGAGCGCGTGGTCCCCGGCCGCCTGGGCGGCGGCCAGTTCACGGCGGAGCACGATGCGCTGGCGCGGGGTGGTGGTGAGGTCGCGGCTCGGGCAGACGGGCTCGCAGTAGCCGCACTCCACGCACCGGTCGACCTCGGGCTCGACGGTGACGACGGCCTTGAGGTCGCGCAGGTGGGCGTCCTCCCGGTCGGTGAGCAGGACGCCGGGGTTGAGCGTGCCCGCGGGGTCGCACAGGCGCTTGACCTCGCGCATCACCTCGTACAGCTCGTCACCGTACTGGCGGCGCACGAAGGGGGCCATGACCCGGCCGGTGCCGTGCTCCGCCTTGAGCGTGCCGCCCCGGCCGAGCACGGCCTCCACCATGTCCTCGGTGAAGTCGGCGTAGCGCCGCAAATCCGTGTCGAAGCGCTCGTTGAGCATGAAGTGCAGGTTGCCGTCCTTGGCGTGGCCGAAGATGACGCTGCGCTCGTACCGGTGCTTGGCGAACAGGTCGGTCAGCTCGTCGCAGAGGTCGGCCAGGGCGGGCACCGGCACGGCGACGTCCTCCAGGAGGGCGGTGGTGCCGCTGGGCCGGGCGCCGGCGACGGAGGCGTACAGGCCCTTGCGGATGTGCCACAGCGCGGCCCGGCCGCCGGCGTCCCTGCTGAGGCGGGCGGGGGCCGCGAGCCGCAGCCCGGCGAACGCCCGCTCGGCCGCGTGTTCGCGCTCGCCCAGCAGATCGGCGTCGGACTCCTGCCATTCGATCAGCAGCGCGGCGTGCTCCTGAACGGCGAGCGTGCGCAGCACGTCGTCGGCCTTCGGGTCGGTCTGGGCCACCCGCAGGGACTCGGCGTCCAGCAACTCGACGGCGGCGGGCCCGGCGGCGACCAGCTCGGGCATGGCCGCCATCGCCTGGCGCAGGCCGGGGAAGACGAGCAGGCCGGTGGCGGCCAGGGGATGCGCGGGGACCGTACGCAGCACCGCCTCGGCGACGAACCCCAGCGTGCCCTCGCTGCCGATGACCAGGTGGGCGAGGATCTGGGCGGGCGAGTCGTGGTCGAGGAAGCTGTTGAGGCCGTAGCCCATGGTGTTCTTGAGCGAGAACTGGGCGGTGACGCGGCGCACCGAGTCGGGGTTGCCGCGGACGCGGTCGCGCAGCCGTTCCAGGCCGGCGGCGAGGCCGGGTTCGAGGGCGCGCAGGCGCTCGTCGGCGTCGGGGGCCCCGGTGTCGAGGACGGTGCCGCTGGGCAGCACCAAGGCCATCGACTCGAGCGTCCGGTACGTGTTGGCGTGCGTGCCGCAGGTCATGCCGCTGGAGTTGTTCGCGACGACCCCGCCGATCGTGCAGGCCGACTCGCTGGCCGGGTCGGGGCCGAGCTTGCGGCCGAAGGGAGCCAGGCGGGCGTTGACCTGGCGCAGCACCGCTCCCGGCTGCACCCGTACCCGCGCCCCGCCGTCCAGCACCTCGACGCCGCGGAAGTGCCGGCGGGTGTCGACCAGCAGGTGCTCGCTCACGCCCTGCCCGCTCAGGCTGGTGCCGCCCGAACGGAAGGTCAGCGGCAGCCCGGCGCGCATCAGTGCCGCCACCTGGTCGGTGCTCTCGGGCACCAGCACGGCCTGCGGGGTGAGCAGGTAGTGGGAGGCGTCGTGCGCCATGCCGAGCCGGTCGCTCGCCCGGGTCCGGGCGATGCCGGGCACGGCGGCCTCCACCGCGGCCAAGGTCGCCTGGTCGGGCGCGCCCAGCCGCCGCGAGTCAGGATCAGTCACGCTGGTGCTCCCTTGAAGTCATCGCCGCGGGTCGATGTGGATCTTAGGACCCGGTCCGGCCCCCGGCCAGGGCGGGGCCAACCGCCCAGGATACCCACGGCGGTGCAGTCCTCGAGCCGCAGGTCACGGGGGGTGCGGCGGTGCCCGGCGCCCCGGACCGCCGCCGCGGCGCGCTCGGGGTTTCCCTGATCGGTGGCCGATGCGATGTACCGCCGGATCGCGGGACGGTCACGTGAAGAGCTGGCCGCCGTTGACGTCGACGGTGGCGCCGGTGATCGCCTTCGCGTGGGGGGAGGCGAGGTAGATCACCGCGCGGGCCACGTCCTCCTCCGTGGCGATCCGGCGCAGCGCCATCGCCGAGACGTCCCGCGCGCGGATCTCCTCGAACGTCACGCCCTCCGCCGCGGCCCGCGTCCGCATCCATTCGTCGAGCACCTCGCTGGCGATCCAGCCGGGCGCGACGCAGTTCACCCGCACCCCGTACGGCCCGAGCTCGTCGGCGAGACAGTGGGACAGCAGGTGCGCGGCGGCCTTGCCGGCGGCGTAGTCGCTGCGCCCCGCGTAGCCCGTGCGGGAGGACAGGGAGGTGATGTTCACGATCGAGCCAGAGCCCCGCGCCACCATGTGCGGTGCGATGAACCGGCAGGCCAGCAGCGTGCCGTAGCCGCCGGTCTCGACGGCCCGCCGCCACGCCTCCAGGTCGTCGTCGGACATGTCGAGCACGTTCCTGCGGTGCGACCCGGGGAAGGCGGCGTTGACCAGCACGTCCACCCGGCCGAACCGCTCGATCACGGTGTCGGCGAGCCGCCGTACGTCGTCGATCCGGGTCACGTCCGCGGCGACGGCCAGGGCGCCCGGCACCTCGGCGGCGCTCTGCTCAAGGGTGGCCGCGGTGCGGGCGGCCACGACGACACGGGCGCCCTCCTCGCTCAGCAGCCTCGCCAGGGTCCGCCCCAGTCCGGGACCCGCCCCGGTGACGATCGCGACTTCGCCCTCCAGCAGCACACCCTGACTCTACCAAGCGATTGCTCGAGCACAGGAGTTCTCATGCCCGGGGGATCGCCACCCCCTTGGTCCGGCTCGCGGGCAGGACGGCCGCCAGTACGGCGAGCACCGCGCAGAGGGCGATCACCCCGGTGACGGCCTGCCACGGCACGTCGACCGCGACGGGACCGGCCAGCTGCACCAGCGCGGCGTACAGTCCGAGCAGCCCGAGCGCCGTGGCCACGGCGGCCAGCACCACGCCCACCGCCATCACCAGCAGGGCCTCCGCCATGACGTACCGCAGGAGCTGGGCCTTGGTCGCGCCGAGCAGCCGCAGCGCGCCGTGCTCCGGCGCCCGGTCGGGAGCCGCCATCAGCAACGTGTTGACCAGGGCGATCACGGTGTAGCTCAGCATGATGCCGAGCACGGCCAGCAGGCCGAGGCGGCTGGCGGAGGCGCGGCGGTCGGCGGCGGTCGCGGCCCAGGCGGCCTTGGTCACGGCGCGGGCGTTGTGTCCCTCGGCGGCCTGCTCCAACCCCTTCCTGACCTCGGTGGCGGAGGCGCCGGGGCGCAGCTTCACGTAGGCGGCGGAGGGCAGGGCCGAGAGGGCGTGCGCCGGGGTGACGTACGAATCCGTGGCGGAGCCGGTGCCGAGCAGCGCGACGACCGTCAGGCTGACGTGGCTGCCGTCCGCCCGCCACATCTTCACCCGCTGCCCCAGGCCCAGCTCCCAGGTGGGGGAGACCGCGATCGTGTCGTCCCGCAGGCCCGCGAGCGATCCGGCGGTCACGGGCACCGACAGCGCGGTCGTGAGCGTGGCCGGGTTCACGGCCTCGGCGGGCCGCTGGATGATCTGGCTGCCATCGCCTTCGAGGGTGTAGAGGCTGGTCGAGGTCGCGGTGGTGACATCGGCGCCGGGGACGGCGCGCAGGCGTTCGACGAGCTGCCGGTCCAGGCCGCCGGTGCCCGCGGGCAGCACCAGGTAGTCGGCGCGTACGGGGGCGGTCTGCGTCGCCGACTTGGTGGCGTCGGTCATCGCCGCCCCGCCGAGCAGCGTCGCGGCCAGGGCCACGGTGACCAGGACCGGCGCGGCCGTGGCGGCGGTGCGCCGCGTCGAGACGACGGCGCCTGCGGGGACCACGAGGCCGCCCGCGCCGCGCAGCCGTCCGAGCGGGGCGGCGAGCAGGTTCGTGACCGGCCGGACGAAGACCGGGGCGAGCAGTCCCACGGAGGCGATCAGCAGCATGACGATGGGCATGAACGTCTTGTTGTTGGTGGCGCCGTCCGGGTCGGTGACGGCGTTGACGATCATGCTGATGACCGCGGTGGCGAGCAGTCCGCCTCCGGCGATCCAGCGCCCGATCGTCATGCTCTTCGGCTCCACCGCCGCCTCGCGCAGCGCCTCCGCGGGCCGCACCCGCCCCGCCCGCCGGGCGGCGACGACCACGCCGAGCGCGGCGACCAGCACGCCCGTGCCGAAGGCCACGTACGAGGGCGCCGAGGACGTCGAGGGCACGAGCCAGGCGGGCGCCATCCCGAGCGCGCTCAGCCGGTCCAGGATCGGCCGGGTGGCCAGCGGGCCGATCGACGCGCCGAGTGCCGACGCGGCGAGCGCGATCAGGAGGGCCTCGCCGTACACCATGCGCCTGACCTGGCCGGCGGTCGCTCCGATGGTCCGGAGCAGGGCGAACTCGCGCTGCCGCTGGCCGACCGCGAAGGCGAAGGTGGAGGACACCACGAAGACGGCGATGAATCCGGCGAAACCCGCGGCGATGCCGGCGATCGTGTTGGCGTTGTTCCGTGCCTGCTCGTCGGCCTCGCGGTACGGGTCGAGCAGCGCCCGGTCCTGCCCGGTCAGCACCCTGACCTTGCTGGAGACCGCCGGGCTCCCGCTCTCCCCGAACACGGGCGGGGACGTGGCCGGCCAGCCGAAGGTGTCGGCCTCCGGATCGAGGGCGCTCTCCGGCTCGGCCGCCGGGCCCAGGGCGGCGCGTACCTCGGTGACCGGCCGCCACACGGCCAGCGCGTCGATGCGCGGCGAGAGTGCCGCGGCCCGCTCGTCGGTGAAGAACACCGTGGGCTGCGGCCCCGCCGAGGCGATCCCCACCACCCGGTACGGCCGGGCCCCCGCCGCGGTCACCACCCGCACGCGCCGGCCGACAGGGGCGCCGGCGGTGACGACGATCTCGTCGTCACGCGAGGGCGCCCTTCCCGAGGACAACCGCTGTGGCGCCGTACGGGCCGCGGACCAGGGACGGCCGACGGCGGGCGGGCCTCCCGCGAGCTGCGCGGGGAAGACCCGGTCCACCACGGCCCCGGGCAGGCGGGCCGCCAGCTCGGCGGCCAGCCCCCGCGGCTCGGCCAGCGGCGCGCTGCTCTGCCCGAACGGGCTGCGCACCGTGAGCCGCTCGTCGGGCACGACCACGACGGGCGCGGCGGCGTAGCGCTGCGGGCCCCGGTCGGGCGAGGAGACGCCGGAGGCCAGCACCTGCCCGAGTGCGGCCATCAGAGCCGCGCCGAGCGCGAGTGCGACGAACGTGCCGGCGAAGGAGAGCCACCGGGTGCGCAGCGTGGACAGGGCGATCCTCAGCACGACGCCTCCAGCTGCAGCATCCGGGTCGCGATGTGCTCGGCTGAGGGATCGTGCATCTCCCCGTAGACCCGGCCGTCGGCCAGGAACACCACGCGGTCGGCGTAGGAGGCGGCCACCGGGTCGTGGGTGACCATGATGATCGTCTGGGCCTGCCGGTCGACCAGGTCGCGCATCAGGCGCAGCACGTCGCGGCTGGTGTTGGCGTCCAGGGCGCCGGTGGGCTCGTCGGCGAAGAGCACGGCGGGCCGGGTGACCAGGGCGCGGGCGATGGCGACGCGCTGCTGCTGGCCGCCGGACATCTCCGCCGGCCGGTGGTTCGCGCGCTCGGCCAGGCCCACGGCGGCCAGGCTCTGGCGCACCTGCTGGGCGTCGGGCCGGCGGCCGGCCAGGCGCAGCGGCAGGGCGACGTTCTGGGCGGCGGTGAGCGAGGGCAGCAGGTTGAAGGACTGGAACACGAACCCGATCCGGTCGCGCCGCAGCAGCGTCAGCTTCCGGTCGCCGAGCGTCGCCAGGTCCCGGCCGTCCACGATCACCCGCCCCGTGTCCGGCCGGTCCAGCCCGGCGGCGCACTGCAGCAACGTCGACTTGCCCGACCCTGACGGCCCCATCACGGCGGTGAACGTGCCGGCGCCGAAGCCGATCGACACGTCGTCGAGCGCCGTGACGCCGTGTGCGTAGTGTTTGGTGACCGAAGACAGGTCGACCGCTTGCATGGGAGTCATGGGCGATGACGCTATGTGGGCGGACATCTGTGGGGTACCGGACGAATGACTAGGATTCGTCCCGTGCTTCGGGGGCGGGAGTCTGATCAGAGAGCCATCGACGCGCTGCTCGACCAGGCGCGCGATGGACGCTCCGGCGTCCTGGTGATCAAGGGTGAGCCGGGCATCGGCAAGACCTCGCTCCTGGCATACGCCGAGGAACGCGCGGGGGACATGCAGGTGCTCCGCGGCCTGGGCATCGAGACCGAGGCGGACATCCCGTACGCCTCGCTCCACCTGCTCCTGCGGGGCGGGCTCGACCGCCTCGGCGCGCTGCCCGAGCTCCAGGCGGCGGCGCTGGCGGGCGCGCTGGGGCTCGCCCCCGCGAGAGCAGACGACCGCTTCCACGTCGGCGTGGCGGTGCTGTCGCTGCTGGCGGAGCTGGCCGAGGAGCGGCCCCTGCTCTGCCTGGTCGACGACGCGCACTGGCTGGACCAGGCGTCGGCGCGCGCGTTGCGCTTCGCCGCGCACCGGCTGCACGCGGAGGGCGTCGTGCTGCTCTTCGGCGCGCGTGACGAGTTCGACCCGGCGGGCCTGCCGGAGCGGCGGCTGGCCGGCCTGGACGACGGCAGCGCCGCCCAGGTGCTCGCCGACGCCGCGCCCGAGCTCACCGGCGCGACCCGCCTGAAGATCATCAAGGAGAGCGCGGGCAACCCGCTCGCCCTGCTCGAACTGCCGCGCACCGCCGATCTGCCGGCCTACGGCCACAGCCCGCTGCCGCTGCCGGAACGCCTGCGGCTGGCCTACGCCGCCCGCGTCGGCCGCCTGCCCCAGGACGCCCGGACCGCGCTCCTGGTCACCGCGCTGACGGACGGCGGCGACCTGAATGTGATCACGAACGCCTGCGCCGGCCTCGGCGTCGAACCCGCCGCTCTGGGCGCGGCCGAGCGTTCCGGGCTGGTCAGGATCGCCGGACGGCACGTGAGTTTCGTCCATCCGCTCATGCGCGCGGCGGTCTTCCAGCTCAGCACGTACGACCTGCGGCTGGAGGCGCACCGGATCCTGGCCGGGCTGCTGGCCGGGCAGCCCGACCGGCGGGCCTGGCACCTGGCCGCCGCCGCGACGGGCCCGGACGAGACGGCCGCGCGAGCGCTGGAGGAGAGCGCCGAGCGGGCCAGGGAGCGCGGCGCGAACGTCAGCGCCTCCGCCGCGTTCGAGCGGGCCGCCGAGCTGAGCGAGGATCGGGAGCTCAAGGGGCGGCGGCTGCTCTCGGCCGCCGTGGACGCCACCGAGGAGGGACAACTCCAGCGGGCCCAGCACCTCATCGACGCCGCCACCGGCCTCGTGCCGGACGCCTTGGCCCGCGTCACGCTGCCGACCCTGCGGGCCAGGATCGCCTTCGGCCAGGGCGCCCCGCGACGGGCCCACGAGCTGCTGCTCAAGGGCGCGGCGGACGTGGCCGCCGACGACCGCGCCGCCGCCGCCTTGATGCTGGTCGAAGCGGCACGCAACGCCAACCTGCTCGGCGACGCCGACGGGCTCGTCGAGGCCGCCGCCCGCCTGCGCGCGCCGGATCTGCGCCCGGAGGATGACCTCGACCTCGCCAGGCAGTCCGCCCTGGCATCGGCGTCGCTGCTGACGGACGGCCCCGCCGCCGCGCTGCCGCTGATGCGCGAGCTGGTGGCCAGGGGCAGCCGGATCACTCCGGAGATGCACTCACGCCGCATCAACGCCTCCTACTTCGCCCTCCAGGCCGGCGACTTCCAGGCCGCGGGGGAGATCGCGAGAGCGGCCGCCGAGGAATGCCGGGCCAACGGCGAGATCAGCAAGCTCGCCGTGCTCCACATCACGCTCGCCACCAGCGAGATCTTCGTCGGCAGGTTCACGGACGCCACGGCCACCGCGAGCGAGGGACTGCGGCTGACCGCGGAGACCGGCAGGACGAGCCGGGCCGGTTGCATGCAGGGCATGCTCGCCTGGATCGCCGCCGTACGAGGTGACGCGGGCCGCTGCGCCGAGCTGGCCGCCGCCTCGCACGCGCACTACGACGCCAACGGCATCGTCAACGGCCTGGCCTGGGCACAGTGGGCGCAGGCCCTGCTCGACGTGGGCCAGGGCCGCTTCGCCGAGGCGCTGGACCGGCTGGAGGCGGCCATGGCCGGTCCGGTGCGCCACCAGTTCCAGGCCGTGCACTTCGCCCCCGACCAGATCGAGGCCGCGGCCCGGCTCGGCCTGCCCGCCGACGGGGCGCTACGCCGCTACGAGTCCTGGGCACGGGCCTCGGGCCTGGCCTGGGCCGAGGCCGTCATGCACCGCTGCCTGGCCCTTGCCGAACCTGACGGGGATCGGGCACACGACCATTTCCGCACCGCCGTACAGCTGCACGCCGGCGTAGGCCGCTCCTGGGGCAGCCCGTGGGAGGCGGCGCGCACCGCGCTGGTCTACGGCGAGCGCCTGCGCAGGGATCGGCAGAAGAGCGCCGCCCGCGCCCACCTGCGTGCCGCGCTCGAGACCTTCGAGCGCCTGGACGCCCGGCCCTGGGCCGAGCGGGCCAGAGGCGAGCTGCGCGCCGCCGGCGACACCGGTCTGCCCGCCGTCGCCGCCGAGGCCCGCTCCGCCGCCTCCCCGCAGGACGTCCTGTCCCCGCAGGAGCTGCAGATCGTCCGCCTGGCCGCGGCGGGCCGCACCAACAAGGAGATCGGCGCGCGGCTCTTCCTCAGCCCCAAGACCGTCAGCTACCACCTCTACCGGGCCTTCCCCAAGCTCAACGTGGCGAGCCGGGCCCAGCTGGCCGGCCTCGACCTGGCCTGATCGGGGCCAGGTCGCCGGTCTCGACCTGGCCCCGATCGGGTGCCTCACGCGCCGGTCATGGCGGCGTGCAGCCGCAGGTACGGCTCGGCGTCCTTCGGCCGGTTCTGGCGCTGCAGCGTACGGCCGAGCAGCAGGCAGGCGTACTCCTCCGCCGGGTCGCGCTCCAGGATCACCCGGAGCTCGGCCTCGGCCCGGCGGAGCTGGGCCGAGTGGTAGTAGGCGCGGGCCAGCAGCAGCCGGGCCGACAGGTTCTCCGGCGCTGCCGCCACCACCTCGGCCAGGATGCGCGCGGCCCCGATGTAGTCCTCCGAGTAGAAGAACCGGCGACCCCGCTCGTACTCCTCGGCAAGCCTCTCGATCGGCATGTCACTCCTCTCCGGTGTGCGGGACGCGTCCGGCGGGGACGACGCCCAGGCGGCCGGCCTGGAAGTCCTCCATCGCCTGAACGATCTCGGCGCGGGTGTTCATCACGAAGGGGCCGTAGTGGACGACCGGCTCGCGGATGGGCTGCCCGCCGAGCAGCAGCACCTCCAGGTTCGGCTCGGCGTGCGGCTGAGCCGTGTCGGCGGCGACGGTGAGCGCCCCGCCCTGACCGAAGACGGCCAGCTGGCCCTTGCGGACCGGCCTGCGCTCGTCACCGGCGAAGCCCTGCCCGGCCAGCACGTACGCGAGGGCGTTGAAGCCCGGGTTCCACGGCAGCTCCAGCCGCGCGCCGGGGCTGACCGTCGCGTGCACCATCGTGATCGGCGTGAACGTGACGCCGGGACCGGCGTGCCCGTCCAGGTCGCCGGCGATCACCCGCAGCAGCGCGCCGCCGTCGGCCGAGGCCAGCAGCGCCGTCTGGCGGCCGCGGATGTCCTGGTAGCGCGGCACGTGGAACTTGTGGGCGCGGGGCAGGTTGACCCACAGCTGGACGCCGTGGAACAGCCCGCCCGAGACCACCAGGTGCTCCGGCGGCTTCTCGATGTGCAGCAGGCCCGAGCCCGCGGTCATCCACTGGGTGTCGCCGTTGGTGATCGTGCCGCCGCCGCCGTTGGAGTCCTGGTGCTCGAAGATGCCGTCGATGATGTAGGTGACGGTCTCGAAGCCGCGGTGCGGGTGCCAGGGGGTGCCCTTGGGCTCGCCGGGCGCGTACTCGACCTCGCCCATCTGGTCCATGTGGATGAACGGGTCCAGCGCGGACTGCGGCACGCCGGCGAACGCGCGCCGGACCGGGAAGCCCTCGCCCTCGAACCCGCTGGGCGCGGTCGTCACCGACCTCACGGGCCGCCGCGTGACGGCGGCCGGGCCCGGTACGGCGACGCGCGGCAGCGTCAGGGTGTCGGCGGTGATGGCGGGCATGACCCCTCCTGTTTGTTGAAACTTCAACTGTTCCCTCGCCCCAACACGTGAACGCCGCCGGGCATTCCCGGCTTACCTTGATCGCAAGTGGGGGACATCCCAACTCGCCCGCTGGTAGGTTTCTGCACTGTCTGTTGATCTATTGGGGGTTTACGGTGAACCAGCCGTTGGTGGAGGACGATCCGCGGCGGTTGGGTCCGTACGACATCCTCGCCCGCATCGGCGAGGGCGGGCAGGGCGTCGTCCATCTCGGGCGCGCGGAGACAGGGGAGCTGGTCGCCGTCAAGCTCCTGCACCGCGGCCTGCTGACCGACCCCAGCGCGCGGAGCAGGTTCCTGCGCGAGGTGCAGCTGGCCCGGCGGGTGGCCAGGTTCTCCACCGCGCCGGGATCCGGCACGGGGACTTCAAGCCCGGCAACATCCTGATGGGGCCGGAAAGTCCCGTCGTGATCGACTTCGGGGTCGCCCGCGCCCTGGACACCCCGGGCACCACCTCGTCCGGATCGGTGATGGGGACGCCGGCGGCCTACCTCGCGCCGGAGCAGCTCGGCGGGGTGCCGGTGACGGCGGCGGCCGACATCTTCGCGTGGGGCGGGACCGTGGTGTTCGCCGCCTCGGGCCGGTCCGCGTTCGGCGCCGACTCCACCCCGGCGGTGATCAACCGCATCCTCAACCAGGAGCCGGACATCTCCGGGCTCAGCGGGACTGGTCACCGCCGCCCTGTCCAAGGATCCGGCCGGCGCTGCGCGGTTCGATGCCGGAGAGGCCATGTTTGAGCCGTTGACCGACGTGTCATGGGCCGCCGCACCCCGGGCCACGTGGCGTGCCGGGCAGTGGTCAACAGTCATCCACAGCGCCGGATGTGAAGTGAAGGCGCAGGTGGTCGGCGTTAGGCTGAAAGTGTGCCGGCTCCTAGGAGCATGACCGTCGCTGATGCGCTGCGCGCACTGGTCACGTCTGCTGATGCGCATGAGCTGGAGAAGGTCATGGCTGCTGCAGGCATGGACGACGCGTTCGACGCAGCCATGGACGTGTTCAACGTGCTGGCCCACCTCCGTCGCCGTCAGCGCGAACTCACTGGCCTGTATGCCACGGCCCGCGAGCTGACCACGGTTCGGGCGATCGACGAGGTCCTGCAATCGATCGCCGAGCGGGCGCAGGAGCTCGTGCCCAGCGCCGACGCCAGCTACATCGCCGTCCGCGAGGAAGACGGCAGCTTCAAGGTACGCGCGAGCGTTGGGCTGACGTCGGCCGTCTTCAAGCAGGTTCAAACCCTGCCGGGCACCGGCATGGCGGCGCAGATAGCAAGGACCGGCAGCTCGCTGTGGATCCGCCGCTACGTGGACAGCGACACCATCGTTCACGAGGAGAAGCTGGATGCTGCGCTGGCCGAGGACCAGCTCGTCTCCGTTCTCGGCGTGCCGTTGAAGATCCGCAACGAGGTCATCGGGATCCTCTATGCGGCCAATCGTTTCGAACGTCCCCCAAGCGCCGAAGAGTACGTGCTGCTGGAAGCTTTCGCCGACCACGCCGCAATCGCTCTCGAGAACGCTCGCCTGTTCGGCCAAGTCGACGCGGCGCGGTGTGCGGCGGAAGAGGACGCGGAGACGATCCGGCGCGCGGCTGGACTTCATGATCGGCTGACGAAGCTGGTGCTCGAAGGCGCCGACGTCGATGAGGTCACGCAGGAGATCTCAGTGGTATTCCAAGGCAACGTGCGCGTGCTCCAGCCCGACGCGCAGGAGCTCCAGGAGGCGATTGCCGAGAGCTGGCGCAACGGTCACTCAGTGGCGACGGATGGCGGATATGTCACGGCTCTCGGAGCCGGTGGGGCGAGGCTTGGAGCACTTGTGCTCGAGACCGGCACACTGCTCAGTGCGCCAGACATGCGGAACCTGGAGACCACGGCCCACATCCTCAGCCTGCTGGTCTTCCGCCAGCAGGCGATCGTCGAGGCAGAGGAACGGGTGCACGGCCAGCTCTTCAGGGAGCTGGCCACAGGCGGGACGCTCCGCGATCATCAGCGCTTGCTGGCGCGGGCGCGCGGCTTCGACCCCGACGGTTCGTTCGTCGCGGTGTTCGCGCGTCGTGAGTCCGGACGCCCCGCCGACCTGGCGTGGGCCATGTCGTCATTCGCACGCTCACATGCCGGACTCGGCGGCGAGCACGGGTCGGGTGCAGGAGCCTTCCTGCCGGGAACCGACGCTGAAGAACTCGCTCGATTCGTCCACGACCGCCTGAAGCACGAGCTGCGGGGCGGACTGATCGTTTGTGCGGCTGCGCCGCAACCGCCGGTCGCGCCAGATGCCCAGATGCGCCTGGCGGAGCGCTCCGCAGCGTTGCTGCACTCGCTCGGGCGGGTCGATGCCGCATTCAGCGCCCACGAGCTCGGCCTCTACAGCATCCTCGTCACCCCTGAGCGGAGCGACGAACTAGCGGCTTTCCTGCACGCCACCATCGGGCCGCTGAGCGAGCACGACGCCACCCACGGAACAGCCCTCCTGGACACGGTACACGCATACTTTCGCGAGGGCGGCAATCTGGCCCGCACTGCTCGCACGCTCTATGTTCACCCCAACACCGTGGTCAAGCGCCTAGCCCGCGTCACTGCTCTGCTAGGGGACGACTGGCAGTCGCCCGACCGAGCACTGGAGCTCCACATGGCTCTGCAGCTGCGCTGGCTTGCGAACCGCGTCTGAATTCGGCCCCGAGGTTCGGCGAGCACCCGCCATGAGCCGGCGTCGATCGCATCAGTCCGGTGCTACGCGCCCCCAGAGGTGGTTGAACGCGATGCTGTCGTAGAACGCGGTGCCGTCGATCACCTGGCCGTCGCGCAGCCTCATCACCCAGGCGTAGGCGTTGTCGTAGCGTCCGCCGCCATTGGCGACCCCGCTGCCGTCCCAGACCACGATCACGGTGTCGCCATCTGCGTGGATCGCCGCCTCCACCTGCACCCGCGGCGCGGCGAGCGGAGTACGCGGCTCGTGAGGCGTCGGTGGCCATGGTCGGCGCCGATGTCCGGTGCCACGACCACGGCCCGGAGCCTGCGAGGTGGGCGGCGTACCCGAGCGGCGCAGCTTCGACTGCGCCCGGCACGGCATCGTGGACCTCTCCGCCCTCAACACCGCCACCGGCACGGTGGTCGGCAAGCTGTCGGCCCGCCATCGCGCGGTCGACTCCGGGACTTCCTGGACGAGATGGACCGCCACGTCGAACCAGGCCTGACGGTCCATCTCATCTGTGACAATCTGTCCACGCGCAACGCGCCGGTGGTGCGTGCCTGGCTGCGACGCCGGCTCACTGGGTCGCCGTCCACGCCGAGTGCGGCTCTCCTCAAGAGAGTCTGCTCGGGCCTCCTCGCAACGGCTGCTGTGCCGGCATCCTTCAGGTGGCGTCAGTACTTGATGACGGCGCGGCCCACGATCTCGCCCGTCCGAATGCGGTCAATCGCGTCGTTGACGTCCTCGAACCGGATCGTGTGGACGGTGTGCTGCACCTTTCCCTGCTCGGCGAGCGCGACGACTTCGCTCAGGTCGTTGTAGTTTCCCCAAAATGACCCGTGGTAGGTGTATTCGCGGGCCACCAGCGGGAACAGAGGGATGTCGATCCGGTCCCCGACGAGGCCGACCGACGCGTAATGCCCGGCGATGGCGAGTAGCCCGAAGCCCAGCTGGATCATCTCCTCGGCGCCGGCGCAGTCGATGCCCGCGTCGATCTCGTCTTGGCCGGTGGCCTCGCGGAGTTCGGCCCGGACTTCGTCAAGGGATCGGCCGCCGATGTTGATGACGTGATCCGCGCCGAGCCTCCTCGCGACTTCGAGCTTGTCGGGATTGCGGGCGAATGCGACGACGGTGGCGCCGCCGCCGAGCAGCTTGGCGTACTGCACGGCGTACGTGCCCAGGGCTCCCGCCCCCATCACTCCCACCACGCGGCCGGGACCGAGAGCGCCCGCGTCACGGAGCTTCTTGATGCCGCGGTACGGGGTCAGGCCGGCGTCGGTCAAGGGCGCCAGCTGCTCCGGAGCGAGGTTGTACTGCGTGTCCACCTTGATGACATACGCGGCGGGGACGGGGACGTACTCGGCGTAACCGCCGTGAGGCCCGAATCCCGGCCATGCGCCGTGAGCGCAGATCTGAGTGTCGCCCCGATGGCAATGGCGGCAGGTGCCGTCGCCCCACCCGCCCACGACAACCACCTGATCGCCTTCGCGGTGGCCGCCGGTTTCGGCCGCGCTCCCGACTCGGACGATCTCGCCGGCGATCTCGTGGCCCGGCGTGACCGGGAAGGAGGGCGCAGCGTAGTTGCGGAAGTAGCCGTCAACCAGCTGCACATCGGTGCGGCACATGCCGGCGGCCCGGACCTTGACGAGCACCTCGTCGGGGCCGATGTCGGGAGTCGGTACCTCCTCGAGGACGAGCGGCTGGTTGTAGCCGTGCATTCGGGCTGCGCGCATGGTGCTCGGGAGCTGATGCGTCCCTGTGACAGAAGTGGACATGATGGACAAAGTGATCCTTGCGGAGTAGTGTGTCTCGAACTCTGGGAGGCAGCTCGGGTTCAGCTGGCCCTCTTCGCGCGTTCACGGGGGATAGTTCCCCGCTACCGTGAAACGGTGGCAAAGACGGAGAAAGTGCTGCACCAGGGCCCGCTTCGGGTGCCCACAAGCGTCTGATGCCTCCCACTGACCAGGCTAGGCGGGTGGGCGCGGAGCGGGTAGGTCGTAGTCGCACACTGTTCCTGCGGGTTCGGTGGTCCAATATGACACCGTTTGTGCCGCCCCAAACGCGCTGTCATGCCTGGGGCATGATCGGGCTCAAGTACTTGCACTGCGCCGGCTGACGCCGGCGTCTGCGCAGGTCGGCGGGGCAGGGCGGCCGCGCGCATGCTTTCGACCGCGCATCCAGGGGACGGGGCAGCCGTCCGGGCTGGGGACGCCGCATCTGTTACGGCTGCTGACGGCGGCCGGCGGTCCGTCGCCCGTTACGGCTTGCGGCCCACGCCGCAGACCGCGTTCACCGTGGTGGCCGGAGGCTGCGCTGCCCCGGACGGTCGCCGCCAGAGCGGCGTGGACACCACGCCCGGCTCCACGAGCTCGAGCCCCTCGAAGTAGCCGGCCAGCTGCTCGGGGCTGCGCAGCGTGTAGGGGAAGGCGGCCCGCTCGTTGTAGAAGCTCACCGCCTCCACCAGCGCCGGGTTGACGTCGACCCCGTCGGACAGCGCGAGGTGGCTGCCGGGCGGCAGCGCCGCGACATAGCGGCGGACGAGATCGGTGGCGAGGCCGTAATCGGGGACCTGACCGGCGATGCTGAGCATCACCAGGCCGATCGGCCGGGCGAAGTCCAGCGTCTTGGCCGCGGCGGCGAGGACGGTGCCCGGCTCGCGCACGTCGGCCTCGACGTAGTCGGTCCTGCCCTCCGGGCTGCCGGAGAGCAGGGCGCGGGCGTGCACGAGCACCAGCGGGTCGTTGTCGACGTAGACGATGCGCGACTCGGGCGCGATGCGCTGCGCCACCTCGTGCGTGTTGTCGGCGGTGGGCAGGCCCGCGCCGATGTCGAGGAACTGCCTGATGCCCGCCTCGGTGACGAGGTAGGTCACCGCTCGCCGGAGGAACTCCCGCTGGAGCCTGGCCACCTGCGCGAAATCGGGGAACATGCGCAGGAGGGCGTCCCCGGCCTCGCGGTCCACGGGGTAGTTGTCCTCTCCGCCGAGCAGGTGGTTCCAGACCCGGGCGGAATGCGGCTTCGTACGGTCGATCCTGGGGTCGGCGTCCATTGCCGAAGCGTATACGATCTTCGTGATCAGCTCTGCGGCGAAGATTGCGTGCCCTGTGCGAGGGGCGCGGCCGGAATGGCCGCGATGATGCCGCTCAGCGAGATCCACGCCGTGAGCAGGACCCTCGACGAGGCGTCGCACAGCCCCGTCGCGGACGCTCTTGCCGCGCCCTGGGGGATCGGGCCGGGCCGTTCGTGCTTTGTCCGTCCTCAGCAGGCGCATCCCACGACGCGGTCGCGCCTGCTCGGCGCCTGACGTACGCCACGCGCCGGTCGATCATTCATGTTTCCGGCATGTCACGATTTCGTATCGCCGCCGGTCCTCGCCCTTGACGCGTGCCGCCCGACGGCGCGACAGTCGAGCCACATCGTTGAACCGGTTCGCTGACTCCCGCAGCCGCAGAGCGAGAGTTTCCGGCCCCGGGCCGGATAGATCCTGCCCGACACCAGGACAAGGGCGTCATCCGGTCCACGATGCACAAGCTTTCGCGACGTCATCGTCGAACCGGTTCAACAGCAGGAGGTGAGTGTGGCGACGATCGGAGACGTGGCCCGGGAGGCCGGGGTGAGCCGCAGCACGGCGTCGTATGCGCTGTCGGGCAAGCGGCCCATCTCGGACGAGGTCCGCCGGCGGGTGCTGGCGGCCGCCGAGGCGCTCGCGTACACGCCGAACGCAGGCGCCCGCGCGCTCGCCACGTCCCAGACCAAGGTCCTCGGTCTGCTCGCCCAGTTCCACGAAGACGAGTTCGCGCCCGCGATGATGCAGTACCTCCTGGGCGTCACCGACACCGCCCGCGACCTGGGCTACGACACGCTGCTGGTCACCGAGGCCGACGGCGCGCGGGCGCTGCGGCGCATCACCGACTCCCGCATGGTGGACGGCGTCGTCCTCATGAACATCGCCCAGGACGACCAGAGGCTGCCCATCCTGCGGGCGGCGCCGCAGCCGGGCGCCCTGGTCGGCCTGCCGGGCGACTGCTCCGGGCTGGACGTGTTCGACCTCGACTTCGAGGAGGCCGGCAGGGTGATGGTGGAGCACCTCCATCGCCTCGGCCACCGCGAGCTCATCCTGATCTCGCAGCCCGAGCACGTGGTCGAGCGGGGCGGCGCGTACGTGTGGCGCCTGCGCGACGCCGCGCTCGAACGGGCCCGTCAGCTCGGCGTAACCCTGCACGCGGTGTACGGCGAGTCCCGGCAGCCGGCCGTCGGCCGCCTGCTCAACGAGCTGCTCGACACCTACCCGTCGGCCACCGGCCTGATGATCAACAACGAGGCGGCCACCGCGGCGCTGCCCTCGGTCGCCCACGAGCGAGGGCTGCGCGTGCCCGAGGACCTGTCGGTCATCGGGCGGTACTCCGCAGAGTTCGCCGCGACCTTCTCCCTGCCCTATTCGTTCATCGAGAGCGCGCCCGACCGCCTCGGATCCATGGCGGTGCGCCAGCTCGTGCGCCGCGTCGAGTCGCCGGCGGCGCGCGACGAGCCGTTCGTGGTGCGCTTCATCTCTCCCGAACTCATCTCCCGAGGCAGCACCGCACCCCCGGGAGCACCCCACCCGAACGCCCGCTAGCAGCGGGCCCGATTCCTCGACACCTTCTGGCGCGCTCATTGTGAGCGTTAACATTGGAGTGAGATCGATGAACCGTCCGTCGATGTCCACGAGGGCGACGGTCTTCGGAACCGCCGTCCTGGCACTGTCCGCCCTGGCCGCCTGCGCGTCCGCCCCCCAGGGCGGCACCACCGCCACCGCCCCCACGGACGGCGGCGCGAACGGGGGCGGCGCGTACACCTGGTGGGACCCGTACCCGCAGCATGACGCGTCCTCCGCCTGGGCGAAGCGGGTGGACTCCTGCGGGCAGCAGGCCGGCGTCACCATCAAGCGCACCGCGTACGACACCACCGCGCTGACCAACCAGGCCCTGCTCGCCGGCCAGGAGGGCAACGCGCCGGACGTCATCCTCCTCGACAACCCCGCCGTCTCGACGCTCGCCGACGCCGGGATGCTCACCGCGATGTCCGACTTCGGCCTCGACACAGCACGATTCGACAAGAACCTCATCGCCGCGGGCGAGCTGGACGGCAAGACGTACGGCATCCCCATCGGTGCGAACACCCTCGCCCTCTACTACAACAAGAAGATCCTCGACGCGGCCGGCGTCGACCCCAAGTCCGTCAAGGACTGGGCCTCGCTCGACGCGGCGCTGAAGAAGGTCAAGGCCGCGGGGAAGAAGCCGATCACGTTCTCGGCCATCGGCACCGAGGAGGGCTCGTTCCAGTTCCTGCCCTGGTTCTGGGGCTCCGGCGCGCAGCTCACCCAGCTCGACTCGCCGCAGGCCGTGGCGGCCCTCGACCTGTGGACGAAATGGGTCAAGGACGGCACCGCGCCCAACTCGGTCATCAGCAACTCCCAGAACACCACGTGGGAGCAGTTCCTGACCGGGGACTTCGCGTTCGCCGAGAACGGCACGTGGCAGATCGACAGCGCCAAGAAGGCGGGCTTCCCCACCGGGATCGTGCAGATCCCCGGCAAGGACGGAGGCACCGCCCCCACGCCCACGGGCGGCGAGTTCATCACGGTCCCGGTGCAGAAGGACACCAAGCGCTACGACGTCACCAAGAAGATCCTCGAGTGCATGACGACGCCCGAGGGCCTGGTCGAGACCGGTACGACGTTCGCGTACTACATCCCCTCCACCGCCGAGGGCCAGCAGGCCATCCTCGCCAAGGAGCCCGGCCTGAAGCCGTGGGTCGACGCCGTGCGCTCGGCCAAGGGCCGGACCAGCGACAACCTCGGCACCAAGTACCCGAAGATCTCCGAGGCACTGTGGACCGGGGTGCAGAAGGCGCTGAGCGGCGCGGCCACCCCCGCCGACGCGCTCAAGCAGGCGCAGGCCCAGGCCAAGCAGGCCACCGGCAACTGATCCGATGACATCCCTTCGCACCGAAGCGGTCATGGCGCGCGGAGCGGTCCACGCGGCTCCCCGGCGGCGGTCCGGGAAGTGGACGGCTCTCGCGTTCCTCGCACCGCTCGTGATCTACCTTGCGCTCTTCTACGCCTACCCGCTCTACCGCAACATCGACCTCAGCGTGCACGACTACACGCCGCGGGCGTTCGTGCGGGGCGACGCCGAGTTCACGGGGCTCGACAACTACGTGGCTATCCTGTCCGACGACACGTTCGTCCGGGCGCTGCGCAACACGGCCCTGTTCACCCTGGTCTCCATCGCCGCCCAGTACGCGCTCGGCCTGGCGCTCGCGGTCTTCTTCCACCGCAACTTCCGCCTGTCCGCGGTGCTGCGCGCGATGTTCCTCGTGCCGTGGCTGCTGCCGCTGATCGTCTCCGCCTCGACCTGGTCGTGGATGCTCAACAGCGACAACGGCATCGTCAACGCGGCCCTGCAGGCGTTCGGGATCGGCCAGATCAACTGGCTCACCTCGCCCGGCACCTCGCTGCTGGCCGTCACCATCGCCAACATCTGGCTCGGCATCCCGTTCAACCTGGTCATCCTCTATGCCGGGCTGCAGAACATCCCGCCCGACCTGTACGAGGCCGCCGGCCTGGACGGGGCGAACGGGTGGCAGCGGTTCCGGCGCATCACCTTCCCGCTGCTGCGCCCGGTGTCGGCGATCACGCTGCTGCTCGGCCTCATCTACACGCTCAAGGTCGTCGACATCATCTGGATCATGACGAAGGGCGGTCCGGCGGACGCCTCGACGACGTTGGCCATCTGGTCGTACCGCGAGGCGTTCGGCACCGGCCAGCCCGACTTCTCGCCGGCGGCGGCCGTCGGCAACCTGCTCATCCTCATCGCCTTCGCCGCGGGGCTCCTGCACGTGCGGCTGCAGCGCAGGGAGGACCACGCATGAGGACCTTCCCCTGGAAGACGGTGGTGGGCGTCGTCCTGGTCGGGCTGATGCTCTTCCCGGTCTACTGGATGTTCAACGTCTCGCTCACCAGGACCGGCGACATGCGCGCCGACCCGCCGCACTGGTTCCCCTGGAACCCCACGTTCGAGGGGTACGCGGCGGCGTTCGCCCAGCAGTTGCCGGCCCTGGCCACAAGTCTCTTCATCGGCCTCGGGACCGTCGCGCTCACGCTGGTCGTGGCCCTGCCCGCGGGGTTCTCCCTGGCCAGGCTGCGGCCGCTCGGCGCGCGCGGGATGGACTTCCTGCTCCTCGTCGCGCAGATGATCCCCGGCGTCGTCATGGCCATGGGCTTCTACGCGATCTACATCAGGCTCGGGATGCTCAACACCGTCCCGGGGCTGATCGTCGCCGACTCGACGCTGGCCGTGCCGTTCGGGGTGCTGCTCTTCCGGGCGTTCATGGCGAGCATCCCCGGCGAGCTCATGGCCGCGGCGCAGATCGACGGGGCGAGCACCTGGCGCACGTTCCGTTCGATCGTCCTGCCGCTGAGCCGCAACTCGGTGATCACGGTCTCGCTCTTCGCGTTCCTGTGGGCGTGGTCGGACTTCATCTTCGCCTCGACCCTCAACCGCAACAGCGACGTGATCCCCATCACGCTCGGCATCTTCCGCTACATCGGCAACAACACCACGCAGTGGAACTCGATCATGGCGACCGCCGTGATCGCGTCCATCCCCGCGGCCTTCCTCCTGGTCCTCGCGCAGCGCTACATCGCCGCCGGGGTCACCGCGGGCGCCGTCAAGGACTGACCCACCCGTTCGTCGAAAGGTTCACCACATGACCAGCCCCGTGCTGCCGTCGCAGGGCCGGGTGCGCCCTCTCGGGCTCGCGCAGGTCTCCATCACCGGAGGATTCTGGGGGAGCCGGCAGGCCGTGAACGCCACGGCCACGCTCGCCCACTGCGAGTCGTGGATGGAGCGCCTCGGCTGGCTGGCCAACTTCGACCGGGTCGCCGCCGGGACGACCTCGCCCGACCGTCCCGGCTGGTCGTTCTCCGACTCGGAGGTCTACAAGCTGCTGGAGGCCCTGTCCTGGGAGTGGGGCCGTACCGGTGACCCGGGGGCGGAGGCGGCGATCAAGCGGCTCACCGCGCGCGTCGCCCGCGCCCAGGACCCGGACGGGTACCTCAACACCTGCTTCGGGCACGGCGAGCAGCCGCCGCGCTACAGCGACCTGGAGATGGGCCACGAGCTCTACAACACCGGCCACCTCCTGCAGGCCGCGGTGGCCCGGCTGCGCACGTACGGCGAGGACGACCTCGTACGGGTCGCGCGGCGGGCCGCCGACCACGTGTGCCGCACCTTCGGCCCGGACGGCATGCCCGGGATCTGCGGGCACCCGGAGATCGAGGTCGGCCTCGCCGAACTCGGCCGGGCGCTGGGGGAGGAGCGCTACATCGAGCAGGCCCGCCTCTTCCTCGACCGCCGGGGGCACGGCACGCTCAGGGACATCCCGCTGGGACGCGCGTACTTCCAGGACGACATCCCGATCCGGGAGGCCGGCGTGTGGCGCGGCCACGCCGTCCGCGCGCTCTACCTCACCGCCGCGGCCGTGGACGTCGCCGTCGAGCGCGGCGACGACGAACTGCTGCGCGCCGTGGAGCGGCAATGGGAGCGCTCGGTCGCGCGCCGCACCTACATCACGGGCGGCATGGGCTCGCGCCACCAGGACGAGGGCTTCGGCGAGGACTGGGAACTGCCGCCGGACCGGGCCTACTGCGAGACGTGCGCCGGCGTCGCCTCGATCATGGTCTCCTGGCGCCTCCACCTCGCCACCGGCGACGTCCGCTACACCGACCTGATCGAGCGCACGCTCTACAACGTCATCGCGACCTCCCCGAGCCCCGACGGCCGGGCGTTCTTCTACGCCAACCCCCTCCACCAGCGGGCCCCGGGCAGGCCGGCGGACGCGGACGAGGTCAGCCCGCGCGCGGAGGCCGGCGTCAGGGCCGCCTGGTTCGACGTCTCCTGCTGCCCCACCAACGTCGCCCGCACCCTGGCCGGCCTTCAGAGCTACCTCGCCACCGCGGACGACGACGGCCTTCAGATCCACCAGTACGCGCCCTCGACCATCCGCGCCGAGCTGCCGGACGGGCGGCGGGCGGCGGTGGCGGTCGAGACCACCTATCCGGAGAGCGGAACCGTCCGCGTCCGGATCCTGGACGACGGGCTCTGGACACTCACCCTGCGGGTCCCCGCCTGGGCCGCGGGTGCCACGCTCACCGACGACGGGCGGGCGCGGGCGGTCGAGCCCGGCCTGGCCACGGTGCGGCGAGCCTTCCGCGCGGGCGAGGTCATCACGCTCGAACTGCCGATGGAGCCCCGCTTCACCTGGCCGGACCCCCGCATCGACGCCGTACGCGGCTGCGTCGCCGTCGAGCGCGGCCCGGAGGTCCTGTGCGTCGAGTCGCACGACCTCCCGCACCCGGGCGGGCTCGACGCCCTGGCGATCGACCCCCAGTCCGGCCCGCGTGCCGAGCCCGGCGGCGCCCGGGTCCGCGGCCGCCTGGCCGCACCCCCTGACCGGCCGTGGGCGTACTCCCGTGCCACGGCCGCCTCGGTGGCGGATGTCGAGTGGGTCGACGTGCCGCTGCGGCCGTACCACTCATGGGCCCACCGCGGCCCGTCGAGCATGCGCATCTGGTTGCCCGTCGAGAAGGAGTGACACGATGTCCCGAATCCGAGTGCTCGCCTTAGCCCTGGTCACCACGGCCGCTGTCCTGGTGACCGCCCTGGTGACCACCGCACCCCCGGCCGCGGCGGCGGGCGCGACGCTGACCGTGAACGTCGCGCAGCCGTTCAGGCCGGTCACCCACGTCGCCTCCGGCGGCCTGTACGGCCTGGCCGAGGACTCCCGCCCGGCCGACTCCACCCTCCTCCCGATCAAGGTGAACTCCCTCACCCAGCCCGCGCCCGGCGTCGGCCAGCGCCCCAACGGCCAGCCGCCCGGCGGCGACTCCCTGCTGGTGGCGCCGCAGGCCACCCGCGTCGGCGCGGGCGAGTTCATCCGCATGCCGGACATCTATCCGAACTTCCCGTACCGGTGGGTGAGCTGGAACGACTGGCTCGCCAAGGTCAACACCATGGTCAACGCCCGCCTGTCGGCCACCACGGTCACGAACATCCTCGGCTGGGAACTCTGGAACGAGCCCGACTACACCTGGAACACCTCCGCCGCGGGAAACTTCAACGACGGGTGGGTGCGCACGTACCGCGCGGTGCGCGCGCTCGACACGCTCACGCCGATCGTCGGCCCCAGCACCGCCACCTACAACCGTTCCTGGATGCAGTCGTTCCTCACCAACGCCAAGAACACCGGCACCCTGCCCGACATCATCTGCTGGCACGAGCTGCAGAACCCCACCAGGATCGCCGGCGACATCGCCGACTACCGCAACCTGGAGGCCTCGCTCGGCATCAGCCCGCGCCGCATCTCCATCAACGAGTACGCCGCCACCGGCGAGGTGGACGTCCCCGGCCGGATCGCCAGCTACGTCGCCAAGTTCGAGCGCGGCGGCGTGGAGTCCGCCCACCGGGCCTTCTGGTACGAGTACGGCACCATGAACGGCCTGGTCGTCAACAACAACCAGCCCACCGGCACCTGGTGGCTGTACAAGTGGTACGGCGACATGGCCGGGAACATGGTGACGACCACGTCGACCACGCAGACCGGCCTGGACGGTTTCGCCTCCTACGACGGCACCCGGAAGATCGTCAACGTGGTGTTCGGCAACGAGTCCGGCACCAACACCGTCAACCTCACGGGCCTCGGCGCGCTCGGCTCCAGCGTCCGCGTCACGCTCTCGTCCACTCCGTCGAGCGGCCGCTTCACCGCGGTCGCCGCGCCCACCACGATCTCCACCACGACCCGGACGGTCAGCGGCGGGCAGCTCAGCGTGTCCGTGCCCAACATGGTGGACACCCGCGGCTACCGGCTCACCGTCGAGCCGGCCGCCGGGGTGCCCTCCTACCAGCAGCGGTACGAGGCCGAGAACGCCTCCGTGTTCCGCGCCCAGCGGCTGACCGCCCCCAGCGCGTCGGAGGGCGGCTATGTCGGCCGGATCGACAACTCGGGCACGCCGCGCACCGACAGCTACGTCGACTTCGTGGTGAACGTGCCCACCGCGCGCTCCTACACGATGACCATCGGGTACGCCAACGGCACCGGCGCCACCGCGACCCAGGGGCTGGCCTACAACGGCGGCGCGTGGACCACCGTCAGCTACCCGCCCACCTCGGGCTGGGGGCAGTTCGGCGCCACGATCAGCACCACCGTCACCCTCAATGCCGGCTACAACGTGATCCGCCTGGCCAAGGGCTCGCCGCACTTCGCGGGCGGCACGGGATACGCCGAACTCGACTACATCCAGCTCACCTGACCTGACCCCCGGCGATCCGGCGCGACCAGGCGCCGGATCGCCGGGACGGCTGCCGCAACCCCCCACGGCGATGACCTCGCGGGTGCGGTCATGTCAGACTGCGGATATGACCCACACCCACGACGAGGACCCGGCGTGTGAGGTGGCCCACCACGAGGCTCCTGGCGAGCTGGCCGGGCGGACGCTGGTCGCCGTCTTCGCCTCTCCGGTGGCCGACTGCCTGCTGAGGTTCGGGGCCGAACTCGGCTTCCGCCCGATCCTCCTGGAGCCCGACCCCGAGCGCCGCGTCGGCGGGTTCACGGTGGTGACCGAGCTCGGCGAGTACCTCGACGCCACGGCCGACGTGGTGCTCACCGACCATCACCGCGAGGAGATCGGCCCCGTCCTCCGCGACGTGCTCAAGTTCCCTGTCCGGTGGGTCGGCATCATGGGCAGCGCCCGCCACGTGGCGCCGCACGTGCGGGCGCTGGCCGACCTCGGCGTGCCGCCGGAGGAGATCGCTCGGGTGCACCGGCCCATCGGGCTCAACATCGGCTCGCGCACGCCACCGGAGATCGCCGTCGCCACCCTGGCCGGCCTGATCGCCGACCGCAACGGCCGCCCCGGCGGTTTCGCCTTCTAGGGGTTTCAGCCGTCCTGCGGCTCGGGGTCGTCGGCGGCACGGGTCGCCGCGATCACCCGCGTCAGCACCTGGTGCAGCTCCTGCAGCTCGTCGATGCCCATACCGAGACGGGCCACGATGGCGGGCGGGATCTTCTCCGCCTGCGCCCGCAGCTCCCTGCCGGCGGGAGTGAGGGTCACGGCCAGGGCGCGTTCGTCCTTGCTGTTGCGTTCGCGATGGATGTAGCCGAGCGCCTGCAGCCGCTTGAGCAGGGGGGACAGGGTGCCCGGGTCGAGCCGCAGCAGCTCGCCCAACTCCTTGACCGACAGGATGAGTGGTAAGTAGAGCGCCACATCACGTGTTTCGCGCAATTGGTGATCCGCGAAGGGACACGTGAGGCGGGAACGGTACATTACGCGCATGTCCTCCGCTCCACGCCCGGACGACCGTGTCGCGTCCGCGTTCCGGTTCGCCACCGAATTGATCGCCTGGGTCGCGACCCCGTGGGCGCTCGCCCCGCACTCCGTGCTGCTGGCCGTGCTGTCGGTCGTGGTGCTGATCGGGCTGCCGACCCTGCTCTCCACCCCGGGCGACAAGCGGAACGTGATCGTCGCCGTGCCGGGCCCGGTGACGATCCTGCTCGTCGTCGTGCAGCTCGTGGCCGCGGTGGCGGCGGCGTGGGCCGCGTGGCACGTGGTCGCCGCCGCGATCGTGTCCGTACTGGCCGTGGTCACCCTGGTCCTGGAGCTGCCGCGCTGGCGGTGGCTGGCCTCCCGGTGAGGGCGAGGGCCGTCACGGTCACTGCGAGAACGCCGGCTTGAGCACCTCCTCACACCACTGGCGGAAGCTGGTGGGCGTGGTGGAGCGCGGGGTACGTGGCTGGGCGCTGTAGATGCCCCGCTCGACCGCGGCGGTCATGTCGATCAGGCCCTGGGCCCAGGCCTCGCTCATCCCGTGCCGTATGAGGGTGGCCTTGTAGGCGTCGCCGGGGACCTGCTGGAAACGGACCGGTCTCTCCAGCACCTCCGACATGATCTGCGCCATGTCATGGGCGGACAGGTCCTCGGGCCCGAGGACCGGGACGCCTTCCTGCCCGCTCCAGGAGTCGTCGAGCAGCAGTTCGGCCGCGACGGCCGCGATGTCGCGGGTGGCGCAGGACGGAACCTTGCGATCCCCGGACATCGGCAGGAAGAAGGCGCCCTGGCTCTTGATCGGCTCGATCTGCCGGAGCATGTTCTCCATGAAGCCCGGCATCTCCAGGGCCCGGTAGCTCACGCCGGTCTTCTCGATCAGCTCGTCCATGGCCAGCGCCGCGGATATCTGCCCGGCGTTCTCGGCCACCCCGCGGCCCAGGGTGGAGACGCCGACGACGCGCCGGACGCCCTGGCTCACGATGGCCTCGCACAGGGGCCGGGTGAAGCTCAGATAGTAGTCCTCGGCGCTCGTGGCGCTGGGGTCGGGAGGCACGACCCAGAAGACGGAGTCGGCGCCGGCGAACGCTTCGGTGAGGACGCCGAGGTCGTTGTGCGATCCCGGCACGACCTCGACTCGTTCGCGTACGCGCGGGGCCAGGCGGGAGGGATCGCGGACGATCACGCGGATCGCCTCCGCGCTGTCGAGGATGTTGTCGAGAACCTGCCGGCCGATCTGGCCGGTGGGAGTGGTGATGACGATCATGTGGCTCAGTCAACCGGCTCCGGCGGCACACCTGAAGGACCGATCCGATCGCCATTGATACCCTGCAGGTATGAATGACCTGGAGGTCCGGCAGCTCCGGTACTTCGTCGCGGTCGCGGAGGAGCTCCACTTCGGCCGCGCGGCCGAGCGCCTGGGCATGGCGCAGCCCCCGCTCTCCCGCGCGATCCGCGAGCTGGAACGCCACCTGGGCGTGCGGCTGTTCGAGCGCACCACGCGTCACGTCATCCTCACGAGGGCCGGGGAGGGCTTCCTGCGGGATGCCCGGACCGCGCTCGACGCGGTCACCGCGGCCGGTCGGCGAGCCCGCCACGCCGGCCAGGCCACGCCGCGGCTGCGGCTCGCGCTCAAAGCGGACAACGACGGCGGGCTGCTGCCGCAGATCCTTGCCGCCTACCAGCACGAGGAAGCGGCGATCGCTGTGGAGCTGGTGCTGGGCGGACGGGGGGAGCAGGCGCAGGCGCTCCGTGACGGGCGCGCCGACGTCGGGCTGCTCGTCAGTCCCTTCGACGAGCGCGGCCTGGACATCGAGCCGCTGCGCACCGAGCCCCGCCTGGCCGCCCTGGCGGCGACCGATCCGCTGGCGGCCCGGCCATGCCTGCGGCTGGCGGACCTGGCCGGCCGGACGCTGCCCGACGGAACGCCCGCCGACCAGCAGCTGCCCGCCGCCGTGGCTGACAACACAGCCGGCAGCCCGGCCGGCAGCACAGTCGGCAGCACAGTCGGCAGCACAGTCGGCAGCACAGTCGGCAGCACAGTCGGCAGCACAGTCGGCAGCACAGTCGGCAGTGCAGCCGACAGGGGATCAGCCGACGGCGGAGGGGAGCCGCCGCGGACGGCGGCCCGCGGGCTCGTCGCCGGAAGCCGGCAGGCGGCCGCGGATCTGGCACAGGTCTTCAGGCTGATCGAGCTGGGCGACACCGTCTGCCTCCTCCCCGCCTGGGTGACCCGCCGCTACTCGTGGCCCGAGATCGCCTATCGGCCGGTCATCGACCTCGAGCCGGCCACGCTGGCCGTCGCCTGGCCGCAGGACATGCGCTCGGCCGCGGTCGCCGCCTTTGTCCGCGCGGCCGTTTCGGTCGCGGCAATCACCGGGGCGGGAGCGGAAATATCCCAGCAGGTGGCCGGCTAAAAGCCCGGAAACAAATAAGTGCGCCCTTTTTCGTGACCGATTATCGCGGCCTTCCAATCGTCAGTTCGTGAATTTATATTAGAGCGGTCGGAGAGCAGAAAGGACGCCATGATGGGTGCCACGGAATCGATCAGGACCGACCTGCCCCACCTCAGCGGGATCCGCCTCGACGCGCTGCGGGGCGACGGCGATCCGGCGCTGGATCTGGCGACCGACCGCGCCGTGGCGCAGGTCGCGCGCGCCAGAGTGGCCGCCGGCGCGGACGGCGGCACCACGGCCGAGCGACTTGACTGATCCCGTGACGGGGGCCGGGCCCGCGCTCGAGTACCACGACCTGTCCTGGGTCGACATCGACGCGATGGCCGTCAACGGCGGCGACCGGCGCATCGCCCGGCAGTTCGGAGAGTCCGAGCGGAGCCGCGTACTGCTGCTGCTCCGCGCGATACTCCGGCAGGCCGGTGAGGCGCGGGACGCCACGGGTCCGCTGCCCCCGCTCGGGGACGCGTGGGACACGCTCGCCCGCGCGCAGCAGGCCGCGCCCGCGGCGCTGGACGCGGTGCTCGATCACCCGTTCACCGGCGCGTGGGCGGCGCACACCATCCGGCGGCTGCGCGGCGGCCGGCCGGGCCCGTTCCCGCTCTGGGCCCAGCTCGGCCACCTGCACGCGCTCGCGGCGGCCGCGGCGGTCCGCGCGGGCATCGGCGCGCGGCTCCGCTGCCCGGTGACGGCCGGCAGGGCGGTGCTGCCGACGCTGGGCGCCGCGGAGCTCGGCGGCGACGACGGCACCGCATGGTGCGACGTCGAGGTCGAGGCCGGCCAGGCCGGCATCTCCGGCGACGGGCGGCGCGTCCTGATGCCCGCCGACCCCGCCCGGCGGGCCGGCGGCTGGCGCGGCCTGCGCCGGTTCCACCTGCGCTCCGAGGGACTGGAGCTGACGCTCTGCCTCGACGATCTCGATCCCTACCGTGGCCTCGCGGAGCCGCTGCCGCCGGAGCCGCTCGGCGAGGACGACGAGCGCGCCTGGGGCGCACTGCTCGGCTCCGCGTGGGACCTGGTCTGCCGTGCCGTCCCCGGCATCGCCGCCGTCATGCCGTACGGCCTGACCACCATCGTCCCGAGACCGCCCGCGGGGGCCTTCCGCGAGGTGAACGCCTCGTCGGCGGACGCCTTCCGCAGCGCCGCCATCGGGCGGCCGCGGGACGCCGCCACGCTCGGCTCGATCCTCGTCCACGAGTTCCAGCACATCGAGCTGGGCGCCCTCCTGCACCTCGTCAGGATGCACGACGACGCCGGGACGCCGCGTTTCTACGCGCCGTGGCGTGACGATCCCCGGCCGCTCGGCGGCATGCTGCAGGGCGTGTACGCGTTCGCGGGCGTCGCGTCGTACTGGCATGGCCTGGCGGAGCGGTCGGACGGCCGGCTGCGTCGCCGTGCGGAGTTCGAGTTCGCGCGCTGGCACCCGGCCGTGCTCGGCGCCCTGCGCGAGATCCGCACCGACACGGCCCTGACCGGGACGGGCACGCGCTTCCTCGACGGAGTGGAGCGCAGACTGCGCCAGTGGGACGGCGACCGGATCCCGCCGGAGACCGCCGCGCCTGCCGAACTGGCGCGCCTCGAGCACCATCTCGTGTGGCGCGTACGACATGTGCGTCCCGACCCCGCGGCGGTCGATTCCCTCGCTCGTTCGTGGCTCAAGGGCGTACCTCCGGAGACGGCCGAGATCACCGCCGGACTGTCGCCGGACGGCGGCGGCACGGCCGCCCGGGAGGTGGGCGACCTGCTCCGGCTGCGTGCCATGGACGGCGAGATCCCCGCCGCGCCGCAGGCCGGCCACGCGTTGGCGGCGGGGGATCATCAGAGGGCGTTCGCCGCGTACGCCGCGGAGCTGGTGGACAGCCCGTCCCGTGCGTCGGCCTGGGCCGGGTTCGCGCTCGCGGCGCGGGCGGCGCGGCCCGGCGGCGCGGCGGAGCTGCTGTGCTCCAGGCCCGAGCTGGTCCACGCGCTCCACGCCGCCATCCGCGCCACCGGCGCCGCACCCGACCCGTGGGAGGTGGCGGCCTGGCTCGTCAGAACGGGCCTTTGAACAGGCGGCGACGCCGGGCAGGCACGACGGGCGGCGGGGCCGGCGGGGGAGCGATCCTCGGGGCCAGCCAGACGAGCCAGTCCTGCGTGGAGTCGCCGTTGGCGCCGACCTCCAGGGTCAGCAGACCGGAGCGGCCTTCGAGGTGCGACAGATCCACGTCGATCTCGTCCAGCCGGCCGGTGTAGAGCTTCGGCCGGTCGTACAGCACGGTGTCGCCGTCGAACAGGATGAGCACCGTCACGCCGTTCGTCTGCGGGCCGTCCATGGGGGCGATGAACCCGATCTCGCCGAGCAGGTGCTCACCGGGCTCCACCACGGGCACCCAGAACTCGCCCCTGATCCAGCCGTCGTCGCTCCACCGGGGATGGGTCTCCAGCACCAGGTCATGCTCGGAGCGGTCCTCCAGGATGAGGTGGGGCAGCGGATAGATGGCGAAACCGTCGGGGTTGTTGCGGCCCCCGCCGAACGTGAGCCTGCTCGCGTTGCTGGACCAGACCGCGTTCGGGGCCTCATGGAGGAGATCCAGCATCACGCGCCGCCTTCCACCGTGCACGAGATCAGGTAGCCGCCCGCGGAGGTGTCCTGCCCGCTGACCGCCACTCGGTGGGTCCCGGTCGCCGCGAGCTGCACGGGACCGATCCGCACCCGCCTGCCCCCGACGTCGTCGCCGGTGGCGAGCGGCCTGCCGGGGCCGAGGAGCTCGGCACGTGGCTCCAGGTCGATACCGCAGGGGATCACCAGCACGGTGACGACGTCGCCGCGGCGGCCGGCCAGCCGCCACGTGCGGCTCCTGCCCTGCTGGACGGCGTCGAAGACGCTCGCGCCGGGGGTCAGCTCCAGGTCGGTGGGCGGCGCCTGAGGAGGGAAGACGGGCGGAGGGCCGAGGGTGAGCGAGGTCACCGGCTCGGGCGCGGCGGGCCATGGCAGGGCGCCGGGCGGGTTGCCCAGTTCGTCGCAGAGCGGGGTCAGGTGGTGCGCCTCGCGCTCCTCGCAGGTGAGCGGCCGTACGAGACGGTTCGCGTGGGTCCAGGCGGCCAGCCGGCCGAGCGGGTGGACGCGCCAGAACGCGATCGAGCCGTCCGTGGTGCCGACGGCGCCCAGCGGGCCGGACCGGTCGACGCCGAGGGCGAGGCTGGCGACGGGCTCGGCGTCGAGGCGGCGTACGGGCTCGCCGGTCGAGGTCTCCCAGACGATGATCGTGCCGTCGGACGCCGCCGACATGAGCATGGCCCCGTCGGCGGTGAAGGCCAGGCCGGTGATGGCGGCGTGGTGCCCGGCGTACGCGGTGGCGGCGGACGTGCCGCGGGGGTCCCAGACCAGGAGCGTGCCGTCGGAGGAGCCCGACGCGATCATCCGGCCGGTCGGGTCGAGCGCCAGCCGCGTCAGCCCCGCGCGGTGCTCCTGCAGCCTGGCGACGACCGCGGCGGTGTGAGTGTCCCAGACGATGACGCTGCCGTCGTCGGAGCCCGACGCCACGGTCAGGCCGTCAGGTGCCAGCGCGACCGCGCGTACCGGACCGGTGTGCCCGTGAAACGCCCTGACCAGCTCGCCCGCGTCGGTGTTCCACAGCAGCACGCGCCGGTCCACACTGCCGGAGACGGCGGTGCGGCCGTCCGCGCTCAGCACCACGCTGGTGACGGCCTCGCTGTGCCCCGCGAGCCGCTGCAGAGGCGCGTCGGTACGCGGATCCCAGCACCATATCGAGAGCGCGTCGGAAGCGAAGATCGCCCGGCTGCCGTCGGCGCTGAGCGAGACGCTGTTGCCCTCATAGATGCGCCAGCTTCTGAGTGGGGCGCCGGTCTCCACGTCCCAGCAGGTCACGTCCTCGTCGGTCGAGGCCGACAGGGCGGTCCGCCCGTCCCGGCTCAGCGCGATGCCGGTGACCGCACCCTTGTGCGCCACAATGTGCCTGACCAAGGCGCCCCGGGTGGTGTTCCACACGATGAGCCGGTGGTCCGCGCCGCCGGAGCAGGCGGTCGTGCCGTCCGCGCTCATGGCCACGGCGTTGACCCCGTCCCGATGTGCGAGGAGCGTGCGCATGTCGCCGGTCGCCAGGTCGTACAGGGTGAGCCGGCCGTCGGAGTCGGTCACCGCGAGGTTCCTGCCGTCGGCGCTCAGCGCGAGCCCCTTCGCCGACCTGCCGGCCAGGCCGAGCGGTTCGCGCAGGTCCGCGGAGCTGCCGTCGGTCAGGTCGCAGCCCACCAGCCCGCCGTCGGCGGTGACGGCGAAGAGCCGCTCGCCCGGCGTGTCGAGGGCCACCGCGGTGACCGGGCTCGCGCACGCGGCCCGGCTCAGCACCCGCCCGCCGGGCAGTTCGGCCAGGACGAGGCCGCCCTCGGCGCCGCCGATCAGGACGATCGCGCCGTCGTCACCGGCCGCCAGGTCGGCGATCGGCTCCGTGCCGAGGCGCAGCCGTACGGGGTCCTGCCGGCTCGTGTGCTCCCAGACGATCAGCGTGCCCTCGTGGGTGCCGCCGAGCGCGAGGCGGCCGTCGGGGGTGAGCGCCACGGCCGTCACGCGGCTCCCCGGGGTGGGGAGGTCTCGTATGACATGTCCGGCGGCGGTGTCCCACACGGTCAGCGTGCCATCGGAGGAGCCCGACAGGGCGGTGCGGCTGTCACGGCTCAACGCCATGCCGGTCAGTTCGGTGCCGGTCGAGCCCCCGTTCTGCGACAGGAGGCGTCGTACGGCGTCCCCGGTGGCGGTGTCCCAGACGATCAGCGTGCCGTCTCCGGCGGCCGACAGCGCGACCCTGCCGTCGCCGCTCACCGCCACCCGGGTGGGAGGGCGGCCGTGGCCGTGGAGGCGTTCCACCGGCTCGCCCGCCACGACGTCCCACACGACCAGGCTGTGATCGTCACCGCAGGACAGAGCCTGCGGGCCGGGACCGGCCACCACGCCCGTCACGGCACCGGTGTGCCCGGTCAGGCGCCGGTGCGCCTGCCCGGTGGTGAGGTCCCATGCGATCACGGTGCGGTCGGAGGAGCCGGACAGGGCCGTTAGGCCGTCGTCGGTGAGTGCCACGCTCCAGACGGTGCCGGTGTGGCCGGTCAGGCGGTGCCGTACCTCTCCGGTGGTGAGGTCCCATGCGATCACGGTGCGGTCGGAGGAGCCGGACAGGGCCGTCCGGCCGTCGTCGGTGAGTGCCACGCTCCAGACGGTGCCGGTGTGGCCGGTCAGGCGCTGCCGTACCTCTCCCGTGGCGGGATCCCACACGATCACCGTACGGTCGGAGGAGCCGGACACGGCGACTCCGCCGCGCATCGCGACGCTGGTGACGGCGTCGCGATGCCCGCTCAGCCGGCGCAGCAGCCGCCCCTCGGCCAGGTCCCACAGGATGAGCGTGCCGTCGGCGGACGCGGACGCCAGCAGGCCGCCGGAGATGGCGACCGCCCGGACCGGCCCTTCGTGCCCGTCGAACCTGTGGAGCACCCTGCCCGTGCCGGTGTCCCAGAGCACGACGCGGCGGTCCTGCCCGCCTGAGGCGCACACCCGGCCGTCGTCGCTCATCGCGACGCCCCACACGTCGCCGGTGTGCCCGGCCAGCCGGCGCGGAGGGCTCCCGCCGGACAGGTCCCACACCAGCAGGCCGCCGTTCTCGGAGCCGGAGACGGCCAGGTGGCCGTGCCGGGTCACGCATCTGACGCGTCCCCGGTGCCCGAAGTCGAGAATCCTGCGCAGCCCCGGCCGGTAGGCGATCTCGGCCAGCACCTGCTGGGAGAAGGCCGGAGGGGAGTCCATCCGGGTGGCCTCCAGGGCGAGCGCCACGGCGAGCGAGTCGTCCTCGGCCTGCCGGGCGCGCGTCGCCCAGAGCAGGGAGTTGGCCTCCTCGGTGCTGCGCCGCGCCACCCGGAGCTGCTCCTGCTCGCTGCGCAGCGCGCGCTCCAGCTCCTCGTTCCTGGCTCGCTCCGCCGCCTGCCGGCGGTCGAACGCGGCCAGGCTCAGCGCGATGTACCTGCGCAGCGGCCCGGACAGCCCCTCCGGATAGTCGCGCGTCCACTGCTCGGCGCTCGGCAGCATGGAATCGCGCAGGAGGTACTCCTCGTGCTCGTTCCTGCCGACCCACTCGCGGAAGGCCGGCGCCAGGTCCCGCGCGTACCACCGGTAGAACTGGGTGCTCTCCGCGAGCCACTTGCGCAGCGCCGGCCACGCCTCGGTCAGCGCCTCGTGCGCCAGCTCGAACACCGGCTGGCCGCTCACCGCGTCGGTCCTGGTGACCAGGAGCCTGGCGGCCACGAAACGCTCGGCGATCGCGCGGGTGGGTTCGTCCCACTCCGCCTGCCAGGCGCGGCGGCCGGCGTAGCGCGTGGCGTGCCCCGCGGGCTCGTCCTCCGGGGCCTCGTGGGTGATCAGCGTGCGGAAGATCTGCGGCACCAGCTCCCGCTCCGCGGGATCCAGCCGCTGCCACACCTCTTCCGCCGCTCGCGCGATCGCGCCCGACACGCCCCGGTATCGCCTGCCGCCGGGGCCGGGGATCGAGTAGCCGAGCGCCTCATAGCTGTCGTACGTGATCACCGCGCTGCCCGCGTTCCTCGCCCACAGCTCGGCGAGGGTGAACTCCAGGAGAGGCAGGCCACCGGTCTGGCCGCTGACGTCCGCGACCAGGGCGTCCACCAGCGCCGGCTGGAACCGGCGGCGCAGGACCAGGGCGGGTTCCTCGATGGCCGCGCGCAGTTCGTCCTCGTCCATGGGGAGCACGGTCACCTGGCCGTTCTTCACCAGCCTGGACAGGTCGAGATGGCGCATGACCCGGCCGTAGAAGTCCGCCCTGAGCACCAGCAGGATCTTCACGGTGTCGCCGACGGCCGCCATCAGCGTCTCGATGAACGCCGTACGGGCGGCTTCGTCGTGGCACTCGGTGAAGACGCGCTCGAACTGGTCGATGATCAGGAGCAGCCCGCCGGCCGGGGCGGCGTTCTTGACGCTCTCCGCCAACCGCCCCGGGCTGACACCCGCGAGCGCCCCGGCGACGAGTTCGGGAGAGCCGTCGAGCGCCCCGGGCGCCAGGCCCAGGCGTTCGGCGGCGAGCCCCGTGCCGTCCCGCAGTGCGAGGGCGAGGTCCAGCAGCGGGACGCCGCCGGGGATCACGATCAGCCGGTCGCGGCCGGCCAGCCCCGGGATCTCGTTGCCGCTCAGCCCTTTGGTGAGACCGGCCCGTACGAGGGACGACTTGCCGCTCCCCGAGGTGCCGACGAGGACGACGAAGTCGCGGTCGACGAGCCTGCGCAGCAGCTCGTCGGTGGCGCGCTCCCGGCCGAAGTAGTACGCGACGTGGCCCGCGTCGAAGAAGTCCAGCCTCCGGTACGGCGTGCCGTCGGGCAGCCGCAGGGCCGGGCAGCTCCGGCGGATCTGGTCGCTGCCCAGCAGATAGGCCGTCTCGGTCTGCCGGCCGCCGGGATCGGCCGGCACGAGCACCGTGCCGCCGTCGACCCGGACCCGGCTCGGCGCGACGAACGCGGTGATCATGCCGACCACCGCGCCGAGCTCGTCGTCCCACACCGGCGCTCCGCTGAAGCCGCGCGTGACCTCCTGGCTGCGCAGGACGAACGCCTCCACGCCGCCGAGCCGGGTCGAGCCGCGCAGGACGTGGACCTCACCGGCGAGCCCCTCCACGGCGTTGAGCTGCGGGAACCCGAAGGTTCTGAGATCCCGCCCCTCGATCAGCCGCGAGCTGCCGAGGTGGAGGGCATGCCGTGGCGACCCGCCCGGCTCCGGCACCAGGACCGCCAGGTCGGCGCCGCCGCCACGCCAGGAGCTCGGGTCGACCGTGGCGCGGGCCCGCTCCCCGGTGGCGAACTCGACGGTGACCTGGTCCACTGGACCGTTCCCACCGTCGACGACGTGCGCGCACGTGAGGATGAGGTCGCCCTGGACGAGGAAACCGGTGCCGGCGGTGCCGCCCTGGCCGTCGAGGATCCTGACGATCCCGCGGCGCAGTGGGTCGGGCGTCTCCTGTGGCGAAAGGGCGGTCATCCCCCGGCCGTTCCCTCCTCTGAGGGCTTCGGCACGCTCATGTCCCAGGTGAGGGTGATGGAGTAGGTGGCCTCGCTGGTGGTCTTGGCGACCGTGAACCCGAGTTCGCCGGCCCATTTGAAGCCGAAGGTGATCTGGGCCTCGCGCGGCGGGGGTTCGACGCCTTCGAGGGCTTTCATGAAGGCGCGGGTGTTTCGCCGCAGTGCGCCCGCCAGCGCGGTCTCCAACGCCTCCGCGGCCGTGGTGACGAGCTTTTTCGCCTTCTGGCCGGGACCCGCCCCTTGAATCCCGCCCTCTTCGTCCGGCATGTCGTTCTCGGCGAGCTCGACTAAGACCGGGGACCCATCTTCTGTGGTGAATCGAACGTAGTGACGCACCTGACTCCCGTCGCCAGAAGGCCGTGTCAGGCAATCGTAAGCCGAGACGGCCGCCCGAGGGCGGGATTCCCTGGGGCGGCCCGGAGTCTCAGGCGGGTGTCACTTGCCGAATCCGGCGGTCAGACCGGCCAGCAGCTGGCGGCGGCCCACCACGTACAGGACCAGGATGGGCAGCGTGGTCAGGACGACGGAGGCGAGCACCGCGGGCACGTTGATGCTGTACTGACCCTGGAAGGTCCACAGGGCCAGCGGCAGCGTGCGCTGCTCGGGGCTCTGCGTGAGGATCAGCGGCAGCAGGAAGCCGTTCCAGATCGTCAGCGCGTTGTAGATGGTCACCGTCACCACGGCGGGCCTGGTCAGGGGGAGCGCCAGGTTCCAGAGCGTGCCCATCTCGCTCGCGCCGTCCAGCCGCATCGACTCGAACAGCTCCTTCGGCACGTCCCTGATGAAGTTCGACAGCACCAGCACCGACAGCGGGATCGCGAACGCGATCGACGGCAGGATCAGCGCCAGCAGCGTGTCGTAGAGGTGGAGCTTGATGATGATCAGGTAGATCGGGATGACCGTGGCCTGGTGCGGGATGGCCAGGCCCATGAGGAACGCCGAGTTCGACCAGCGCAGGAAGCGGCCTCTGCCGCTGCGGACGATCGCGTACGCCGCCATGAACGACACCGCCACGGCGGGCAGGACCGCGCCGAGCGTCACGATGACGCTGTTGATGAAATAGCGGATGAAGTCCGACTCGATGACCATCTGGTAGTTGGCCAGCGTGGGCTCGGACGGCGGCAGGAGGGGGTTCTCGGCGTAGTAGTTGCTCTGCGACTTGAAGCTGGTGATGAGGATCCAGTAGAGCGGCACGATCACGACCGCCAGCCAGAACCAGGCGACCGCGCCCCCCAGCCAGTTGGGGCGGCGCGTCACCGCGTTGGGACGGGAGGCGGAGTGCCCCGCCGCGGCCCGCGAGGAGTCCTTCGCGAGGGTGGTCGCCATGTCAGGCCCCTTCCAGCTGGCTGTGGCTCGCGTCCCGGCCGCCGAGCCGGCGCAGCAGCAGCGCCAGCGCCAGGCCCACGAGGACGAGGATGACGGCGATCACGCTCGCCGGGCCCATCAGGTTGGCCTGGAAGCCTCTCTTGTACATCTCCAGCGCGAGCACCCGGGTGGCGTCTCCGGGGCCGCCCGCGGTGAGTACGAAGATCAGGTCGAAGAAGACCAGCGAGCCCACGACCATCAGGGTCGAGGACGTGATGATCGTGTACTTGAGCTGGGGCAGGGTGATGCTGAAGAACACGCGGACCCGGCCGGCGCCGTCGAGCTCGGCGGCCTCGTACATCGAGCGCGGGATCTGGCGGACGCCGCCCTGGTAGATCAGCGAGTGGAACGGGATGAACTGCCACGACACCACGAAGATCACGACGCTGAAGGCGAGGACCGGTTCGCCGAGCCAGTCCTGCACGAGGAGCGGGATCCCGAGCCCGGCGCCGAGCCCGAAGTTCGGGTCGAGCAGCGCCTTGTACGTGATCGCGATGGCGGCCGAGCTGAGCAGCAGCGGGATGAAGTACACCACCGAGAGCACCGCGCGGTAGCGCTGGAAGCCGGCCAGGAACGTGCCGAGCAGGATGCTCGCCGGCGTCTGCACCGCCCACGACAGGGCGATGACCAGGAACGTCACCCACAGCGCGTGGGGGAGGCCGGGATCGCTGAGAACGGCCCGCCAGCTGTCGAAGCCGGCCGGGCGGATCTCACCGAGCCCGTCCCAGGAGGTGAAGCTGAGCACGAAGACCCCGACGAGCGGGATCACGGCGAAGCCGACGAAGAACACCAGGGCGGGCACGGCCAGCCAGGCCAGGCCGCGTCCCTGGCCGCCCGGCGCGGCGGTCAGGGACGCGGCCCCCCTGGAGGAGGCAGGTGGGACGGTCACTTGCCGATGACCTCGTTGAGGTTCGTCGCGAACTGCTGCGGCGAGATCGACAGCTGGAAGAGCTTGGCGATGTTGTCCAGCAGGACCTCGGCCGCGGTCGGGCTGAGCGCCTGGTCCCAGGACTGCTGGAAGGACTTGGCGTTGGCGGCGGTGTCGTAGACGAACTTCTGCCACGGCGCGTCCGCGCCGGAACCGAACTGCGCGTCCACGCCCTTGACGATCGGCACCTGGGTGGTGCCGACCCAGTCCTTGGACTGGGCGTCGGAGTTCATCTCGGTGAGGAAGAACTTCTTGGCGATCTCCTTCGCCTCCGGCGTCGCCTTGGAGGAGATCGACATGTACTGGCCCGGGTTGCCCACGGTGTTGCCGGGGTCGCCCTTGCCGCCCTGCACGCCCGGGAAGTTCATGTAGCCGAGGTTGCCGCCGGTGACGAAGTCGCCGCCGTCGGTCTTCATCGACCCGTACGTCCAGCCGCCGTGCAGCATCATCGCGGCCTTGCCGGTGTAGAGCAGCGCCTGGTCGGCGTTGGAGTCGGCGGTGATGGACGCGAAGCCCTTGACGAAGCCGTTGGCCTTGATGAGCTCCTGCATCTTGGTCAGGCCCTCGATGGCGGCCGGGTTGTTCCAGGCGTTCTTCTCGCCGTCGTAGATGGCCTTGAACACCTCGGGGCCGCCGATGCGGTCGAAGAGGAACTCCAGCCACATCATGTTCGTCCAGCGCGACTGCCCGCCGAGGGAGAACGGCGCGACGCCCGCGGCGTTGAACTTCTTGACCAGGTCCATGATGTCGCCCCACTCCTGCGGGGGCTGCGCGCCGACCTTCTCGAAGACCTTCTTGTTGTAGTACAGAACGATCGGCGTCACGCACTCGACCGGCACCGCGTAGATCTTGCCGTCGACCGTGGCCGCGCCGAAGGAGGACGGGAAGAGCCGGTCCTTGTAGGCCGTGTTCTGGTCGAACCACGAGGTGAGGTCGTCGACCTGGCCCGCCTGCACGTAACTGCGCAGGCCGCCGCCGCCCCAGCCCCAGATGATCGTGGGGGCCTCGCCCGCGCCGATCGCGGTCTTGATCTTCGTCTTGAACGCGTCGTTCTGGAAGGTCGTCGTCGCGAGCTGGCCGCTCGGGTTGGCCTTGTTGAAGCGCTCGACCGCACGGGTGCGCACGCCCTCGTTCGGCTGGCCGGTGAGGTACCAGTAGGTGGCCTTGCCCCCACCGCCCCCACCGCCGCTGGTGCTGCCGCTGCCGCCACCCGCGCCCGCCTGGGTGGGCCCGGAGCTGCCGCAGGCGGCCAGGGCGGCTCCCAGGGGAACGCCCATGGAGAGGGTGAGGAAGGTGCGGCGAGAGGATGTCCTGGTCTCCACGCTGATCTCCGTAACTGAACGCCGGGGGATGGGCCGCGCGGCTCGTTGATCGTGAGGTGTGGTGGCGAGGGCCGTGGAGCCGGCCCCGTTATTTCGCTTCTGTTGAGTTAGCCTGTCGAAACATTTGCGACATACCGCGTGGTCCGTCAATCTAGGTTTCGACCATGTGCCTGTCAAGAGCGCCGTACCTGGGAATCTGCCCATCCGGCCTGGGCGTGTGTAGAGTACTCAGGCGCGGCGTTCAACTGGTGGTCCGACGCCGAGGAGGTCCTGCTCACAGGTCGGTCGCGGATCGCTCACAACCTCGAAACATTTTCGAAAACTCACGGTGGACATCGCCTCGAAGGAGAGCAGCAGATGACGGCTCTAGATCGGACGCCGGCGGTGGACGGCGTGCTCCGTCCGTGGCAGGACCCGGCACTCCCCGTGTCCGACAGGGTCGACGCGCTCCTCGCCGAGATGACCCTGGAGGAGAAGGTCGGCCAGCTCGGCAGCCGGTGGATAGGCAACGACATGCAGCACGAGCCGATCGAGGACGCCGAGACCGTCAACGTGGCGCCGATGCAGGACGTGTTCGCGGCCTCGGGCACGGTCCCCTTCGACGAGGCGATCAGGCACGGGCTCGGGCACCTGACCCGGGTGCACGGCAGCGCTCCCGTGACCGCGCAGGAGGGCGCCGCCGAGGTGGTCAGGCTGCAGCGGGAGGTGGTCGGGCGGTCCAGGTTCGGGATCCCGGCCATCGTCCACGAGGAGTGCCTGACCGGGTTCACCACGTACGGGGCGACCGTCTATCCCGCGGCCATCGCGTGGGGCGCGACGTTCGATCCCGAGCTGGTGGAGCGGATGGCGGCCGCGATCGGGCGCGACATGGCCGCCGTGGGCGTGCACCAGGGCCTGTCGCCGGTCCTGGACGTGGTGCGCGACTACCGGTGGGGCCGGGTCGAGGAGACGATGGGCGAGGACCCGTACCTCGTCTCGATGCTCGGCGCCGCCTACGTGCGCGGGCTGGAGAGCGCCGGGATCATCGCCACGCTCAAGCACTTCGCCGGATACTCGGCCTCGCGGGCCGCGCGCAACCACGGGCCCGTCCCGATGGGGCGGCGCGAGCTGATGGACATGATCCTTCCGACGTTCGAGACGGCCATCGCGCTCGGCGGGGCGCGCTCGGTGATGAACTCCTACTCCGACGTGGACGGCGTGCCCGCCGGGGCGGACCCCTGGCTGCTGACCGAGGTGCTGCGCGAGGAGTGGGGCTTCACCGGGACGGTCGTGTCGGACTACTGGGCCGTCCCGTTCCTCGCGACCATGCACCACGTCGTCGCCGACACCTTCGAGGCGGGCGCGCAGGCGCTGGCCGCCGGGATCGACGTCGAGCTGCCGGACACCCTCGGCTTCGGGCAGCACCTGGTCGAGCGGGTGCGCGGCGGCGAGCTCCCCGAGTCGCTGATCGACCGGGCGGTGCGCCGCCTGCTCACCCAGAAGGTCCAGCTCGGGCTGCTCGACCCGGACTGGACGCCCGAGAAGTCCGTGTCGGCGGCCGCCGCCGTGGACCTCGACTCGCCGGGCAACCGGGCGCTGGCGCGCGAGCTGGCCGAGCGGTCGATCGTGCTGCTCGACGCCGGGACCGCGCTGCCGCTGCGGCCAGGGCTGCGGCGGGTCGCGGTCGTCGGGCCGTGCGCCGACGACCCGCGTACCTTCATGGGCTGCTACGCCTTCCCCAACCACGTGCTGCCCCGCCATCCCGGGCTGGGGCTCGGCGTCGAGGCGCCCAGCCTCCTCGACGCGCTGCGGGCCGAGCTGCCCGACACCGAACTCGTCCACGAACGGGGCTGTGACGTGCAGGGCGAGGACCGCTCCGGCTTCGCCGCCGCGGCCGCCGCGGCCCGCGACGCGGACCTGTGCGTGGTGGCCGTGGGCGACCTGGCCGGGCTGTTCGGTCACGGCACCTCGGGGGAGGGCTGCGACGCCGACGACCTGCGGCTGCCCGGCGTGCAGGACGACCTGCTGGCCGAGCTCGCCGCCACCGGCACACCGGTCGTCGTGGTCGTGGTCTCCGGCCGCCCGTACGCGCTGGGCGCGGCCCACGCCGGCGCCGCCGCCCTCGTCCAGGCGTTCATGCCGGGTGAGGAGGGCGGCGCGGCCATCGCCGGCGTGCTGTCGGGCCGGGTCCAGCCCTCGGGCAGGCTGCCGGTGCAGATCCCGCGCGGGCACGGCGGGCAGCCGGGCACCTACCTGCAGCCGCCGCTGGGCACCAACAGCCAGGGCATCAGCAACCTCGACCCGACCCCGCTCTTCCCGTTCGGCTACGGCTCCTCCTACACCACCTTCGAGGTCGGCGACCTGCGCATCGACGCCGCCGAGGTGCCCACGGACGGCGAGTTCGCCGTGTCGGTCCGCGTGCGCAACACCGGCGGGCGGGCCGGCGAGGAGGTCGTCCAGCTCTACCTGCACGACGTCGTCGCCCAGGTCACCCGGCCGGTCCGGCAGCTGACCGGGTTCGCCAGGGTCCGGCTGGAGCCCGGGGCGAGCGCCCGCGTGACCTTCCGGGTGCACGCCGACCGGACGGCCTTCACCGGACGCGATCTGAGGCGCATCGTGGAGCCGGGGGAGATCGAGGTGTTCGTCGGCACGTCGGCGGCCGACCTGCCATGCTGGGGCACGGTCCGGCTGACCGGCCCGGTCCGGGTCGTCGGCCACGACCGGCGCCTCGTCACCCCCGTAACGGTTTCGGAGGTCGCGGAGGTCTCAGGGACCTCAGAGGTCTCAGAGCAGGAGGGAAGCGATGCCGGCCAGTCCTAGACGTGCCACGCTGGCCACGGTGGCGGCCTCGGCCGGCGTGTCGGTGGCGACCGTGTCCAAGGTGCTCAACGGCCGCAGCGACGTGGCGCCGGCCACGCGCTCCCTGGTGGAGTCGCTGCTGCGGGAGCACGACTACATGGCGCAGTCGCCGCGCCGGGGCACGGCCGCCAACGGGGCCGTCGCGATGTGCACGGTCGAGGTGCAGTTCGACAACGAGCTGAACGCCTACTCCACGGAGATCGTCCAGGGTGTCGTCTCGGCAGGTGCCGAGCTGGGCGTCGGGGTGGTCGTCAGCGTCAGGAAGACGATCGACCACCCGGCCTCGTGGGCTCGCGACCTGGTCGCCGCCGGGCGCCGGGCGCTGATCGCCGTCACGTGCGCGGAGCTGGACGACAGGCAAGTGCGGGCTCTGTCCCGCGTCCAGCTGCCACTGGTCGTGATCGACCCGCTCAACCTGCAGCACGACCAGGTGACCAGCATCGGCTCGACCAACTTCGCCGGCGGGCTGGCCGCCACCCAGCACCTGCTCGCCCTCGGGCACCGCCGCATCGCCTACATCGGCGGCCCGGCCACCGCTGCCTGCAACCAGGCCCGGCTGCACGGCTACCGCGCCGCCATGGAGGCCGAGGGCGTTCCGGTGCCGCCCGGCTACACCCAGTTCGGTCACTTCCGCTACCAGGACGGCATGGACCACGGCGCGGCCGTGCTCGACCTGCCGGAGCCGCCGACCGCGGTCTTCGCCGGCTGCGACGAGCTCGCGCTCGGCGTCATGGAGGCCGCCAGGGCGCGGGGCCTGCGCGTTCCGCAGGATCTGAGCATCGTGGGCTTCGACGACACCCAGATCGCCTGGATGACCTCCCCGCCGCTGACCACCGTCCGCCAGCCGCTGCGCGAGATGGGCGGCGTGGCGCTGCGTACGGCACTGCGCCTGGCGGACGGCGAGAAGATCGACTCCCACCACGTCGAGCTGGCCACCGAGCTGATCGTCCGCGCCTCCACGGCGGACGTGGCCTGCGCGGAGCATGCCTGAGTCTCGCGCTCCCGACCAGCCGGCACGGCTTCGGTCATGGGCGCCGGGGTGGGGCGTCCTGGCCGACGACCGGCGGTCAGGGGGACCGGGGTGGGCGTCCTGGCCGACGACCGGCGGTCAGGGGGACCGGGATGGGACGTCCTGGCCGACGACCGGCGATCCCGGGCGCCAGAAGGGGACGTCTTAGTCGAAGACCGGCGGCTCGCCCGGGGGCAGCGGCGTGCGGAACGTGGCCAGCGACAGCGCCAGCGTGTCGTAGTAGCCGACCAGGACGACCAGCTCGTACAGGCGTGCCGTGCCGAGGGCGGCCTCGGCGCGGGCGTAGAGGTCGTCGTCGAGGCCGCGGTGCAGCACGAGGGCCCGGGAGGCGGCGCGCACGGTCCGCTCGGCCTCGTCGAACGTCACGGCGTCCGCCCCCGAGCGCAGCGCGGACAGCTCCTCCCCGGTCAGGCCCGCGCTCCGGCCCACGCGCTCGTGCGCGTACCACTCGAAGTCGCTGCGGCGCGCGAGCGCCACCTCCAGAATCGCGATCTCGCGCCACCGGCCCGGCAGGTCCGTCGCGTACCGGATCGCCGCGCCCAGCCGCTGCAGGGGCCCGCCGACGCCCGGGGCGATGAGCATCGCGTTGAACGGGCCCTCCAGACGGCCCTCCGGGTCCGTCAACCCGAACGGGCCCGCGGCGCGCGGCCCTGACGCGATCTCGTCGTACACCGCGCGCTGCTCCGCGGTCAGGGAATGCGGGGTGTACCAGGGGATTCGTCCGTGCGCACCGCCCGCACCCTCATCCTGATCGTCATGCTGCTGCATTCGTGACCTTCCGTCCTGATACTGGCTCCCGGTGCAGTACGTCAGACCTGCCAAGGAGGAACCGGGTGGAGGCCAAGGGTCGTACCGCCGAGATCATGGTCGCGGAGGCGCGCAAGGCGTTCTGGGTGATGGTCGGGTTCCTGGCCATCATCTGGATCGTACAGATCCCCAACTGGATGTCGGGCTACGCGCTGAGCTACCAGTACGGCGTCCAGCCGTGGAACCTGGCCCGGCTGCCCGACATCGTCCCCTCGGCGTTCCTGCACTGGAGCTGGGAGCACATCGAGGCCAACTCGGGACCGCTGTTCATCTTCGGCTTCCTGTCCGCCTATCGGGGCGTCGCCAAGTTCTTCAGCGTGACGGGGCTCATCATCGTGGTCAGCGGCCTCGGCGAATGGTTCACGGCCAGCCCGCAGAGCATCGGCGCGGGCGCGAGCGGCGTCGTCTTCGGCTACTTCGGCTACATACTGGTGCGCGGCGCCTTCGACCGGCATCTGATCGACATCGTGGTGGGCGTGGTCATGGCCCTGTGCTTCGCCTACACGTTCGCCGGGCTGCTGCCCCAGGAGGGCATCGGCTGGCAGGCTCACGTGTTCGGCTTCGCCGGCGGCGTGGCGGGCGGCTGGCTGTTCCGCGACCGCAAGCGTCCCCGGCCGACGCCGGCCGCCCCGCAGCAGGACACCAGGGCCGCGCTGCTGAAGGAACTGGACGACCTCGGGCTCTGACCCGCGCACCCAGGTGATCGCGGCCGGCGGGGGTGGCCGAAAGTACGACCTCGGCGGTGGCTGAAAGGCCGGACCGGCCGTCCCGAGAGGACTCTCGTTGAGGTCTTACACCAGCTCCACAGGCGTTTCAGCTCTCCGCCAGCCCGGCGGCGAGCACGTTCTTGGCCGCGTTCACGTCGCGGTCATGGACCGCGCCGCAAGCACAGGTCCACTCGCGGACATTCAACGGCATCTTGTCTCGCAAGGCCCCGCACGCCGAGCACAGCCTGGAGGAGGGGAACCAGCGATCCACCGCCACCAGTTCCCGCCCGTACCAGGCCGCTTTGTACTCCAGCATGCCCCGCAGCTCCCGCCACGAGGCGTCGGAGATGGCGCGCGCCAGCGAGCGGTTCTGCACCATGTTCCGCACGGTCAGGTCTTCCACGGCGATCACTTGATTCTCGCGAACAAGCCGTGTCGTGACCTTGTGCAGATGATCCCTCCTGCGATCAGCGATGCGGGCATACACCCGTGCCACCCTGCGCCGGGCCTTGTCCCGATTGCTCGAGCCCTTCTCCTTACGGGCGAGCGCCCGCTGCGCCTTGGCCAGCCTCTTGCGGTCGGCCCGCTCGTGACGCGGGTTGACGATCTTCTCCCCGGTGGACAGCGTCGCCAGGGCGGTGATGCCCGCGTCCACACCCACGCTCTGCCCGGCGGGCGGGAGCGGGCTGATCTTCTCCTCGACCAGGTATCGGATGACCGACACGAAGGCTGGCCGGCTCATCCCGGCCGGGCTGCTCGCCCTCAGCGCCATCCCGGTGGGCGGGCGCGGTGGCCTGATGGTCGGTGCCGTGGCGGGAGCGGAGGCTGGCCCGCGGCGGGACGCCGGCGGTGTGGGTGAGGAGTTGGCGCGCGGTGACCTGGCCGAGCGGATAACCGGCGACTTCAGGCCAAAAGTCGTTAGAGCGTCATCCAGGGGAGCTGCTGATCGTGCCACAAGGCGCCGATGACCGCCCACACGGCAAGAATTCCGCGGCAGCGGCCTACGCGGTCGGCAGAGTGCTCAACTCCTGCACGATAGCCATGTCGTCGAACGGCAGCTTGCGGCCGCCGACGATCTGGTACGGCTCGGCGCCTTTGCCGGCAACGAGCACCACATCGCCCGGCTCGGCCGCCTCCAGCGCCCGAGCGATGGCCTGCCGCCGGTCGGTGATCCGCTCGACAACGGCAGCGGTCGTGCCCTTCAGGCCGGGCATGATCGCGTCGATGATCTCGTCAGGGTCCTCGCCGCGCGGGTTGTCGCTGGTGACCACCACCACGTCGGAGTACGTGCCGGCGATCTTCCCCATCGGGGCGCGTTTGCTGGGGTCTCGGTCGCCGCCGCAGCCGAATACCGTGAATACCCGGCGGCCGGCGAACGCGCGGATCGTAGCGAGCACCTTCTCCAGCGAGTCGACCGAGTGGGCATAGTCCACCACCACCGACACCCCGCCCGGCGTCTGGTAGGTCTGAAACCGGCCCGGGGCAGCCGGCAAGTCCTCCAACGCGGCGATCAGAGCGTCGACGTCATAGCCCAGCAGGTGACCGGTGGCGAGCGTGGCCAGCGCGTTGGAGACGGCGAACCGGCCCGGGATGGGCACCCGTGCCGCGCGCCGGCGACCGGCGTGGTGCAGTACGAACCGAGTGCCGGCGGCTTGCACCCGCAGGTCCGTCGCCCTGAACTCTGCAACGGTGTCGTCCAGGCCATACGTCGTCACTGCGCCCGGCATCAGCACGGCGATGTCGGCACTTACCTGGTCGTCGGCGTTGACGACCGCCCGCTGGCACATTCCCCCGAACAGCAACAGCTTGGCCTGCTTGTAGGCCTCCATGCTGCCTCCGTGGTTGTCCAGGTGATCGGGCGTCAAGTTGGTGAACACGCCGACATCGATGTCGGTCGCGTCCACCCGGTGAAGCGCCAAAGCCATCGAGGAGGCTTCCAGCACCACCGAGCCCGCCCCGCGATCACGCATGGTGCGCAAGATGCACTGCAAATCCACCGCCTCCGGCGTCGTGGGCGTGGTTGTGTCGATCATGATCCGCTCAGTACCGATGCGGCAGCCATCGGTGCCGATCACGCCGACCCGCGCACGCGCCCCCATGCGCAGCACCGCCTCCGTCATGAAGGAAACGGACGTCTTGCCGTTGGTGCCCGTGACCGCGACAACGCGCATCTCACGTGACGGCTCGCCGAAGTAGCGCGCGGCCACCACAGCGGCAGCCGCACGGGTATCGGCCACCTGAACCACACAGGTGCGCGGCAGTATCTGGACCTCCGGCGGATGTTCGACCAGCACCCCAGCAGCACCATGCTCCACCGCGTCGGCCACGAAACGGTGACCGTCCGTGCGGCTGCCGCGCATGGCGATGTAGAGGCACCCGGTGGTCATGCGCCGCGAGTCGTACGCGATGCCGGCGCAGACGTCGGCCTGGCCCGGATCGCCATGAAGAACCTGGCATTTGTATCCAACCAGCAGGTCACGCAGATTCATGCTGTGCTCTCTCCCTTGTGAGGCCAGCTTCCCGTGACGGAAGGGACAAGCGTGGGAGATACAGCGTCGGCGTGGCACGCCAGCCAAGGTCGATTCTCAAGGTCCGCGTAGCCGGGTAGGTGGCCAGGCACATCTGCTGATAGTGCCGATCAGCCGCTCGACCTTGCCGGGGCCGTGGGGCCGGCCCTTGAGAGTGAAGAGCAGAATCACCTTCACGTCGGCCATCACCTGTTCCAGACGCTGTGAGGTGAGGTGAGGTGAGGTGAGGTGAGGTCGGAGCCGTGGTCGAGGTGGAACACCGTCGGGATGCCGCACACGTTTCAGCCGGGTCCGGGTTTGCGCCGGATCGCGTGCCGAAACGCCAACGCGGTGGCCAGGGCGGAGGGGTTTCCGTCCAGTTCGGTGACGGTGCTGTGGACCGTCCAGTAGCCGGGGACGGGCCGGCCGCGTGCCTTGGCCATGCTTCTGGCCTGCCGGTGGATCGTCGCCACGCCGGGCTTGGGCTTGCGCAACGCCAGCCCTTCGATGAAGCCCACAGCTCGCCCGGGAAGCGCCGCAGCCCTTTGTCGCTGCGGCTGGCTCGGGTCAGGCCGTCGAGCCGGCTCGCCGCCAGGCGGTCAGCCACCGCTGCAAGGTCCGGTAGGAAGGGCCGCCGTGGGCGGCCGCCGGCCGTGCCAGGGGCACCCCCTCGTGCAGGTGCGGCGTGCTCACCCTGGCATCGTCGGTCCCCACAACCGATGCCCACCGCACCCGTGAAGACCACGATTTACGACGGCCTCCACACACCGGGGCCCTGTGGATTGTCCCTTCCCATGGAGTCGGCGGGAGGGGCATGTGCTGACCGGCGGCCCGCCATGTTGAGCTAGCCGGTTTCGGGTGGACTCGTTCAAGTCTTGTTGTCGGTGGGCCCGTGGGTCAGGGCGCGACGCGGGGGCGCCTCGGCTTGTTCCTTGCCCCATCCCCGGCGAGATCCCCGTGACCACCGCCGGCACCGCCGGGCGGGCCGATGTCGGGCCGCATCGGCCGGGCGAACTCGCGACCCGATCGGGGACGGCCTCGACCCGTTCGAACCGTCTACGGGGAACTCCAAAACGCCCTACGGATAAAGAGGGCTGTGACAACCACTTCAGAACGGGAGCTCGTCTTGACGGACCCTCCACCTCCAAGTGGCCATCAGCCATCGGCAGGCGGACAGGCGGGGCTGGTGGACTGCCGGGACGACTCCTCCATCATCGAAGCATCGCTGCACGCACCGGAGTGCTTCGCCGTGCTCTTCGATCGCCATGCCGCCGTGCTGCACCGCTACGCCGTGCGGCGCCTTGGACCCGACCATGCCGAGGACGTGGTGGCCGAGGCGTTCACCAGGGCTTTCGAGACGCGCCACCGGTACGAGTTCGGCCGTACGGAGGCGTTGCCCTGGCTGTACGGCATCGCCACGAACGTCATCGGCCTGCACCGGCGTGCCGAAGTGCGCGGTTACCGGGCCATGGCCCGCACGGGCGAGGATCCCGTGGTCGCCGCGTTCGACGAGCGGGTGGCCGCGCGGATCTCCGCATCGGCCACCCGGCAGCGCCTGGCCGCCGCGCTGGCGAAACTCGGCCGCGGTGAGCGGGACGTGCTGCTGCTGATCGCCTGGGGTGATCTGACGTACGAGGAGACGGCCCAAGCGCTGCGGGTGCCCATCGGCACGGTCCGATCACGCCTGTCACGAGCCCGCCGCAAGGTCGCGCACGCTCTGGGCGGCGCCAATCCCATCGAGACGAGAGAGGACGACCATGAACGACCTTGAGCTGATCAAATACCTGCGCTCCGAAGTGGCGGAAACCGGCTCGGACAGCCTGACCGGCGCACGGGAGCGGCTGCTGGCCGTGATGGCCCGCACAGCGGCTCCTCGGCGCTCCCGGCGGCCGCTGACCGTGCGGGTCACGGGCCTTGCCGTCGCCGGGGTCGCGGCGGCCGCCGCCGTCGTGATCGTCACAGGTCAGGCCGCCGCGCCCGTCAAGCCACTGCCCTCCGCCGGTGCCGTCCTGCCGCTGACCTCGGCCAAGAACATCCTGCTCGTGGCCGCCGAGAGCGCCGAGCGTACGCCACAGGGTTCCGGGACCTACTGGCACATCAAACGGGAGAGCGAGGACGGTCGGCACTTCTGGGGGGAGAGCTGGACCACGCGCGACGGGCAGCGGTGGAGCAGAGGGGAGCCAGGCAACGGGCCCGGCGTGGTGAAGGAGCCGTCGGGCACGTTCTGGCTGGGACCCGCCGACAGCGGCACCGAGGTCTCCATGGAGGATCTCGAGGCGTTGCCGACGGACCCCGAGGCGTTGCGGCAGCAGGTCACCACGATGCAGAAGGGTGGTCCCGTCGGCGAGCACGACATCGCCCTCCTGCCGCTGGCCTCGCTGATCGCGGAGCTCCCCGCGCCCGCGGGCGTGCGATCGGCGGCGTTCCGCGCGCTCGCCGAGCTGCCGGGCGTGCAGCGGCTGGGCGCGGTCGAAGGCGGCGAGGAGCTGATGATCCAGGGCGGGATGCATGAGAGCAGGCTGGTCGTCGATCCTGAGACGTCCCAGGTGATCCGCACCAGTTGGCTCCCCACCGCAACGGGAGGGCTGGCAGGTACCAACCGCGGGTTGTCCATCAAGCTGACCACAGGGTGGACGGACGAGCTTCCCCGGTGAGGTCCGGGCCCGCCGATCAGGGCTTTCAAGACCGATAGAGACCGTGTCTCCCTTCGTACATGAGGCAGATCATGACTTTAGGCAAGTCGCTCCTCGCCGCTCTGCTGGCGGGGACGATCGGTGTCACACCCACACCCACACCCACACCCACACCGGCACCGGCACCGGCATCGCAGACTCCGTCTCAGCAGGTGAACGGCGTCACCCTGATCACCGGTGACCGGGTGGTGGTCACCGGGCAGGGGCATCGCGTGGAGCCAGGGCCCGGCAGGCAGGTCGACTTTTCCAGCCAGGTGCGCAGGGGCCACCTGTATGTGATCCCGTCCGACGCCGCCCCGTTGCTCGCCCAGGGTGTGCTGGACCGGCGGTTGTTCGACGTCACCCAGCTGCTGGCCTGGCGGTACGGCGATGCCGACACCCCCGACATCCCCGTCATCGAACAGGGCATCACCACCTCACCGGGTTCCTCGCAGGTACGGCGGCTGTCCAGTCTGGGCATGAGCGCGGCACGGGTCTCCAAAGCGGACGCCGCGCAGACCTGGCGGACTCTCACCGGGGCGCGCACTCTGGTGGCGGGCCGTACCAAGTTGTGGCTGGACGGCCGCAGGAGCTTGGCGCTGGACGAGAGCGTGAAGCAGATCGGCGCGCCGCAGGCGTGGCAGCAGGGCTTCACGGGCAAGGGTGTCACGGTCGCGGTCCTCGACTCGGGTTACGACCCTGACCATCCGGATCTGAAGGACGCGGTCGTACATGAGGCGAAGTTCAGCGACGAGCCGGACATGCGCGACAATCTTGGCCACGGCACCCACGTCGCCTCGATCGTGGCCGGCAGGGGCGAGAAGTACCGGGGCGTGGCCCCGGAGGCGAGCCTGGCCATCGGGAAGGTGGGCGAAGCTGGGAGCCTGACCGATTCTCAGGCCCTTGCCGGTATGGAGTGGGCCGCCGTCGAGGTGAAGGCCAAGATCATCAACATGAGCTTCGGTGGTCCCGACGGCCCAGGGCTGGATCCGCTGGAGCAGGCGGTCAACACGTTGTCGGAACAGAGCGGCGCACTGTTCGTCGCGGCGGCGGGAAACGACGGCATCGAGGCCAGTGTGCTCAGTCCCGGAAGCGCCGAAGCGGCACTCACTGTGGGCGCGGTGGACAAGCAGGGCCGGATGGCCCACTTCTCCAGCCAGGGGCCGCGCGTGAGCGACCACGCGATCAAACCCGACGTGACCGCGCCCGGGGTGGACATCACGGCCGCCGCCGTCGGGGGCGGCTACCAGGTGATGAGCGGCACCTCGATGGCCACCCCGCACGTTGCCGGAGCGGCGGCGATCCTGGCCCAGCGCCACCCGGACTGGACCGGCGCGCAGATCAAGTCCGCGCTGATCGGCAGCGCCGCTCCGGTCCAGGACGCGAGGCTCTATCAGCAGGGTGCCGGGACGATCGACCTGGTACGCGCGCTGCGGCAGCAGGTCGTGTCCAAGCAGGCCAACGTGTGGGCGGCCTTCCCCTGGAACGGCGCCGGCGGCCGGACGGCGACCAGGACGATCACCTACGCCAACGAGGGCGACGCACCGGTCACCCTCGGCCTGTCGGCGGACGGTGGGGTGCTGAAGCTGCAGTCCGACCAGGTCACTGTCCCGGCCAAGGGCGAAGCGTCGGTCACGCTCACCATCGACGCGGGCGGGAAGGCCCCGGGTGACCACCCGGGAACGGTCACCGCCAGGTCGGGCGAGACGATGATCCGCACGCTGGCCGGCGCATACGTGGAGCCGGAGTCGCACGACGTCGCCATCACCGTCGTCGGCAGGCAGGGCCTGCCGGTCAACCCCCAGGACGGCGAGGTCTACGACCCCGAAACCGGTGCCCTCCACGGGCTGTCCTTCCAGGAGGGGACCGCAACGGTACGGCTGCCCAAAGGCAACTGGAACCTCTATACCCGCATCAGCGAGAAGATCGACGGGAAGTCGGCGCTGACGATCGCCGACTCTCCCCTGAAGGTGGACGGCAGCGAGCAGCGGTTCACCGTGGACACGCGTCAGGGCAGGCCGGTGAAAATCACCGTGGACGATCCGAGTGCCCAGCTCCAGCGTGTTCTCGTCCTCGGGCTGGACCACGGCGCGTGGGGCCTCTGGACCCGCAGCTTCGGCCCTGACGTCAACTCCCAGGTCTTCGTCATCCCCGCCGCGTCACCCGGTCTGACCTACACCCTGGCGACCACGTGGCTCAGCAAGGACGTCTCGCCCAGCCCGTACGTCTATACCCTGGTCGACCGGCGCAGCGGCGGTCTTCCTGACGACCCCACCTACCACGCCAGGCAGAAGGAGCTGGCCAAGGTCACCGCGACCTACCGGGCCTCCGGAGCGGCTGCCACGGGCGCTTCCCTGGTCGGGCTGCACATCGGCGGTTCGCTGGGAACGTTCCCGATATCGTCGGTCGGCGGCATCGCGCTGCCCGGCAGGCTCGTCCACTATCGGACCCCTGGTCTGGTCTTCGACAGCTCCTTCCAGGTCGGCACCGCGCTGACCTCCGACGACGGCAAGCTCATGAAGCGAGGCCACACCAGCGAAGCCTGGAACGCCGCCGTCACCGGGCCGTCGTTCCTGCTGCCGGCCGGCCACCGTACCGGCGACAGCCTCTCCTTCGCCGGGACGGGGATGTTCGCCGACGGGCAGCCGGACAGAACCGGCTCGGACGCCACCGCCACCGGCACCGCCACTCTCGCCAAGGACGGCAAGGCGCTGGCCACCGCCGACCTCGCCAACTGCGACGTCCACCAGCCGCAGCGCTGCGAACTGCGCGCCGACCTGCCCACCGGGTCCGGCGCCTACACGCTGACCGCGTCGCTGCACCGGCAGGCCACGCTCTCCACGGAAGTGACATCGGCCTGGACGTTCGCGTCCGTGACCACCGCCAAGGAGCAGCCGCTGCCCCTGATGGCCGTCCGCTACAGCCCCGAGGGCCTGGACGACTCCAGCCGCGCCAGGCCGGGCAGCAGAACCCGCATGCCCGTGTGGGTCGAGCGCAACCCCGGCGCCACGAAGGCGGAGGCGAATTCGATCCGGCTGGAGATGTCCGCCGACGACGGCGCCACCTGGCGTCCTGTCCCGGTCACCCGCAGCGGCTCCGGCTGGACCGCCCTGCTGACGAACCCTCCCGCGGCCGGATTCGTCTCCCTCCGGGCGACGATCATCGACTCAGCCGCCGACGGGGTGACCCAGACAATCATCCGCGCCTACGCGGTCGGCTGATCCGCGACGGTGAGGGCGCCCCTCAAGGCGCCCTCACCGGTGAGGATGCCTCGTGATCGACCTTCGACGCTTTCCAACGGTTGCCTCCGCGCAGAGCCGATCACTATCCTGAAAGGAGCGTGCGAGGACGCTGCCAGTCCGCGGGCAGGGATTTTCCCACCTCGAGCAGCACGTCAACGCACCGGACAAGACCGACCTCTTTCCGGCCGGGCAAGCGGGCCTCGGCGACGGAGGAGGTTGCGATGTCCGATCGTCATTTCGAGCTGCCGGCCCATCCGAATCTGGAGTACTACCGCAAGCAGGCCAAGCACCTGCATCACGCGTACGCGGCGGGCGATGCGGCAGCCGAAGCCCGGGTCGCCGACGTGCTGGGTGAGCGGGCCGCCGAGCGGTTCTTACTCAGCGACGCCCAGTTCGTGCTCGCTCAGGAACACGGATTCCGGACCTGGGCCGAGTTTCGCGCCCACGTCGAAAGCCGCAGTGCCACCGAGGACCGGCCGGTCTCCCGCCTCTTGGGGATCAGTTCGGGCACCTACGCCTCGATGGCCGACACCCTCCTCGTCGAGTTGCGCCGCGACGATCCCGGCGCGCTGCAACGGTTGCGGGCCTACGTGCCCCGGCACGCCACCGCGACCTCCGCCGCGACCTCCGCCGCGACCGCCGATCTTCGCGATGCGCGGCTGATCATCGCGCGGGAGCTCGGCTTCCCGACCTGGCAGGAGCTCGTGTCGTTCAGCGAGAAATCCCGGCGCGATCTCGACGAACGCCGGGAGCAGCGGCGGCGGCTGCACCGCGAGGCCGAAGCCCTGCTGGCCGGCGACACCCATCGGCTGGCCGGTCTGACCGCCGAGCAGGCCGACACCCTGCTGCACATGCTCTCGGGCCCCGAGATGATCCCCGGTGTCCGGCTCGAGAGGGAGCTCGGCGTGCCACGCGCCGCAGTCGATGTCCTGCTCGGCAAGGCCAGCAATGTGGATCTCCCGCTCGTCTGGGCTGCTCGCTGCAACCGGGTCGAGTACGTGCGTCTGCTGCTGGACGCCGGCGCCGACCCTGGCGTCCGGAAATGGGGTATCACCCCGCTGGAGAACGCCATCTACCATGACAACACGGAGGTCGTCGACCTGCTCGCCGAGCACGCGATCGTCCCGCGGGCGCTCTGGACGTACGCCGCCTGCGGCCGGCTGGATCTCGTGCAGTCCTGTTTCGACGCGGACGGCAGCCTCCGGCCGGACGCCGCGTCGGCGCGCCCCGACCTCGCCGACACCGGCGCAGGCTTTCCCTCCCGGTTGCCGCCGACCGATGATCCGGAGGAGATCGTGGGAGAGGCGTTCGTTCATGCCTGCCAGCACGGCCGGATCAAGGTCGTGCGCTGGTTCCTGGACCGCGGCGTCCATCCCGACGTCGCGCCCTACCTCGGGCGGACCGGCCTGCACTGGGCGATCCCGGGCGGTCGTCTCGACGTGGTCCGCCTGCTCCTGGAACGCGGAGCCGACCCATCCATTCGCGACGATCTTCTCCAAACCGACGCGGACGGCTGGCTGCACATAGCCTTCGCGGCTCGCCCGCACGATCCCGTGGCTCAGCAACTCCACGATCTGATCGAGTCTCGATCGCGCTGAGTTGCTGCCGCGGGTCCGGGGATGAGCAGCCGAAAGCTTTCAGCCGGCCGACAGAAACTGCATGACCACGACGCTCCATCAGGTGGTGACACAGGCACCCGTCTGCGGGCCGGATGCCGGACTGCGGCGCGATGCGCGGCAGTCCGGCTTCATCCCCGCAGTCACATGGGGCAACGCTCAGTGGGCGCTGGTCGCGCCCAGCATCCAGGTGCCGGGCTGGCTGGCGTCCGCGCTGGAGAGCAAGGCATTCGCGCCGGCCAAGAACTCCTCGCGGGAGATCGCGCCGTCCTTGTCGGTGTCGAGGTGGTCGAAGGCGACTCGCGCGGTGTCGGCCTGCATGTCCGCCGCGCCGTACATGCGCGCGAACTCCTCATAGCTGAGGTGGCTGTCACCGTCGCTGTCGGCAGCATCGAACAGGGTGTGACATACCGCGTCGACGGTTTGGAGATAACGCGGGTCAGACATCCCTGGACCTGGAATGTCAAGCGGCGAAGTCGTGTTGCCGGTGCGACCATGCGGTTGCTTGGTTGTAGGTGGTGTGGGTTTTCAGGC
>NZ_JBFAHJ010000011.1:0-79344 GCF_040654115.1 Nonomuraea sp. NPDC050786
GAGGTCACCACGCGCCATGCCCATGGCTTATCAAGGCCAGACCACACCGCGCAGACGAATCCACAACCCTCTCGTGATCGGAACCCCGAACAGGCCCTAGGACGGCGGGATCTCCGCCTGCGGCTCGGCGGGCAGCGGCGGTCTGCCGGTGTGCGGTACGTGCAGGTCGAAGGCCGGGCGTTCGGAGCGGATGCGCGGCAGAAAGGTGAAGTTGTGCCGCGGCGGCGGGCAGGAGGTGGCCCACTCCAGCGAGTTGCCGAAGCCCCATGGGTCGTCCACGGCCACCTTGGGCGAGCGGCGGTAGGTCCAGTAGACGTTGTAGATGAAGACCAGGGTCGAGACCCCGAGCAGGAACCCGCCGACCGAGGAGATCTCGTTGAGCGTCGTGAACCCGTCGGCCGGGCTGTAGTCGGCGTACCGGCGCGGGAAGCCGAGCACCCCGAGCCAGTGCTGGATGAGGAACGTCGTGTGGAAGCCGATGAACAGCAGCCAGAAGTGCAGTTTGCCCAGCCTGTCGTCGAGCATCCTGCCGGTCATCTTCGGCCACCAGAAGTAGAAGCCGGAGAACATCGCGAAGACCACGGTGCCGAAGACCACGTAGTGGAAGTGGGCCACCACGAAGTAGGTGTCGCTGATGTGGAAGTCCAGGGGCGGCGAGGCGAGGATGATGCCGGTCAGCCCGCCCAGCAGGAACGTCACCAGGAAGCCGACCGCGAAGAGCATCGGCGATTCGAAGGACAGGTGACCGCGCCACATCGTGCCCGTCCAGTTGAAGAACTTCACCCCGGTCGGGACGGCGATGAGGAACGTCATGAACGAGAAGAACGGCAGCAGCACCTGTCCGGTGACGAACATGTGGTGGGCCCACACGGTCATCGACAGCCCGGCGATGGCGATGGTGGCGCCGATCATGCCGATGTAGCCGAAGAGCGGTTTGCGGCTGAACACCGGGATCACCTCGGTGATGATGCCGAAGAAGGGCAGCGCGATGATGTACACCTCGGGGTGGCCGAAGAACCAGAACAGGTGCTGCCACAGCATCGCGCCGCCGCTGGCCGCCTCGAAGACGTGGGTGCCGAGCTTGCGGTCCGACTCCAGCACGAGCAGCGCCCCGGCCAGCACGGGGAACGCCATCAGCACCATCATGCTGGTCAGCAGGGTGTTCCAGGTGAAGATCGGCATCCGGAACATGGTCATGCCCGGCGCCCGCATGGAGATGATGGTGGTGATGAAGTTGACCGAGGTGAGAATGGTGCCGAGACCGCTGAGCGCCAGCCCCATCACCCACAGGTCGCCGCCGATGTTGGGGCTGAAGTGCCCGGTGGACAGCGGCGTGTAGGCGAACCAGCCGAAGGGGGCGGCACCGCCGGGCGTGCAGAAGCCGCTCACCACGATGAGCCCGCCGAACAGGAACAGCCAGTAGCCCACCATGTTGAGCCGGGGGAAGGCCACGTCGGGGGCGCCGATCTGCAAGGGCATGATGAAGTTGGCGAACCCGGCGAAGAGCGGGGTCGCGAAGAGCAGCAGCATGACCGTGCCGTGGATGGTGAAGAGCTGGTTGTACTGCTCCGCCGTGACGTACTGCAGCCCCGGGGCGACCAGCTCGGCCCGGATCACCATCGCCATGATCCCGGCCAGGAGGAAGAAGACGAAGCTGGTCGAGAGGTAGAGATAACCGATCACCTTGTGGTCCGTGGTGGACGCCACCGAGGCGATCAACCGCCCGGTTCTGCCCCGGCGACTGGCCGGGGTGGAGATCGTGGGCTCCGGCTGTGGCCCGATCCTGGTCACGACGTGTTCCCTCCGACGGCTGCCCGGGGGGACACGAAAGCGGACTTCCCGCTTCACCGTATGGGTAACCGATCCGGACCCTTAGAAGTCGGTCATGTTCGGAGATTCCAGGTAGCTGCAATGCGCGGGAAGGGACCCTGCTGCGATTCTGAACGTGTGGGTCTGTGCTGTCTGATCGTCGACGACAACGATCACTTTCTCCAGGCGGCGAGGCAGCTCCTGGAGCGTGAGGGGATCGACGTCGTCGGTGTGGCGTCTACGGGCGCCGATGCGCTGGCGCGGTTCGAGGAGCTGCGCCCGGACATCGCGCTGGTCGACATCGACCTCGGTGGAGAGAGCGGTTTCGACGTGGCGCAGCGGCTGCTGGAGGCCCAGAACGGCCATCGTACGAACGTCATCCTCATCTCGGCGTACGACGAGAGCGACTTCGCCGACCTGATCTCCGAGAGCCCCGCGATCGCGTTCCTGCCCAAGTCCGAGCTCTCGGCGCGGACGATCCACGAGGTCATCGGCGTCGCCTAGCGGGATTCGAGGAAGGTGAGCACGGCGAGCACGCGCCGGTGGTCGTCCTCCGTCTCCGGCAGCCGCATCCTGGCCATGATGCTGCGTACGTGCTTCTCGACGGTGCCCTCGGTGATCCACAGCCGGTGGGCGATCCCGGCGTTGGACCGGCCCTCGGCCATCAGCGCCAGGACTTCGCGCTCCCGCTCGGTGAGGGTTTCCAGCGGGTCGTCCCTGCGGCGGGCCGCGATGAGCTCCTGGACCAGGCTCGGGTCGACGACCGAGCCGCCCTGGGCGATGCGCCGCAGCGTCTCGACGAAGTCGCCCACGTCGACCACCCTGCTCTTGAGCAGGTAGCCCACCCGCTGCCCCGCGGCGATCAGCTCCATCGCCTGCTCGACCTCGACGTGCGCCGACAGCAGCAGGATGCCCGTCCCGGGCGCCTCCTCCCGGATGACGCGGGCCGCTTCCAGGCCCTCCGTCGCGTGTCCGGGAGGCATCCGGATGTCCACGACGACGAGGTCCGGCTTCTGCTCGCGGACCAGAGCGAGGAGGCCGGGCGCGTCCCCCGCCTGGCCGACGACCTCGAACCCCGAGCTCGTGAGCAGGCTTGCGAGCCCTTCACGGAGCAGGACGTCGTCGTCCGCCAGCGCCACCCGCGTCGCACTTGCGTCCACACCCCCTCTCTGCCCGCCTGAGCTGCGAGAATTCAACGACGGCCGAACCGCCTACCGGCCGGTGACAGGGAGATCGACGATGAGCGTCGTGCCCTGGGCGGGCGGGCTGGTGATGGTCATGCGCCCGCCCAGCGCCTCGACCCGATCGGTCACTCCGACCAGGCCCGACCCTCCGCCGGCCGCCGCGCCTCCCGCGCCGTCGTCGTGTACCTCGAGGTGCAGGAGCCCATTCCGGGCCTCCGCCTGCACCGTCGCGACCGTCGCACGGGCGTGCTTGGCGGTGTTCGCCAGCGCCTCGCAGACCACGTAGTACGCGGCCACCTCGACCGGCTCCGGCAGCCGGGTGGGCACGTTCAGGTCGAGCTCGACCGGGACCGGGCTGCGGCGGGCGAGCGCTTTCAGCGCCGGGCCCAGGCCGGCGCGGCTCAGGACCGCCGGGTGGATGCCGCGGGAGATCTCGCGCAGCTCGTCCACCGCCTCCCCCAGCCCGTCGGCCAGCCGGTTCAGCCGCTCGCCGAGCTCTGTCCGGTCGTCCGGGAGCCCGGTCGTGAGCCCGGTCGTGGGCCCGGTGGTGAGCGTCGCCTGGGCGGTGCGGACCTCGAGCGCGAGCGAGACCAGCCGCTGCTGGATGCCGTCGTGCAGGTCGCGTTCGATGCGCCGGCGGGCCTGGTCGGCGGCGGTCACGATACGCGACCGCGAGGCGGCCAGCTCTTCGCGGTTGCGGGCCAGGGTGGCCGCCATCGTGTTGAAGCTGCGCTGCAGGAGGCCGATCTCACCGACGCCGCGGCCCGGCACGCGCGCCGCGAGGTCGCCGCCCGCCAGCCGCCCGGCGGTCGCTGCCACGCGGCGGACCGGTGCGACCACCGCGCGCGTGAGATAGGCCGTGTACGCGGCGATCAGCGCGATGGAGGCGATCAGCCCCACCGCCCCGACGGCCCCGGCGCGGCGCGCGGCCTCGTAGGAGCTCCGCTGCTGGGCCTCGAGCAGCGACTGCTCGGCCGCCACCAGCGCGCTGAAGTCCGCGCGGATCGCGTCCACGCGCCGCTCCCCCTCGGCCACCGCCGTGACCGTGACCGCGCCGGCGTCGCGGCGGGCGGCCAGCACGAGCGGCTTGGTGTAATCGTCGATGTACGAGGCGCCCGCGGCCACGATCCGGTGCACGCGCTCCCGCTGCGCGGGATTGTCGGCGACCAGCCTCTTCAGCTCGCCGGTCTCTTTGGGGTAGATGGCGACGGCCTCCTGCCACGGCCGAAGAAAGCGCTCCTGCCCCGTGAACGCGTATCCGCGCAGGCCCGTCTCCATGTCCATGATCCGGCGTTCCAGCCGGTTGGCCACCACCAGGACCTGGGTGGAGTGCCCGGCCTGGAGCTGTGAACGGCGCATGCCGGCCATCGAGTACAGCAACATCACGAAGGTGGCCCCGACGACCAGCGCGAGCACGATCCCCGCGGCCACCGCGCGCTGGGTCAGGCCGCTACCCACGCCAGCCCCCGGTCCGTGTGCCGGCCTGGGCCCACTCCCCTGTCCGGCCCAAGCCTCTGCTGAAAAGTCTATCGCCCATCTCGACGCGGACGACAAGGCCGGTCACTGTCGGTACACGAACCCGGAGCCGGCGTGGGGTCGGGCGCACCAGCACGAGCTGCGGCTGCCGGAGATATTCGGGGCAATTCAGTGAACCTTCGCCATAAGATCGCCACCGCGCCGCAGGGGCCGCAGAATGCGACATGACCGCTCTTGAAGGGATTGATCATGCGTTATCGGCTGTTCGGATCGACCGGCCTGCGGGTCTCGGAGTTGTTTCTCGGTGCGATGACGTTCGGCGAGCAGGGCGGGGTGGGAGCACCGATCGGCGAGTGCCGCCAGATGCTCGACGCGTACGCCGAGGCGGGCGGCAACGTGATCGACACGGCGGTCAACTACCGCGGCGGCGCCAGCGAGGAGATCCTCGGCGAGCTGCTCGCGGCCCGCCGGGACGCCTTCGTGCTGGCCAGCAAGTACACCGTCTCCCGCGACGGCGCCGACCCCAACGCCGCGGGCAACCACCGCAAGAACCTCGTCCTGTCCCTGGAGACCAGCCTGCGCCGGCTGGGCACCGACTACCTCGACATCTACTGGGTGCACCTGTGGGACCGGCACACCCCCGTCGAGGAGACCATGCGTGCCCTGGACGACGTGGTCCGCGCCGGAAAGGTGCTGTACGTCGGGATCTCCGACGCCCCGGCGTGGATCGTCTCGCGGGCCAACACACTGGCCGAGTGGCGCGGCTGGACGCCCTTCGCGGGCCTGCAGGTGCCCTACAGCCTGCTCAACCGCGACATCGAGCGCGAGCTGCTGCCCATGGCCGAGTCGTACGGCATGACCGTCGCGGCCTGGAGCCCGCTGGGCGGCGGCGTGCTGTCGGGCAAGTTCGCCCAGGGCACCGCGGGGCCGGGCACCCGGATCCCGGCCGAGTCGATCAGCGACCACGACCTGGCCGTCGCACGCGTGGTGCAGGACGTGGCCGGAGAGCTGGGCGTCACCAGCGCGCAGGTGGCGATCGCATGGACGCGGGCCCGGTCGCGCGCCGTGCACCCCATCATCGGGGCGCGCTCCGTGACGCAGCTCGCCGACAACCTGGCCGCGCTCGACTGCGAGCTGCCGGACGAGGCGGTGCGGCGGCTGGAGGAGGCCACCGGATTCGTCGCCGGGTTCCCCGCCGACTTCATCGGGCAGACCTCGCCCTGGGTGTTCGGTGAGGCATCGCAGCGAGTCGACGGCCGCTGACGAAACCTCAAGGGAGGGTGGGAGATCGCGTCGTCGGTGAAGTACGAGGCGACGCGCGTGGAGTCGTGTGCGTTGACCGCGGCCGCCCACCGGTCCAGGACGGTGCGCAGGATCTGGGTCTCGGTGCCGGCCATGCTGCTTCCTTCCCGGCGCACTCAGTGACCGGCGCTCTGGCCGCCGTCCACGTGCAGGATCTCGCCCGTGACGAACGACGCCGTCTCGAGGTAGACGATCGCGTCCACGACGTCGTGGATCTCCCCCATCCGGCCCACCGGGTGCAGGCCGGCCAGGAACTCGTGGGTCTCGGCCGGGTGCATCGGGGTGCGGATGACGCCGGGCGCGACCGCGTTGACCCGGACGCCGCGCGAGGCGTACTCGATGGCCAGGGATTTGGTGACCGAGTTGAGGCCGCCCTTGGTCAGCGCCGCCAGCGCGGCCGGCACGCCGCTGTCGGCGTACTCGGCCAAGGTGGTCGTGATGTTGACCACGTGTCCGCCACCTTGGGCGAGCATCACGTCGATGGCCCGCTGGGAGATCTCGAAGAACCCTCGCAGGTTGACCCCCGTCACCAGCTCGTAGTCCTCGTCGGTGTACTCGGTGAACGGCTTGGACATGAACACGCCGGCGTTGTTGATCAACGTGTCCACGCGGTCGAACGCGTCGAGCGCCGCCCCGATGACGCTCGCGCCGACGGCCGGGGCGGCGATGTCGCCGGCGACGGTCCGAACCATGGGGTCATCGGAGGGCGCGATCGTTCGAGCATTCGCGACGACCGCGTGGCCGAGCTTGCGGTACGCGGCCACCAGTGCCGCGCCGATGCCTTGGGACGCGCCGGTGATCACGGCGACTTTGGGTGTGCTCATTGGATTCTCTTCCGGCTGCTATGACATGCCTGCCTCCGGCTGCGGGCGAGGGCGGCTCTCGGGATTCAGCACTCGGATGCTGCGTCAACCGGCCGCGATCTCGCCACGACCGGCATTCTCCCTGCTGGGAGGCGCAACCTCCTACCAAGCTACGATGAGCGGACGGAGCTACGCCAGTTGCCGGCACCGCCGTGAGCAGCCCCGCCAGGACATCGAACCGCCATGACGACCCGCGATCCACGATCGCTGGAGGTCGCGGATTCACTATGTGAGGATCCGTGATCGTGGAAGCTTCCGATCTGAACACCTCCGCCGACGACGGCTCACCAGGACGGGCAGGCTACCGGCGGTCGGCGGGGTCGCCGCGCGGCGAGGCCAGGCGCCGCGAACTCCTCGACCGGGTCACCGACGATCTCGCGGTCAACGGGCTGGTGGACTTCTCGCTCCGGCGGGCCGCGCGGGCGGCCGGCACCACGCACAAGGTGCTGCTCTACCACTTCGACGGGGCCGACGACCTGCTCAAGCAGGCCGTACTCAAGCTGCGCGACAGGCGCACCGTCAACGCCATGGCCGTCGCCACCGCCGGACCCGCCGACCGGACGCTGGCCGCTCGGGTACGCGCCATGTGGCCCGTGCTCAGCGGGGACGATCCGGGCCTGCGCCTGCTCGACCAGGCCATCGGTCTGGCGATGTACGACCCCGGCCGCTACGGCTGGCTCGGCCGGGAGGCGTCGCGGCTCTATCTGCCCTCATTGGTGGCGCTCTGTCCGGAGACCTGGTCCGAGCAGCGCAAGTTCGAGGTCGCCGAGATGATCCTCGGGACGCTCCGGGGCTTCCTGGTGGAGTGGCGGACCAGCCGTGACGCGGAGGGGATCGCCGCCGGGTTCGAGGCCCTGATCCGTGCGCTGGAGCGGGAAGAGGCTGCGGCGTCGGCTTGATGGACAATTTGAGAACCAAGTGGTTCACTTTAGCCATGACATCAGCAGAGGCCGGCGCGCGGCAGGCGGTTCGCTTCGCCAGCGGCGGCACCGAATGCGCCGCCTGGCACTATCCCGGAACGAACGGCGCATGTGTGATCATGGCCGGCGGGTTCGCGGTGCCCAAGGAGCCGGCCACCGACCTGTTCGCCAAGCGATTTCACGATGCCGGTTTCAGCGTTCTCGCCTTCGACTACCGCGGTGTCGGGAAGAGCGGTGGACAACCGCATCTCGTTCTCCCCGTCAAGAACCTGCTGGCCGACTGGGAGGCCGCGATCGCGTTCGCCGCGACCCTGCCGGGCGTGGACGCCGACAGGCTCGCACTCTGGGGGTTCTCCGCGTCCGGCGGTCACGTCATCCGCGTGGCGGCACGCAATCCGCGGCTCGCGGCGGTGATCGCCCAGACGCCCAACGTCGGCGGCCTCGCCGCCATGCGCAGCGTGACGAGCCACCAGAAGCCCCTCGCGATGCTGCGCTTCACCGGCAGGGGCATCGCCGACGCCGTCGGGGCCCTGGCCGGCCGGCGGCGGCCCCTGCTGGTGCCGCTCGCCGGCGAGCCGGGAACCGTCGCCATGCTGGTCACGCCGGACGCGCTGGACGGCCCGGACGCGCTCGACCCTGACAGCAGATACTCGGACTGGCAGCAGAAGGTCGCGGCCCGCTCCGCGCTCCGTCTCGCGTTCTACCAGCCGGGCCGCGACGCGTCCCGCGTACGGAGCCCGCTGCTCGTCCTCACCTGCGATCAGGACCAGAGCGCTCCCCCGGGACCCGCGATCGATGCGGCGCGCCGAGCGCCCGGCGCGGAGCTGGTCCGCCTGCCCGGCAGCCATTACGCGCCTTTCGCGGAGATGCACGAGCAGGCCATCGAAGCCCAGCTGTCGTTCCTCAGCCGGCACCTGCTCGATCAGCTGACCGGAATTGCGAAAACGGATCTTTAGCCCGATACTCCTCAAGACAAAACCGGACTACGGTCCAGCCCTGCGTGAGAGCGAAGGTCAGCACCCATGAGGAAGATCCTCAACGTTGCCCACGTCTACATGATCCTCGGCGTGGTCAGCGGCCTCTATTACCGCGAGATCACCAAGCTGACCGGTTTCACCGGCGACACGCAGCTCGGCGTCGTCCACACGCACCTGCTGGCGCTCGGGATGCTCTTCTTTCTCCTCGTCCTCGTCCTGGAGAAGCTGTTCGCGTTGACCTCCAGCCGCCTCTTCGGCTGGTTCTTCTGGATCTACAACGCGGGCCTGGCGGTGACCGTCGCCATGATGACCCTCCACGGGACCCTGACGGTGCTGGGCCATGCCGGCAACGAGGCCATCGCGGGGGTCGCCGGACTGGGCCACATCCTCCTGACCGTGGGTCTGGTCCTGCTCTTCGTCACCCTGGGCAAGCGCATCCCCGCCAAGCCGGCGCCGACCCAGCCGGCCGACGCCGCCCAGACCTCGACTCTCTAGCCGAGGTCTGCTCGAGCTCGTTACCGGATATTCCGCCATTATTGGCCCAAAACGGCGTTTCGGTCCTTACCATAATGGCCGCGGTGATCACCGGTGAGAGTCTCCGGTGCGGACACCGCAGGGAGTCCCACGTGCGTAAGTTCGCAGCCACCACCCTCGCCGTCCTCACCCCCCTGGCCGGAGCCGCCGCGGCTCCGGCCGCGGCGGAGGCCGCCCCCGACCGGTCGCAGGTCGTCATCATCGGCCACCGCGGCTCGGCGGGCCACCGCCCCGAGCACACACAGGGCGGGTACGAGCTGGCCGTGGCCATGGGCGCCGACTGGATCGAGCCCGATCTCGTGCCGACCAAGGACCACGTGCTGGTCGTCAGGCACGAGAACGAGATCTCCGGCACCACCGACGTGTCGCTGCGTCCCGAGTTCGCCGCCCGCAAGACCACCAAGGTCGTCGACGGGCGCAACGTGACCGGATGGTTCACCGAGGACTTCACGCTGGCCGAGCTGAAGACCCTGCGCGCGGTCGAGCGGCTGCCCGCCATCCGCCAGCGCAACACGGTGTACAACGGCTACTACCCGGTGCTCACCTTCCAGGAGGTGCTCGACCTGGCCAAGCGGCTCTCGCGCCAGTACGGCAGGCAGGTCGGCGTCTTCCCCGAGACCAAGCACCCGACCTACTTCAGGTCGATCGGGCTGCCGCTGGAGGAGCCACTGATCGAGACCGTCAAGCGCAACGGGCTCGACCGGCCGAACAGCCCGGTGGTGGTCCAGTCGTTCGAGCCGTCCAGCCTCAAGCGGGTGGCCAGGGACCTGCGCGTGCCGCTCTGGCAGGCGCTGGGCACCACCGGCCGGCCGTACGACCTGACGGCGGCCGGGGACCCGACGACCTACGCGGACATGATGAAGCCCGAAGGGCTGGCGGAGATCGCCAAGTACGCGCAGTGGATCGGGCCGGACAAGTCATCGGTGATCCCGATCAACCGGGACGGCAGCTCGGGCACCCCGACGACGCTGGTGTCCGACGCGCACAAGGCGGGGCTGAAGATCGGCGTGTACACCTTCCGCAGCGAGAACCAGTACCTGCCCCTCCAGCTGCGCCGCGGCCAGAACCCGATCGACCATGGGGACGCGCCGGCGGAGTACCGCGCGCACCTGGACCTGGGCGTGGACGCCTTCGTCACCGACTACCCCGACACCGCCGCCCTGGTGAAGGGCGAGCGGGGCAAGCCGCACAGGCCCGTACAGCCGCAGCAGTTCGACAACGGCCTGCCGGAAGAGGGCCAGGCATAGCCACGGGCTCAGCAGACGGCGGCTCCACAGACGGAGGCCAGCGGGCGGCGGCTCCGCAGACGGGGGCCCAGCGCGCCGGGGCTCAGCGGATGATCCGGCCGCGGTGGATGACGCGCGCCGGGCAGTGCAGGGCGGCGAGGTCGGAGCGCGGGTCCACGTCATAGGCGACCAGGTCGGCGGGAGCGCCGTGCCCGAGCCCGGGGAAGCCGAGAAAGGAGCGCGCCGTCCACGAGGCCGCGCCGATCGCCGCCACGGCGGGCATCGGGGACGCCGCCAGGCGGCGCACCTCGCCGGCCACCCGTCCGTGCGGGAGCTCGGGCGTCCCGTAGCTGTCGGTCCCGGCCAGCACCGTCACCCCGGCCTCGTACGCGGCCGACACCAGCGGCCCCAGGCGCGCGTGGGCCGACCGGAACCACTCGCGGAACCGGTCGGACCCCGAGGCGCGGGCGACCTGCTCGAAGGTCTCCCAGACGGTGAACGTGGGCACCAGGGCCGTCCGCCCGCGGGCCATCCGGTCCAGCAGAGCCGGGTCGAGGCCCAGCCCGTGCTCGAGACTGTCCACCGCGGCCGCCACCGCGGCCCGCGCGCCCGCCTCCGTCTGCGCGTGCACAGCGACCCGGTCGCCCACGGCGTGCACCCGCCGGGTCAGCTCGGCGAGCAGGCCGGCCGGGAGCGGCGGCGCATCGAGCCCCTCCTCGCCGACCACCCAGTCCGCGTACACCTTGCACCAGCCCCCGGACGCGCGCGCCTCCTCGACCGCCGCGTCCGCCAGCTCCGCCTCGCCGACGTGCCGCGTCCACCCGTCGTAGAACATGCCGGGCAGGCCCAGCCAGCGACCGGCCGAGACGACGCGCGGCTGGTCCGGCTCCGCCCCGAACCACGCGGGGAGCCGGTCGGCCGAACCGGGGACGCGCAGGAGCGTCACTCCGGCCGCCAGATGGTCACGTCCGTGCTGCCGGAGCAGCGCCGGGTCGAGCGGGTCGCCCGGACGCAGGGCGCCGGGGTGCGTGTGCGCGTCCACGAGCCCCGGCAGCAGCCAGCCACCGTCCACAACGGTGGTGGCGCCGGGCACCGGCTCGCACGTGAGCCTGCCGTCCGTGATCCAGAATTCGGCCCATTCCTCGGTGGGCAGCACGACGCCACGCACGCGCCACCGCTCCCCGTGGCGGCCCCTGCCCGTGCGGCCCGACTCGTTCCCCCTGCTCATGCTCTCGTACGGAATGTTCCCCGGCGGTGCCGAGGAACCCGCGAAGGACGCGAGGATTGCGCGAATGAGGGTAAGACACATGGCCGCGACCTTGCTCACCCTGTTATTCGTGAATTTCGGCAGCGGCTGTGCCACGTGTGCCGTTTCGCAGGGGCCGCCGGTTGTTCTGCCGAAGCCCGGCGCGTCCGCCGACGCGGTGGTCCGCGCATACCTGGCCGCCGTCCAGGCGCGTGACCACGATGCGGTCCGCGCTTTGTCGGCGCCGTCCTATTACGAGCGCGTCCACCACTGGCCCACTGATCCGATCGGCACATGGGCCGACGTCAAAATCTCCGAGGTCGGTGAACCGACTCCCGACGAGTACGGGCCCGGCGGCTACCGGCAGGTCCGGAGGGTCTACGTCGACATCGAGGTCCGCCGGTGCAATGAAGAGCCTCCGGATGACGACCGCCATTTCCCCTACACCTTTCTGGTGGGCAGGCAGTCGGACGACGCTCCTTGGCGGGTCATCGATTTCGGCGGGCTCACCTGAACCCGCCCGCTTCCGCTATCCCTTACGGGCGATGCCGCCGTACATGAGCCGCTGCCCCACGGTCAGGTCCGCCGGCACCGGCTCGTCCGGTCGCCACAGCGGCAGCGGGACGAGGCCCGGCTCCAGCAGTTCGAAGCCGTCGAAGAAGGCGGTGATCTCCTCAGGAGTCCGGAACCGGCCGGTGCCGAGCAGCGCGAGGTACTTCTTCTCCGCGTCCCGGGCCTCCTGGCTGGAGTCGCAGAAGTGCGTGATGAACAGGTGGCTGCCCGGCGGCACCGCCGCCATGTACGCCTCGACGATCCCCCTGGGGTCCTCCTCGTCGTGCAGGTGGTGCAGGATGCCGACCAGCATCACGCCCACCGGCCGGTCGAAGTCGATGAGCTTGCGAACGGCCGGGTCGGCGAGGATCGACGCCGGGTCGCGCAGGTCGGAGGTGACGACCGCGGTGTTCTCGTTCTCCGCCAGCATCGCCCGCCCGTGTGCCAGCACCATCGGATCGTTGTCGACGTACACCACCCGCGCCTCCGGGTTCGCCCGCTGCGCGACGTGGTGGGTGTTCTCCACGGTCGGCAGGCCCGAGCCGAGGTCGATGAACTGGGTGACGCCCTCGGCGCACATGTACCGGACGCCCCGGCCGAGGATCTGCCGGTTGTAGGCGGCCACGTCGTAGATCTCGGGGACGACCTTCGCGATCTCGGCGACGAAGGCGCGGTCGACCTCGAAGTTGTCCTTCCCGTTCAGGACGACGTCATAAGCCCTGGCGATGCTGGGCTTGGTCGTGTCGATGCTGGCCTTCCAGGCGTCAAAGCTGTCCCCCACCGGACGATCCCTTCTCGCGGCTCCGGTCTTCCAGGTACCGATGATCATAGGGCGACGGGACGTGGCGAAATGCGACTTTCCGCCACAAGCCAGCTCGATCCAGGTCGGCCCAGAGCCACCTGCCCACCGCGCCAGGCAGTTCCGGCCGCCGGCCCGGCGACCCGGCGGGACCTCAGCATGCCGCCGCCGTCCGGAGCAGGGGTTCGGCGGCGGTACGCAGCTCGTCGCTGAACGGCGCCGGCCGGAACGTGGCCGGGTCCAGGTTGACGTTGACCCGGTAGCCGTCCGCGTGCATCACCGCCCGGTCGGCCGAGAGCACGCGGAAGCCGTACACGCCGCTGGTGCGGCCCATGCGCTCGAGCCAGAAGTGCACCAGCTGCTCGCCCGCCCCGGCGATGGGTGCGTGGTAGGTCACCTTGAACTCGCGTACGGCGAGGAACACGTCCTTGAACGCCGACCGCGCCGGATCGGGCGTCCAGCCGAGGCGCTGCCAGTACGCGCCGATCGCCCGCTCGACGAGCAGGGCGTACCGGGAGTTGTGCAGCAGGCCCATGGCGTCGAGATCGTCGAAATGCACCTGCACGGGCTCGTAGACGCCGTCGTCAATCATGATCAGTTCTCCGGGAGAAGTGCTGGGTCGGGGCAGAGGGCGCGCAGGCGCTGCAGGACGGCGCGGCGGGCGTGCCGGAGCGAGTCCGGCCCGCCGTGCAGGCGGGAGTGGATGATGACCATCTCGCCGAGCGCGTCGATCTCGTACGCGAGCTGCGCAGGGTCCACGCTCTCGGCGAGTTCGCCCAGCGCGACGGCCTCCGCCACCTGCCGCCGGATGAACTCCTGCCACTCGCGCATGGACCGCGCGACGCGGTCGCGCACGGCCCCGGGACGGTCGTCGAACTCGGCCTGCACGGTGAAGAAGAAGCACCCGCCCGGCAGCACGCCGTCGTCGTAGAACGTCAGCCGCGCTTCGTGCAGCGCGAACAGCCGCCGCACGCCGGCGGGGGCCCGCAGGGCCGGTGCCACGACGTGCTCGGTCCACTGGCGCGCGGCCCACTCCACGGCGTCGAGCTGCAGTTGCTCTTTGTCCCGCCAGTGGGCGAAAAATCCGGACTTGCTGGTGCCGGTCGCTGTCGCCAGCCGCCCCAGGGAGAGCCCGTCCAGCCCTTCGACGGAGGCCAGGCCCACCGCCTGCTCCAGGATCGCCTCCCGGCTGCGCAACCCGCGCAGCCGGCGGCCGTCTTGTGTCATGGGCTCAAACTATATTAACGACCGATCGGTTGTATATTATCGGCAAATATTTGCTGAGCGCGCATCTTTTCTGATCGCGCAAAAATAGGTACTGTGGCCGTGTGAGCGTCGAAGGGCTGCGGGAGCGTAAGAAGCGGGCGACCCGCATCGCGTTGAGCTGGGCTGCCATCCGCCTCTGCGTGGAGCGCGGGCTGGACAACGTCCGCGTGGAGGACATCGCCGCCGAGGTCGGCGTGTCTTCGCGCACGTTCAACAACTACTTCTCCAGCAAGAGCGAGGCGATCGCCTTCCGGCACCTGGAGCGCGCCCGGCAGATCGCGGAGGAGCACGGTCACCGGCCGCTGGATGCGCGCCCACTCCGCCGCCCCGATCACGGACCTGCTGATCGACGCACTCCGGCAGGTGTCGGCGGGGCTGCCCGTCCCCTGACGCGAACCCCGCACACCCCACAGTGAGCAACCGGCACGCCGCCGGTCGCCCCGTCATGCCCATTTTCAGGAGGAACGCCATGTCTGCCGATGTCGTCATCGTCGGAGGAGGCCCGAACGGGCTGATGCTGGCCTGCGAACTGAGCCTCGCCGGAGTACGGCCGGTGGTGCTGGAGCGGCTGCCGGAACGCATCGGCGAGATCCGCGCCAACGGCCTGGTCGGCCAGGTGGTGCGGCTGCTCGAACGGCGCGGCCTGTACGAGCGCCTGAGCGGCTCCAAGGAGCCGCCGCAACCGGCGCCTGTCTACGTGTTCGGCGCGCTCCCGCTGGACCTGAGCATGCTGGAGGACAATCCGCTCTATCTCTTGGGCGTGCCACAGCCGCGCATCGAAGCGGTCCTGGAGGAGCGCGCGCTCGAGCTGGGCGTAGAGATCCGCCGGGGACACGAGATCACCGGGCTGTCACAGCGGGACGACGCGGTCACGGTCGAGGTCATGGGACCGGCCGGCGCCTACCGGATGGACGCCGGCTACCTGGTGGGGGCGGACGGCGGCGGCAGCCTGACGCGCAAGCTGGCCGGCATCGGCTTCCCCGGCGTGACCAGGGACGGCACGGTCTCCCGCACCGTGCACGCCACGGTGCCGGAGTCGATGGTCGATCCGGCCACGGGCGGCCTGAACGTGCCCGGCCACGGGCACATCCCGCCGTTCCTGCACCACCGCACCGAGCGCGGGCTGTTCGTGTACGCCCCGTTCCCCGGCAGGACGCCGTTGGTGGCCACCACCGAGTGGCCCTCTGACCCACCCGGCGACGAGCGGCCACTGTCCCTGGACGAGATGCGCGCCAGCGTCCGGCGGGTGCTCGACGCCGACGTGCCGCTCGGCGAGCCGGCGGGCGACGGCCCCTTCCTGCGGCGCACGCTGGTCGGTGGCAACACGCGCATCGCCGACCGGTACCGGGAGCGCCGGGTCCTGCTGGTCGGCGACGCCGCGCACGTGCACAGCGCGATCGGCGGGCCCGGTCTCAACCTGGGCCTGCAGGACGCGGTGAACCTGGGCTGGAAACTCGCCGCCGAGATCCGCGGCTGGGCCCCGCTCGGGCTGCTGGACAGCTACGAGACCGAACGGCGGCCGGCCTCCGAACGGGTGGTCATGCACACCCAGTCCCAGTCGGCGCTGATCGCCCCAGGCGCCGAGGTCACGGCGCTGCGCGTGCTGTTCACCGAGTTCCTCGCCGACCGGCGCAACGTCCAGCACATCGCGGACATGATGGCCGGCGCCGACCTCCGCTACGAGATGGGCGCGGGTGACGACGCCCACCCCTTGATCGGCCGGTGGGCCCCGGACCTGCTGCTGGACACCGGAACCGGCCCCGTCCGGCTCGCCGGCCTGACCGGGGAGGCCCGGCCCCTCCTGGTGGACCTGACCGAGCAGGAATCGCTCGCCGGGGAGGTCTCGGGATGGCGCGACCGGGTGGACGTCGTCACGGCCCGCCTCCAGGACCCGGTCACGACGCGCCCCGATGGCTCCGCCGCGTCCGTCACCGGACTGCTCCTGCGCCCGGACTGCTACATCGCCTGGGCCTCGGCGTCGCCCCGTCCCGGCTCTGATGACCGCGAGGGCCTCCGCACGGCACTGTCACGATGGTTCGGGGCGCCGCTCGCAGCGTGATGCCCGGCTTCACCTGGGCGGCACCGTGACCGCGGCGGCGAGGCGCAGCGCCGGACATTCCGGTCTCGCACCGAAGGCATATATGTTCCGTCAATAATTCGTCAACGCCCGGGCTCTATCTTCGTGCGCCATGTCCATGCTCCAGGTTGCGGAAGACCGCACTGATATATCCCCGCCTCCCGAGAAGGACGCCTCTCCGGAGGAGAGCGGCGACGGCAGCGTTCTCAGGATGCTCGAGCGCATCAGCTCCGTCATCGTCCCCATCGGCGTCGGCCTCTACGCGCTGCTCTACCTCGGCGTCCAGGAGATGTACGGCGTCTTCGGCATCAACCCGGAGCAGGCGGGCATCGACCAGTCCGTGCTCCTGGGCCGGCTCATGGGCACCCTGGTCCTGATCATGCTGGTCGGCATCCCCGCGCTCGGCCTCCTCACCGGCTTGTGGTGGCTGGCCGACAAGCTGGCCGGTGGCGCGCTCGGCAGGCTGGTCGGCACCGTCCGGCGGCGTCCGTGGATCTCCGCCGTGATCGCCGCGCTGTGGTGCGGTGCGACCTACTGGGGGCTGTTCAACATCCTCGGCGATCTCGACCTCGCCGTCATGGTGGTCATCGCCGTGGGGCTCGGCGTGCTGACGTTCCTGGTGCCGTTCCGGCTGATGCGCCGCAGGCCGGTCGGGCGTGCCGGCATGAAGGTCCTCGTCGGCGCCCTCACCGGGATCGGCCTGGGCTGCCTGCTCATCCTGGCGATGGTCCGGGGCGCGGTGGAGGTCCAGGAGACCGGCCAGGCCAACGAACTGCTGGGCTACGTCGGCTTCCAGGACCAGTGGACCATCCTCAAGAACGCCGAGGACGACAAGCCGCTCTACGACGGTCGCTGGATGATGCTGCTCGGCGAGAGCGACGGCACGTACGTCTTCTACGACTGCGACAAGTACGAGACCTTCCGCCGGCCCATGGAGACGACCAACCTCGGCAGCATCCAGCTCGACCCCGAGCGGGAGAAGGGCTACACCTGCGGCTCGCTCGCCAAGGACACCAAGAACTGATCAACCCGAAGGGGCGGGGGCCGACCGTGATACCCGCCCCACACCGACATAGATGAGGTGAAACTGGAAACGGTGGACCAGTGAGGGCTTCCCATGAGGCCACTGCCGTCCCACGAGAAGAAGAGGAGGCGACATGTCCTCTCCTGCTGTGGACCGTTCCATCCAGGTCGCCGAGCCCGGGGGCGACCTGACACTGATTCAGGTGGACACCCGCGAACCGGGGCCGGGCCAGGTGCGGGTCACCGTCGAGGCGTGCGGGGTCTGCCACTCCGACGTGTTGATCACTTCCGGGAACATCCCGGGCACCACCTTTCCCCTCACGCCAGGGCACGAGATCGCGGGGCGCATCGCCGCCGTCGGCGGCGAGGTCACCGGCTGGTCCGTCGGTGATCGCGTGGCGGTCGGCTGGTACGGAGGCAGTTGCGGGCACTGCGACGCCTGCAGGGAGGGCGACGGCATCCTCTGTCCCGAGCTTCAGGTGCCGGGGGTCGCGTACGCCGGAGGGTACGCCGACTCCGTCGTGGTGCCGGCCGTCGCCCTGGCCGCCGTCCCGGACGAGCTCACGGCGGTGGAGGCCGCGCCTCTGGCCTGCGCGGGGGTGACCGTGTACAACGCGCTGCGCCGCAGCTCCGCGCGTTCCGGCGACACCGTCGCGATCCTCGGCCTGGGCGGCCTGGGCCACCTGGGCGTCCAGTTCGCCGCGAAGATGGGCTTCGACACGGTCGCGATCGCCCGCGGCTCCGAGAAGGCGTCGCTGGCTCACAAGCTCGGCGCGGCTCACTACATCGACAGCTCCGCCGAGCAGATCGCCGACGCGCTGCGGGCCCGCGGAGGGGCCAAGGTGGTGCTGGCGACGGTGACCAACGCCGCGCTGATGTCCGCGGCGGTCGACGGGCTGGGACGCCGCGGCGAGCTCGTCGTCGTCGGCGTCGACATGGAACCGCTGAACGTCACGCCCCTGCAGCTGGTGAACGGGGCCAGGCGGGTGTACGGCCACGCTTCCGGCATCGCGGTCGACACCCAGAACACCATGAAGTTCGCCGCCCAGACCGGCGTCCGGGCGTGGATCGAGGAGGCCCCGCTGGAGGAGGCCGGGGCGGCGTTCCGGAAGATGCTCTCCGGCCAGGCCCGCTTCCGCATGGTCCTGACCACCGGCCAGGCCCGCCAGGCGACGGGCCCGGCCCAGTGGTTCTAGGAGAGCGGGTTCTGGGTGAGCAGGTGGGCCTTGAAGCCCTCTCCGTACGTGCTGGTGGGGGTGCCGTTGTAGTCGGTGATGAGCACGTTCCCGCCGCTGCAGCCCCACGGGTTCCACGTCCAGGCCGTGTATCCGACGCCGTGCCCGTCGGCCCACGCCATCACCTGGTCGATGTAGTCGTGAGCGCAGGAGTTCTGGCCGATCTCACCGGCGTGCACGGGCACCTTCGCGGCGACCGCCCCGACCTGGCTGTCCCAGCAGGAGGTGTTGGAGCAGGTGTTGAAGTTGTAGGTGTGCCAGGCGGCCATCAGGTTGCCCGTCGGGTCGTTCGGCTTGTAGGTCAGCCACTGGCTCAGGTCGTTGGACCAGGCCAGGCCGCCGAGCATGATGACGTTGGTCGCGCCGGTGGCGCGTACCGTGTTCACCAGTGACTGCATGCCGGCCACCTGATAGCCGATGCCGGTGCAGGTGCCGCCGTCGCGCCAGCAGGTCCAGCCGGCGGTCGCGTTCCAGTTGGCGGCCGCGTCCGGGTAGGGCTCGTTGAACAGGTCGAAGACGACCGCGTTGTTGCCCTTGAACATGTTGGCCACCCCGGTCCAGAACGTCGGCGCGTACTGGGCGTCGGGCATCGGCTTCTGGCAGGTCGCCGTGGTGTCGGAGCAGCCGGCGCCCTGCCCGGTGTACTGGCCGTAGTTCCAGTGCATCTCCACGATCGGCGTGATGCCGTTGGCGACCAGCAGGTTCACGTACTCCTTGACGTTCTGCTGGTACGTCGCTCCGCTGGGCGAGCCGTTGGTGCCGTTCCAGCACTCCTCGTTCAGCGGGATGCGGACCGCGTGGATGTTCCAGGCCTTCATCGCGTTGACCGAGGCCTGGTCCACGGGGCCGCTGTCCCACATGCCCTTGCCCTGCACGCAGGCGAACTCGCCGCTGGCCCGGTTGACGCCGAGCATGCGGTAGGTGGCGCCGCCGGCGGTGAGCAGCTTGTTCCCGGAGACGTGCAGTGCGGGGGCCGCCCCACCGGTGCCGCCGTCGTTGTCGGCCTCGGTGGCGTTCACGGTGACGGAGGGCAGGCCCGAGGAGGCGACGGTGATCGGCCGGGTGCCGTTGGCGGTGTCGGAGTCCTCCGCGGCGCGGAGCGTCACGGTCTGCGGGGTGCTCCAGTTGGCCGTGGTGAAGGTCAGGGAGGCGCCGGCGCTCACGGTGATGTCGTTGTCACCGGTGCCGGCGGTGCTGGTGACCGTCACGTTGCCGGACGGCTGGGAGCGCAGGCGGACCGTGTAGCCGGCGGTGCCGCCCTCGGGCACGCTCACGCCGGTCGGGGAGACCACCAGGGCCTGCTGCGTGCTTCCGCCACCGTTGCCGGTGCACGAGACGCTGGGCGGGTTGTTGTTGACGCCGCCGGTGTAGGTGCCGTTGAAGCCGACGGTCCAGGTCACCCCGGTGCCCTTGGCCGCGTTGTAGGAGAGCGGGTTGATGGTGATGACCGCACCCGCCGGCGTGGGCGTCGCCGGGGTGGGCGTGCCCTCCCACATCTGGGTGATCACCTGGCTGTTGGGGAAGTCGAAGCTCAGCGCCCAGGTCGTCAACGGGTCACCGGTGTTGGTCACCGTGATGGTGGCGCCGAACGCGCCGCCGCCGCTGTCCCAGGTCTTGGAGTACGTGGCCGTACACGACACGGCGGCGTCAGCGGCCGTCTGGACGGTTGCGAGCCCGAATCCGGCGAGCAGGACGGCCGCTGCCGCCGTCAACGCTCTGCGCCACGGGTTCCGGTGGATTGCCATGTATGTTCTCCGGGTGATTTGGGAGCGCTCCCAAGATCCCCCCGCCCCGGATGCTCCGCAAGGACGTCCCGGCGCCCGGAGGCGCGGCCACCGCGCTGACCATGGACGAAGTCGGGGATCCAGGTGAAACTTTCACCGCGTGGACCCCCGGCAGGATCAGGCTCCGTGGTCGGCGGCGACGGACTGGCGGAGCAGGCGTTCCAGGCTGTCGACGGCCGCGTCGTTCTCCGTGCCCGGCCGCCTGGTGATGGCGATCTCGACCTGGGGCGCCGGCGGCAGATCGTGGCGGCTGCCGAGCCGTACGGCATGGGCCGGGACGTTGCCGGCCAGCAGCGTGCCCACACCGATGCCCGCGCAGATCGCGGCCTGGACGGCGGCGAGGCTCGTGCTCTGGAAGGCGATGCGCCAGCGGCGGCCCCGCTGGTTGAGCGCGTCGAGCACCGGCGCGCGCCAATGGCAGGGCATGGAGAACATCACCAGCGGCAGCGGGTCGAGCGCCGGGTCGAGTGACGCCGCGGCGGCCCACGCGAGGGGCACCCGGCGGCGCCAGCGGACCGCGGCGTCCGGCATGACGGACGGGTCGCCGAGCGCGAGGTCCAGCCGGCCGTGTTCGGCGCGCTCGCGGAGGGCCTGGGCCGGGCCGATGACCACCTCCAGGTCGATGCCCGGATGCAGGGCGGCGAAGTCGGCCAGCGTGGTGGGCAGCGTGGTGACGGCGAGATCTTCGAGCAGGCCGACGGTGCGGGACCCGGTGGCCTGGTCGCCCTGCGCGTCGATGGAGGCGCGGGCCTCGTCGTGGAGGGCGAGCATGCGTTCGGCGTAGGCCAGGAGCTTCTCGCCGGCGGGGGTGATCCGGGTGCCGCGGGCGTCGCGGACGAGCAGGCGGTCGCCCGCGGCGCGCTCCAGGCGATGGATGCGCTGGCTCACGGCGGGCTGGCTGAGCTGAAGCGCGTGGGCCGCCCTGGTGATGCTGCCCGCGCGGACCACCGTCGCGAACGACCGCAGGTCGGCGATCTCAAGGTCATGTGCCATAAGCAAGCATTATGGCTCGCATAGCAATATTGCGCTTCTCAATGGGATGGGCACTTTCCTAGGCTGAGGCGCATGCCAGTCGCCTACCACCACGTCGACGTCTTCGCCGACGGGCCGTACTCGGGCAACAGCCTGGCGGTCTTCGTCGACCCGCCACCGCTGAGCGCCGCCCAGATGTCCCTGATCACCCAGGAGCTCCGGCACTTCGAGACGATCTTCGTGCGCCGCTCGGGCGACGCGATCCAGGCCAGGGTCTTCGACCTGATCGAGGAGCTCGACTTCGCCGGGCACCCCGTCCTGGGCGCCGCCGCCGTCCTGCACGACCTCGACGCTCCCACGGCCGAGCGGTACCGCGCGTGGACGTTCGCGCTCCCGGCCGGCGCCGTCAAGGTCAGCACCCGCCGGAGCGCGCCGGGACGCGTGGCCGCACTCCTGGAGACGGGCCGCCCCGAGCTCGTCGCGCGCCCGCCGGCCGGCGACCGGGACGCGATCGCGGCGGCGTTCGGCCTGGCGCCGGACGACCTGGACGAGGCGCTGCCGCCCGAGGTCTGGTCCACCGGCCTGCGCTACCTGATCGTTCCGGTGCGCGCCGAGGCGCTGGCCGGGGCGAGGATCGCGCACCGCGATCTGACCGGCTTCCTGGAGGCACGCGGCGCGCAGTTCGCCTACCTGCTGGACGCCGCCACGCCCGAGGGTCGTCACTGGAACAACGACGGCCTGATGGAGGACGTCGCGACGGGCAGCGCAGCAGGATGCGTGGCCGCGTACCTGATGAGCCGCGGCCGTCTCGGCGACGGTGAGCGGGTGACGCTGGCGCAGGGCCGCTTCACCGGCCGCCCCAGCGCCATCTCGATCGGCGCGTACGGCGGCGCCGACGCCGTCGAGCGGGTCACGGTCGGCGGCGAGGTGGTGCGGGTCGGAACCGGCACGCTCGAGGTCCTGCCCGGCGGTGACCGGTGAAGATCTACGAGGCCGCGGACATCAGGCGGGCGGTCGGCATCGGCGACCTGGTCGAACCGGTCGCGCGGGCGTTCGCCGAACACAGCCGAGGGCTCGGCGAGACCGCGATCTCGGTGCTCACCCCCGCGGGCGAGGACGGCGACGTGCATGTGAAATCCGCGTGGCTGCCCGGGCGTCCGGTCATCATCGTCAAGGTCGCCTCCTGGTTCGCCGCCCGTTCCCCGGCGGGCACCGGCTTCGTCGCCGTGCTCGACGGCGAACGCGGTGACCTGCTGGCCGTGCTGCGGGACGAGCATCACCTCGGCGACATGCGTACCGCCGCCGCCGGAGCGCTCGCCACCCGGCTGCTGGCCAGGCAGGACGCGCGCACCCTCGCCGTGCTGGGCACGGGCGTGCAGGCGGGCCTGCAGGTGCTGGCCGCCGTGGCGGAGCGGCCGCTGGAGGCGGTCGTGATCTGGGGCAGGCGCGAGGAGGCCGCCCACACGCTGCGGGCGGCGCTCGCCGAGCGGATACCGCAGGTGTCGGTGACGGTGGCGGCGCGACCGGACCTGGCGGTCCGCGACGCGGACGTGATCGTCACCGCGACGGCCTCCCGTGAGCCGGTGCTGCGCGGCTCGTGGCTGCGGCCGGGCCAGCACGTCACCGCGGTCGGCGCGGACGACCCGGGCAAGGCCGAGCTCGACCCCGACTGTTTCGCCCGAGCCGACCTGCTCGTCGTGGACAGCCGCGCCGAGGCGCCCCGGTTCGCGGGCGACCTGATCGGGGCCGTGTCGGCGGGCGCCGTCGCGGCGGACGGCTGCGTGGAGATCGGCGATCTGGTCCTGGGCCGGCTCCCCGGCAGGCAGAGCCCGGCGCAGATCACCGTGGCCAAGTTCGTCGGGCTGGGCGTGCAGGACCTGGCCGCCGCCGAGCTCACCCTGACCCGTCTGGAGGCGAGATGATCGCGCACACCCCGTCCGGCCACGTCCCCCCGCCCGGCCACGTCCCCCCGGACGTCGCGTTCACCGGAGGGTACGTCGTGCCCGTCTCCGGCGATCCCGTCGAGGGCGGCACCGTGCTGATCAGGAACGGCAAGATCATCGCCGTCGGGGCCGGGGTCCCGGTGCCCGACGATGTCCAGATCGTGGACGCCACCGGGCTGTGGGTGCTGCCCGGATTCGTCGAGGCCCACTCGCACCTGGGCATCGACGAGGAGGGCGAGGGCTGGTCCGGCGACGACCTGAACGAGTCGACCGACCCGAACGGCGCCCGCCTGCGCGCGCTCGACGCCGTCAACCCGGCCGACCCCGGGTTCGCCGACGCGCTGTCGGGCGGCGTCACCACCGCCGCGGTGCTGCCGGGCTCGGCCAACCCCATCGGCGGGCAGGCCGTCGCGCTGAAGTGCCACGGCCGTACGGTCGGCGACATGGTGCTGCGCGAGCCCGTCGCGGTGAAGAGCGCACTCGGCGAGAACCCCAAGCGGGTGCACGGCGACCACGGCAGGCTGCCCTCCACCCGCCAGGGCATCGCCGCGGTCATCCGCGACGCCCTCACCAGGGCCCGCGACCACCGCGCGCGCAGGCCGCAGGAGAGCGATCCGGGCCTGGAGGTGCTGGCCAGGGTGCTCGACGGCGAGCTGCCCTGGTGGCAGCACGCCCACCGGGCCGACGACATCGGCACCGCTCTCCGCCTGGCTGACGAGTTCGGCTACCGGCTGGTCGTCCACCACGGCACCGAGGCCCATCTGCTGGCCGACCTCCTGGCCGAACGGCAGATCCCGGTCGTCAGCGGCCCGCTGACCACCGGGCGCGGCAAACCGGAGCTGCGCAACCGCACGCCGCGCAGTCCCGCGCTGCTGGCCGCGGCCGGAGTGACGCTCGCGCTGACCACCGACCACAACTCGGTTCCCATCCAATACCTGGTCCACCAGGCCACGATCGCGGTGAAGGAAGGGCTGGACCGGCGGACCGCGCTGCGCTCGATCACCACCACCCCGGCCGCGCTGCTCGGCCTCGACGACCGCGTCGGCGCGCTACGGCCCGGCCTCGACGGCGATGTGGTGCTGTGGTCGGGCGATCCACTGGACACCATGAGCCGGGCTGTCCGCGTCTACATCGACGGCAGGGAGGTCTACCGGTACGGGGGTCAGGAGGCGTCCGCGCCCGGCTGCCGCACCATGAAGACGTCGACCGGGTCCTGGGACTCCACGGTGAACCCGTGACGCTCGTACAGCCGCCGGGCGGCGCTGCCCTGCAGGACGTTCAGGCGGACGGGCACGCCGTCGGCATCGGCCTGCTGCAGCACCGTCCTCAGGACAGCCGATCCGACCCCCTGACCCTGCAGGCCCGGAGCGAGATAGAAGTGCTCCAGCCACCGCCCGTCCTCGGCGGGGCGCACGGCGACGCAGCCCGCGAAGGCGCCGGCGGCCACGATGACCGAGGTGTGCTGCGGGGCGAAGGCGTCCCGCAGCCGCTGCCTGACCCGGTGCTCGTCGAATCGTCCCAGCCGCTCCAGATCCGGGCGCATCACCGTGGCCCGCAGCTCCGCGATCGCCTCGACATCCGCCGGCTCCGCGGAACGCAGCGCCCACTCCACGGGCCGTCCCGGCACCCTCGCACTCGCATTCATGGACAAAGTATGGCAATGACCCTATTTGACCCGTTTACCGGGATTTACCAGGCATGAGCGTCGGCGGGCGGCCCAGGTCGTGGGGGCCGTCGCTGTAGATCAGAACTGAATGCTGGCAGGCGCTGCCGTGACCTACGCTGTACGCATGCGCGTGACGATGCGGGAGGTCGCGGATCGGGCCGGTGTCTCGATCAAGACGGTCTCCCGTGTGGTGAATGGCGAGCCGCACATCCGCCCGGAGAAGGTGCGGCGGGTGCACGCGGCGATCGACGAGCTCGGCTGGGTCCCCAACCGGACCGCCAGGACGCTCAGGACCGGGCTGGTCGGCATGGTGGGGATCGCCGTCACCGAGCTGCGCCGCCCGTATCTCGCGGGGCTCGTCGAGGCGCTCGTCACGGAGGCGGATCGCTACGGGATGCTGGCCGCGGTCGAGCCGACGCACGGCGATCCGGCCCGGCTGGAGGCGGTGCTCGCCGCTCGGGGGAAGGCGTTCGACGGCGTGGTGGTCATCGGTCCGGCCGCGCTGGTCACCGACGGGCTGGACGACCGCCCGGTGGTCGCCGTGCAGGGCGGTGCGACCCAAATGGACGGCCCGATGGACGGGGCCGTGGACAGCGTCGACGAGGACGTCGCGGAGGCGGCGGCGCTGGTGGCTCGCCACCTCGCCGTCATGGGGCGGTCCCGTCCGGCTCTGCTCGGAGCGGATCGCGCTCGGATGCGCGCGGCTCTCGCCGGAGCCGGCATCGACCCGGCCGCCGTACCGCACGTGGAGCTCGGCGAGGTGGCCGACCGGCGCGCGGGCGCGCAGGCCGCCGTACGGGTGCTGGAGGAGCATCCGGACGTCGACGCGCTGCTGTGCGTCAACGACGAGGTGGCACTGGGGGCGCTCGCGGCGCTCGTCAAGCACGGGGTGAATGTGCCGGGACAGGTGGCGGCCATCGGCTACGGCAACCTGGAGGACGGGCGCTTCTCGACGCCGTCGCTCACCACGGTCGACCCCGGACCGGCCCGGCTGGCACGTAGCGCGCTGGAGCTGCTCGCCGATCGTCTCGCCGGCACGGCCCCGCGCCGGCCGCGCGCGGTCGTGTCACCGGTCGAGCTGATACGGCGCGAGTCCACGCTCGGCGGGGACCCGCGATGAAGCGCCCGACGCTCGCGGATGTCGCCACGCTGGCCGGCGTCTCGGCGAAGACCGTGTCCAACGTGCTCCTCGGCCGCCCGCACGTCTCGGCCGCCACCCGGGCCAAGGTGCAGGCCGCGATCGAGGAGGCCGGCTACGAGGCGGGACACGCCACGAGCCGGGCCGGGCGCGGGCTCGCCTCCGGCCGGACCGGCAGGATCGCCGTCGTCGTCCCGAACCTCTACCAGCCGTACTTCGCGGAGCAGGCCGAGCGGCTCATCCTCGCCCTGGCCGAGCGCGGGTTCACCAGCACGCTGCGGATCGCCCATGACGGGGCGGCGGAGCGCGACGCGGTCCTCGGCGTGACCACCGCCGACGTCGACGGTGTGATCATCTGCCCGCACCACCTGAGCGACGAGCTGCTCGCCGGTGCCGTCCCGCGGCGCCCGGCGGTGGCACTCGGCGGCGGTCCGATCAAGGCGCTGGACACCGTGCTGATGGCGGAGTACGCGGGCTTCCTGGCGATCACCCGGCACCTGCTCGCCACGGGCCGGCGCAAGCTCGCGTTCGTGTGGAACGGTCCGGTCGGCGCCGTCCCGACCGGAGACCGCTACGCCGGGTTCCGCGCCGCGCTGGAGGAGCACGGCATCCAGCATGATCCGTCGCTCGTCGCCCACAGCTCCGACTGGGACCGCAGGGCCACGGGTTACGAGGCGATGGTGGGGCTGCTGCGGCGCTGCGGCCCCCGGTTCGACGCCGCGGTGTGCGTCAACGACACGATGGCCGTGGGTGTGCTGAAAGCCCTGCGTACGCACGGGATCCGCGTCCCCGAGGACGTCGCGGTCACCGGCTTCGACGACACGGACGAGGGCGAGTTCACCATCCCGTCGCTGTCGTCGGGGAGCCCTGATCAGGGCTCGATGGTGGACTCCGCCGTCCGCCTGCTCGTCGAGCGCATCGACGGCTACGACGGCGACGCCCGGCAGGTGCATACCGGCACGCACCTGCTGATTCGCGACTCTTCAGCGCCGGCCTGACCTCCCCTCCACCCCTTACTCCGGTCGCTTGCCGCCTTGACTTGTCTTGTCATTGACATCGCTGAATGGCCGCCCCTAACATCGCTGAAACATGTACCGAGATCCCGCCCGCTCCAGGCGCTGGTCACGCTGCTCGTGGTCGGCGTGATCCTCTGCGCGTACTACCTCGTGCCGGGGCTGGTCCCGGTCTTCGGCATCGCCGCACCGGCCTTCGCCTCGTTCGCCTACGTCTGGAGCACCGCCGTCCTCCCCGTTCGCCTGGAGCATTCATGATCACCTACCTGCGCCACCCGCTGCCCCTGACCGCGGTCACCATCGATGACCGGTTCTGGGCCCCGCGCCGCGAGCTGATCCGCACGCGTACGCTGCGGCAGCAGGAAGACCAGATGCGCCGGCCCGGTCAGCAGTTCGACGCCCTGACCCTGACCTGGCGGCCGGGAGACCCGCACGAGCCGCACATCTTCTGGGAGAGCGACGTCGCCAAGTGGATCGAGGCCGCCAGCTACTGCCTGGCCACCACCGACGACCCCGAGCTCGACCAGGCCGTGGACAAGGCGATCGAGCTGCTGGCCGGCGCGCAGCAGGACGACGGCTACCTCAACGCCTACTTCACCGTCGTCAAGCCGGGACAGCGGTTCACCGACCTCCGCGACGCCCACGAGCTGTACTGCGCCGGTCATCTCATCGAAGCCGGGGTCGCCCACTTCGAGGCGACCGGCAAGACCCGGCTGCTCGACATCGTGCGCCGCTACGCCGACCTGATCGACACCGTTTTCAGCCCCGACGGCCCCTGCGCCGGCGGCTACTGCGGGCACCAGGAGATCGAGCTCGCGCTCGTCAAGCTCTACCGCGTCACGGGCGAGCCCCGCTACCTCGAGCTCAGCCGGCGGCTCATCGACTGGCGCGGGCAGCGGCCCTACTACTTCGAGGTCGAGCTGGAGCGCCGCGGCACCCCCGGCTACTTCGGCACCACGCTCCCCCAGCGGCCGGAGGAGATGCGGGGGTTCCGGGAGTACAACCAGAGCCACCAGCCCGTGGCCGACCAGGCCGAGGCCGTCGGCCACTCGGTCCGCGCCCTGTACATGTACAGCGCGATGACCGACCTGGCCGGCGAGTACGACGACGACCGGCTGCTCCAGGCCGTGCGGCGGCTGTGGGCCGACCTCACCACCAAGAAGCTGTACGTCACCGGCGGAGTCGGCTCCGTCCCCGCCATCGAGGGCTTCGGACCCGCCTACCACCTGCCCGACGCCCACGGCTACGCGGAGACCTGCGCCTCGATCGCCCTGGTCCAGTGGGCGCAGCGGTTGAGCAACCTCACCGGCCAGGCGCACTACATCGACACCCTCGAACGCGCCCTGTACAACGGCGTCCTCAGCGGCGCCTCCGCCGACGGCACCCACTACTTCTACGGCAACCCCCTCGCCAGCGACGGCAGCGTCGCCCGGCAGGAGTGGTTCGGCTGCGCCTGCTGCCCGCCGAACCTCGCCCGGCTGATCAGTGAGCTCGGCCGCTACATCTACGCCCAGGGTCCCGGCGAAGCCGTCATCAACCTGTACGTGGCCGGCACCGGCCGCTTCACCTTCGCCGGCGGCGAGGTCACCCTGCGCCAGGACACCGGCTATCCCCAGGACGGCCGCCTCACCGTCACCGTCGCCCCCGCCGGCGACGAGGCGGAGTTCGCCCTGGCCGTCCGCATCCCCGGCTGGAGCTGGACGCCCGCGGTCGCCGTCAACGGCGAACCCGTGGACCGGCCCGTCCTTCGCGACGGCTACCTCACGCTCTCCCGCCGCTGGCGGAGCGGCGACCGGGTGGAGATCGACCTCGACATGGAGGTCCGCCGGACGTGGGCACACCCCGCCGTCGCCTCCGCCGCCGGCAAACTCGCCCTCGAGCGCGGGCCGGTCGTGTTCTGCCTGGAGGGCGTGGACCACGACAGCGCCGTGCACAACCTCGCGCTTGCCGGCGACGTCCCCGTCCACGCGCTCCCCGACGAGCGGACCGGCGTGGTCACCCTGCACGCCGACGCCACCGCCGACGACGACTCAGGTGCGGACCTGTACAGCGGCCGCCCGCCCGGCCGGCGGAGCGCCGCGCTGACCGCCGTGCCCTACTTCTCGTGGGCCAACCGCGGCCCCTCCGACATGACCGTCTGGATCCGCGACGCGGAATGACGAGCAGAACGACGAGGGAATGGACGGGGGAATGACGAGGGAATAAGGCGCGGGAGGGCGCTGTTCACACCGGTAGTTTAGATTTCAACTTCTGACGATCGGAACGTCATGGAAATCGCCTTCATGCTCGTCATGAGCATCATCGTGGGCAGTGTCCTCGTCGGCGGGGTGGCCGCCCTCGTCCTGAGCGGCGTCAGGGACCGGCAGTGGCCGGTGCTGTGGCGGCGGCGCGTCGTCTACCGCGGCTTCATCCCCCGTTGATCTCGATCCGCCGCGGTCGCGCGACGTCCCCCTCCTCACGCTCTGCGACCGGCGTCTGACCCATACTGTCCACATGCGTGATCAGGGGGAGAACGCGCTGATGGACACGGCGATCGTGCTGTTCAACAGGGACCTGCGCGTGCACGACCACCCGGCGCTCGCCGCCGCGTGTGATCGGGCCGCGCGGGTGGTGCCGCTGTTCGTGCTGGACCCGGCCGTACCGGAGGGGCAGCGGCACGGCTTCCTCCTGGAGTGCCTGGCCGATCTGCGCGCCTCGCTGCGGGCGCGCGGAGGCGATCTGGTCGTGCGGCAGGGCGACGCCGTCCGCGAGACGATGCGGCTGGCCACCGAGCTGGGCGCGGAGGCGGTCTTCGCCGGCGCCGACGTCAGCTCGCTCGCCCGGCGGCGTGAGGAGCGCTTCGCTGGGGAGCGGATCGAGTTCCTGCGCTTCCCGGGCGTCACCGTCGTGCCCCCGGCCGAGCTGCTGCCCTCGGGCGGGGGCGACCACTACCGGGTCTTCACGCCGTACTGGCGCGCGTGGCAGCGTCACAGCCGTCGCCCGCAGCTGCCGCCTCCCCGGCAGGTGCGGGTCCCCGAGGGGCTGGCGGCGGGCCGGCTGCCCGATCCCGACCGGCGCGGGGCCATGCCCGGCGGTGAGTCGGCGGCCCGCGAGCGCGCCGAGCGGTGGCTGCGGCAGGGCCTCGACGGCTACGCCGACGGGCGCGACGACCTGGCGGGCGACCGGACCTCGCGGCTCAGCCCGTACCTGCGCTTCGGCTGCCTGTCCCCGCTGGAGCTGGCCTGCCGTGCCGAGCGGAGCGAGGAGTTCGTCCGCCAGCTGTGCTGGCGGGACTTCCACCACCAGGTGACGTACGCGTTCCCGCAGATCAACCGCGAGAACTACCGCCACGGCGAACGGCGCTGGCGGCACGACGAGGACGCGCTGCAGGCCTGGCAGGCCGGCATGACCGGGCTGCCCATCGTGGACGCGGGCATGCGCCAACTGCTGGCAGAGGGCTGGATGCACAACCGGGCCCGCCTGATCACTGCGGCCTACCTCGTCAAGCGCCTCGGCCTCGACTGGCGTGCCGGCGCCCGGCACTTCTTCCAGCTCCTGCTCGACGGCGACGTGGCCGACAACTCCGGCAACTGGCAGTGGGTCGCCGGCACCGGCAACGACACCCGGCCTAACCGCTCTTTCAACCCGCTGCGCCAGGCCAGACGGTACGACCCGATGGGCGACTACGTCCGGCGGCACGTGCCCGAGCTCGCCGGCCTGCCCGCCGAGCACATCCACGAGCCCTGGCGGCTGCCCACGCCGCCGCCCGGCTATCCCCCGCGGCTGGACGGCCCCGGCGAGTAGATGCCCCTCAGCGGTTGCCGGGCCGCCTTCGCCGCTATGTTGACGGGCATGCGCCCGAAGACCAGGCCGTGGAAGGGGGACGTCGCCCACCAGTAGAGGTGGCCGAGCAGGCCGTGCGGGTGGAAGATCGCCCGCTGGTGGTAGTACGTACGTCCGGAGGAGCGGGAGACGCCCAGCTCCAGCCAGGCCAGGCCGGGCAGCCGCATCTCGGCCCGCAGCCGCAGGAGGCGGCCGGGCAGCACCTCCTCCACGCGCCAGAAGTCGACGGTGTCGCCCACCCTCAGCCGGTACGCGTCGCGCCGCCCGCGACGCAGGCCGACGCCGCCGAAGAGCCGGTCCAGCAGGCCGCGCAGGTGCCAGGCGCCCGGCAGCGAGTACCAGCCGTTGCGCCCGCCGATGCCCTCGATGACCTGCCACAGAGCCTCCGGGTCCGCGCTCACCTGGATGCTGCGGGAATCGGTGTAGAGGCTGCCGCCGGCCCAGTCCGGGTCGGTCGGCAGCGGGTCGCTCGGGGCGCCGGGCGTGGCGGCCGACGACCAGCGGGTCGCGACATCGGCCTCCTTGATCTTCTTGAGCGCGAGCCGCACGGCCTCGGGGAAGCCGATCAGCCCCTCTTCGGGGTCGGGCACGTACCGGCTGATGTCGTGCTCGCCGCAGACCGACTCGTTGCGCAGCGACTCGACCAGCGGCCGCGCGATGCCTGAGGGGACCGGCGTGACGAGCCCGACCCACAGGCTGGAGAGTTTCGGGGTGAGCACCCGCACCGGGATGATCATGCGATGGGGCAGGCTGGCCACGGACGCGTACCCCTGCATCATGTCGGCGTAGGTCAGCACGTCCGGGCCGCCGATGTCGAAGGCGCGGTTGACCTCGGCGGGCACGCTCGCCCAGGCGGTGAGGTAGCGCAGCACGTCCCGGACGGCGATGGGTTGCGTGCGGCTGTGCACCCAGCGCGGCGTCGTCATGACCGGCAGCCGTTCGGTCAGGTGACGCAGCATCTCGAAGGAGACCGAGCCTGAGCCGATGACCACCGCGGCGCGCAGCACCACCGCCGGCACGCCCGCTTTCAAGAAGATCTCGCCGACCTCGGCCCTGGAACGCAGGTGCGGGGAGAGCCGCTCGCCGGGGACGAGGCCGCCGAGGTAGACGATCCGGCGCACCCCGGCCCGCTCGGCCGCCGCCGCGAAGATCTCGGCCGCCCTGCGGTCGTTCTCGGCGAACCGGCCGGTCCCGCCCATCGTGTGGATCAGGTAGTAGGCCACGTCGATCCCGTCCAGGGCCTGTCTCGTCTGCCCGGGATCGGTGGCGTCGGCCTTGACGATGTGCGTCCGCGCCGCCCACGACAGGTCGCGCAGCCTCTGCGGGGACCGCGCCATGCAGCGGACCTCGTGACCGGCCGCGAGCAGCTCGGGGACCAGCCGGCCGCCGATGTAGCCGGTGGCCCCCGTGACCAGACATCGCGCCATCTCCGTGCCCCCTTTCTCCGATGGCTTCCATCAGGAGCGGAAGGGAATCCGGATCCAGAGCAAAGATCTCTTTGCGTTGGGCCGGGCGTCCTACTCGACGGCTCCGGACTGCGTGAGAAGGTCCTGGTACCAGGCGCGGTACGGGTAGTTGGTCGCCGGATAGTTCGCCGGCGGGTCGGTGGCGTTGCCCGCCGAGTCGAAGTCCCAGCCGCGCACGAGCCGCCCGGCCTGCCGTGCCGCGGTGATGAACGAGGACTCGGAGGCGGGCGCCGCGTAGAACAGCGCGCCCTGCTGGAGTTCCGCGCTGTCGCCCCGCTGGAACTCGTCGAAGGCGGTCTGCTGGTAGCGGATGCGGTCGCCGGCGTACCTGTCGGTGTCCAGCCGCAGGGTCTGGGACGGGGTGGGGCCGTCGGCGCCGGTCCACACGTGTACGCGCGACGTGCCGCTGGTCGAGGTGGTCTTGTCGTAGCGGGCGTCGGAGGTCTTGGCGTTGCCGCTCCACGAGACCGTCATCGCGCCGGCGTCGAGCACGCCGTCCCAGGTCCAGTTCTGGCTGCTGCTCGGGCTGCGGTGTATCTCGCGTACCCGGGTGCCTGCCGGGTCGGTGAACCTGACCGTCGGCAGGACGCCGTCGTCGTACCGGCGGCTGGGCGACCAGGTGATCTCCCCGTCGGCACCGAGGCGGCCGGTGTGGTACCACAGCGTGGTCGCGTTCTCGGACTGGTGGACCTCGACCAGGTCGCCGTTGTCGTTCAGCGCGACGGCCGGGGTGACGCCGGTGTCGTACTTGCCGTGGCGTAGCCAGGTCACGCGGCCGTCGGGTCCGTACGTGCCGGTCCAGTACCAGAGCGCGCCCGCGCCCGAGTCATGCACCTCCACGACCTGGCCGCGGCCGTTGATCGCGACGGCCGGGTGGTAGCCGATGTCGCGTTTGTACTGGGTGCGGGTCTTGCCGTCGCCGGAGATCACCGGGAGCACCCGGCCCCGCAGCGCGTCCACCGTCGGCGGGCTCGCCGGGTAGTCCTTGGCCCAGTACAGCCGCGAGCCGAAGACGGAGGTGAGCTCGTGGTTGAGCGCGGCCAGGTTGCCGGCGGCGTACGAGGGGTTGTCGGTCAGGTCGTCCTTGACGTCGAGCCCGACGACGATCGGCGCGGCCGTGGGATGCTGCGCGGACCAGGTGTTGATCACGTTGAGCCAGTCGCGCAGGAGGTTGGAGGCGGGGTTCCCCGCGTGGTCGACCAGGTTGCCCGGGGAGTCGTGGCCGACGGAGTAGTCGCGTGCGGTGGCGTAGTCGTTGTCGTGGATGTCGAGTTCGATGAAGCGGATGCCGTGGTCGAGCTGGTAGGCGATCGAGTTCTTGGCGCCGTCGACGTTGCCGGAGTAGCTGTTGTGCGTGGCGCGGAAGATCGCCGAGGATAACGGCAGGTCCGCCGACGCCTCGGCGTTTCCGCTGGTCAGCAGCACAGACGCGGCGACGGCGAGCACCGACAGAGCGGCTCTTGAGGGGGGCATTCCCCGATCTTCACATCCGGGAGGGCCCTCGACAATACGATCACTTCCATCTACCGGGACATTTCCGGCGGCCCGATTTGCTAAATTCCTTGCACGATGGGGCACTGTGTTGCCCAAGGGGAGAGCGGATGCGCAGGTGGACTGCTCCCTCCGTGATCGGCTGGACGCTCGCGTCGATCGTTGTGCCAGGTGCCGCGCATTTGCGCGCCGGGCGCAAGCGTACCGGTCTGATCATGGTGGGGATTTTCGGGGTGTTGCTGATCGGCGCCGTGGTCGCGCTGGTCAACGGCGAGGCACTGGCTGGTCTGCTCATTGACCCGACCTGGCTGGCCGTGGTCACCGGGCTGTGCGTGGTGGCCGGGCTGGCCTGGGCCGCGGTCGTGATCAGCTCGTACATCGTGCTGCGCCCCAGCAGGCTGAGCAGATGGGGCCAGATCGGTACGGGCACCGTCGCGGGCGTGCTGACGGTGACCGTGGCGCTGCCCTTCGGGCTGGTCGCCACGACCGCCCGCACCTCCAACGACGCGCTCGGCAGCGTCTTCCAGTCCTCGCCCTCGCAGCCGATCGATCACAAGGATCCGTGGCGGGGACGCGACCGGCTCAACATCGCGCTGCTGGGCGGCGACGGCGCGAGCTCGCGCAAGGGGGTGAGCATCCGCACCGACAGCATCAACGTGGTCAGCATCGACGTCCGCACGGGCGACGCGGTGGTGTTCGCCCTGCCGCGCGAGCTGGAGAACGCGCCCTTCCCGCCGGGCTCCGCGCTGGCCAAGCGGTTCCCGCCGCCGAAGAACTTCTGGCTGCCGCCGGGCCAGGGCCGCGGCTCCGCCGACCTGATCAACGGCATCTGGGCCTACGCCGACATGCACCCCGAGGTCGCCGGCCACTCCCCCAACCGCGCCCCGGAGGCGGTCAAGGGAGCGCTCGGCCAGATCCTCGGCCTCAAGATCGACTATTACATGCTGGTCAACATGTGGGGCGTGGCGCGTCTGATCGACGCTCTCGGCGGCGTCACCATCCATGTCGAGCAGGACATCTGCTACGGCGTGGGCCGTGCCGACGGCGGCGTGGTCAAGGCCGGCACCCGCACCCTCAACGGCACCCAGGCCCTCTGGTACGGCCGGGCCCGCGACCATCCCGGCAGCACCTGCGCGGGCGCCGACAACCACACCCGGATGCGCCGCCAGCAGTGCGTGATGAGCGCCATGCTCACCCAGCTCAACCCGAGCAACGTGCTGCTGAAGTTCAACGCCCTGGCCCACGCCGCCAAGCAGACCTTCCGCACCGACATCCCGCGCGACCTGCTGCAGGACCTGGTGCCGCTCGCGCAGAAGGTCAAGGGCGCCCGCGTGTCCAAGCTGAACTTCGTGCCGCCCGCGTACAACCCGGCCTACCCGGACTATCCACGCATCCGCAAGGCAGCGAGCGCCGCCATCGCGCGCTCCCGCGGCTCGGCCCAGGTGGTCCGCACCGCGCCCGCCACCCCTTCTCCGACCAGTACGGCCACCGCCACGCGCACGCCGCGGCCGCGTACCACCCAGCAATCCGGCCGGCTGGAAACGCTGGGCTCGTCCTGCGTGCCCGGCACCGGCAAGAAGGGAACCTGACCTGGTCAGGGCTGCGCGCCGGCGTCGGCGCGCAGCCTCTTACCGCCCTTCCCACACAGGACACACCTTCTCCAGGAAGGTCCTGGTCGACGTGAGGTAGGCCGAGCAGAGCATCCTGCCGAGGCGCGTCGCTCTGCCGTCACCGAGGCGCCGGGTGGGAACGCCCATGGCGTTCACGCTGCGCTCCACGGCCACGCTGGAGACCGCGACCACGGCGTCCCCGTGCTGATCGACCCAGCGGAACGCCTCCCATAACAGCGCGCGGGCAAGGGGCCCGAAACCCGCCCCCACGGTAAGGGACCGGGCGCGACCGGTGGCCAGGCGGCTCAGCTCCCAGACGGCCGGATCACGAGGAGCCTGGCCGCCACGTAACGCCTCGGGGAAGACGTCGGGGAGCATGTAGGGACCGACCGTGGGCAGCAGCCGGCAGCACCCGGTGACCTCCTGGCTGCCCGCCACATGACTGATCACATAGACCGGATCGCAGTCGTCGAAGACATCGCGCTCCCTTCCGCGGACGCTGGCGACGTCCCAGCGCAGACGCTCGTAGAACACCCTGTGGCGGAGGCGGAACATGCCGTCGAGCAGCCACGCCGGCAGTTCGCCCGCTCTGCCGACCACGATCCGTTGCGCGCGTCTGTCCCCCGGGAAATCGTCCACGAACACCCCTCCGCGAATGAACTTCTTTGGAGTTGTTCGCGATCCCGGGGGCTCAAGATGACATGGGTCTAGCAGGACAGCGGTGACGAGCCGAGTGCCACGTCGTCGTACCAGAGGGTGTCCTGGTCGTTGCCGTAGCTCTCCCAGCCGAGCCGTAGCGTGGCCGGGCGCGGCGCGGTGGTGCGGCGCAGCCACTGGGAGTCGACGTCCTGGGTCGGGGTGCCGTCCACGCGCAGGCCGGCGATCTCCTTGTCGTCCAGGTACGTACGCATCGACTGTGTGGTGGTGTCGATCTGGTAGCGGAGGCAGACCCAGCGGTTGACGGGGAGCGCGGTGCTGAGCGCGACGCCCGCCGGGCTCTGCTCGGGCAGGGTGGCGTCGTCGGATTCGCGGTTCCACTGCAGGGCGCCGTTCTGGCCGCCGATGCGCAGGTCGCGGTTGCCGTCATTGGCGTCGGCCATGGTGATCATGCTGACGTGGGTGGCGGGCAGCGCGGTCGTGTGCCGGACCCACATCCTGGCGTAGACGACCGGTCCGACGTGGGAGACGTCGCGGGTGGTGCCGACGAAGAGGTGGTTGCAGTAGCTGCCGCCCCCGTTGACCCGCAGGGACTTGCCGCCGCTGTGCGCGATCGCGGTGTCGATCGCGGCCGTGCCGGTGCCGGCGCAGTTGGGGGTGACGACCTGCCAGTCACCGGACGGGCCGCCTGTCTGGTCCTCGAACCCCGAGCAGACCGTCGCCCCGGAGCAGCCGGGCGGCACGGTCGGGGTGACCGTCGGGGTGACGGTCGGGGTGACGGTCGGGGTGACGGTGGGCGTCACGGTGGGCGTCTGGCTCGGGGTCGCGGTGCTGCCGTTGCAGGCCACGTCGTTGAGCGTGAAGTCGGTGGGCGCGGGGTTGGCCGCCGACCAGGTGGCCTGCAGGCCGAACTCGGCGCTGCCGCCCGTCGCGAGCGCCCCGTTCCACGCCACGTTGACCGCCGTCACCACCTTGCCGCTCTGCTCGACCTGGGCGTTCCAGGCGCTCGTCACCCGCTGGTCCCCCGCGTACGTCCACCGCAGCCGCCACCCGCTGAGCGCCGTCCCCAGGTTCGTCACCTTCACCTGCGCGGTGAAGCCTCCCTGCCACGAGTTGGCGGTGTAGTCCACCTTGCATCCGACGGCCGCCGAAGCGGGGACGCTCACGGCGATGCCGCAGATCGCCAGAACGACACAGGCGACGACTGCCCAGAGCCGGGCGGGCAGCGCGAGAGGACGGGACATGACATCGCTCGCCTTCTGGGGCTCGATGGGGCGCGGCCACAGTATGGGAGCGCTCCCAAACCATCTCCTGCGACGATGGTTCGCGGGACCGCACCGAAGTGTCAACGCCGCCCTCTCCCTGTGCCCCTGGCCACACCTCCCTCTACACACCTGACCAGGCAACCTCGCCACCCGACCGGCCCGACCCGCGCCTGAACCTTTCATCACCTTCACTGGCAGGAGCCCGCTGTGTTCTTGACCGGTAGGGTCACCCAGGACACAGCACAGCGAAAGGGAACAACCCGGCGTGAATATGGGCGTCATCGGGCAGGCAACGGGACTGTTCGCCGCCACCAACATCGACGACATCCTGATCCTGGCGCTCTTCTTCGCCCAGGGCGCCGGACGCCGGGGCGCGGCCGCGCGGGTCGTGGCCGGCCAGTACCTCGGCTTCCTGGGCATTCTCGCCGTGGCCACGGCGGCGGCCTTCGGCGCCACCTTCCTGCCTGAGCCGGTCCTGCCCTATCTGGGCCTGCTCCCGCTCGCCCTGGGGCTCAAGGCGGCGTGGCAGGCGTGGCAGAACCACCGCGACGGCGGCGAGGACGATCTCACGGGCGTACGTGATGGCGGGCCGAAGGCGCTGGAGGTCGCCGCGGTCACCTTCGCCAACGGCGGCGACAACCTCGGCGTGTATGTCCCGGTGTTCGCCACCGCCGGTGCCGGCTCGATGAGTGTCTACATCGTCGTCTTCCTGGCGCTGGTCGCCGTGTGGTGTGCCGCCGGACGGTTCTTCGCCACCCGCCCGATCATCGCTCAGGCGCTGAGCCGCTGGGGCCACGTCCTGCTGCCGATCGTCCTGATCGGCATCGGCGTGCTCATTCTCGTCGAGGGCGGAGCCTTCGGCCTTTAGCCGCCCGACGATCCACTCACCGAGGGAGCGCGACCGGGAGTACGCGTCAGCCGCGGAGGCCGGTACGCAGCTGCCGGAGGATGCTCTCGTCAGTGATCTTGCTGTCGCCGGCGAGGAGGAACGCCTTGCTGAGGATGAGGGACAGCCGGCCGTCCTCCTCGAAGGGCAGGAACAGCCGGGCGCCGGGTTTGCGGTCGGCGATGATGCACAGGTAGACGTCGCCCGGCTCCATGAGGACGTTGGCGCTGCTCAGGTGGATCTTGTAGGTGCGCAGGTCGCCGCGGACCACCAGGAAACGGTCGGTGAGGGTGCAGCGGTCGGCGACAGCCGTACGGGGAAGCAGGCGCGCCAGCGCGTCGCGGCGCACCTCGGCCGACGGCGGCAGCGGGCCGACGGAGGTCTCTGTCCAATAGGCCCGATAGGCAGGGTGCGGGTCGTCGCCGCGGTCGATCCATTCCGGGTCAGCGGCTATCGAGGTGACCGACACGAAAAGGTCCACATCCCGCATCGCCTCGCTGAACACCAGCAGCGGCACCTCCGCCAACTCGGCCTGGCGGAAGGCACGCCCCTGTCGCCGATCGAAGCGCACCTGGTCCGTGGCGGCCAGGGTCACGTCGCGGCCCGCGCCGACGCCCGCGCTCTCGTAGCGGAACCTGACCCGCCAGGCGCCTTCGGCCAGCTCCTTCCTGGCCTCGGCAGCGTGGCCGCCGTCGAAGGGCCCCAGCCAGTCCGTCTGCCAGCCACGCTCTTTGATCAGCGCGTACAGCCGGGGGTGGTCGACGATGTGGGCGGCGAAGCGGTTGGAGTAGACCCGGGTCTCCTCCTCGACGGGAGTGCGCGGGTATATTTCGCGGAAGGCCTGCTTGAACGGCTGGCGCAGTCGCCGTTCGGTCACCCTGTCGCGCCAGGCGGTGACCTCCTCCAAAGTGGCGCGGGCGGGATGCCACAGCCGGACCGGAGATCCCGGCGTGGCCTCGTCCGACAGGAAGCTTCTCCCCTCCGCCTCCCAGATCAGCCCGCGCGCCACGGCACCGGTGATCGGATGGTCCCGGTAGCAGCGGACCCACTCCTCGTACGGCCATGCCCGGTCCACGGTCAACAGGCCCTCCAGGCGCGCGCGCTCGGCCGACAGCGTCTGGCGGATCTCCTTCCGCACGGCCTTGAGCGCCTTCAGGTCGTCGCTCCCCTTCAGCCCGGCGGGCGCGGTGCCGACCGTGGTGCCCTCCGGCGACCGGAAGCGGAACCGTACGGTCATCGCATCCTCGACCGTCAGTACCGCGGTCCAGTCGCCGATCGTGCGCGTCAGCGTGCCGTCGGGACCGAGACCGTGATCGGGGATGTTGCGCTCAAGCAGCTGACCGGGGGTGATGCCTTCGCGGCCGGCCGCGGCGGCGAGCGCGGTGCCGATCTGTTTGTGCAGCGCCCGATGCCTGATCGAGCGCTGCAGCCGCCACAGCGCCTCAATCGCCATCGGATCCCCGCAGTCACCCAGCGCGTTGATCGCGGCCCCCGCCAGCTTCAGATCCTCCCGCAGATCACGGTGGACTCCCGCAGTGCGCAGGGCGAGCTCCGTCAGCGCCGGTACGACGTTGTCCGCCCGCAACAGGGCGGCCGCCCAGACGAAGCCGCGGGCCACGTCCGTGTTGGAGTCCGAGACGATCAGCTGGGCCGCGGCCCAGCCGGTGTTCCACTCGGTGAGCCGGTCGAAGGCGTCCAGCGCGATCCGCACCAGCTCCTTGGCGTCGTCCGGCCGGAGCAACTCCAAGCACCGCACCCGCCACGTCTTCGTGGGCCGCGGCCCGTTGAGCTCACTCAGGTGGTCGATGAGCCGTACCAGGGTCTCCGGCGGCGCATCACCGAGATGATCTCGCACGACCATGGCCCACTCGTCACAGGGCACCAGCGCCGACAGCGGCAGCGCATCGGGACGCGCCTGGAAGACGCTCGCGATCAGGCGATGCAGCCGGCGGCGCCGGCCCGCCTCGATGCCGCTGTCGGCCACGGCGCGGATGAACGGCTTCATAGGATCCCAGAGCACCATCCGCTCCTCGACGTCGAAGCTCAACACCAGCTCCACCACCCGCGACAGCCAGACTTCCTCCCCGTAGTGAAAGTCCCGGTCTCGCATGACGGTGAACAGCGCGGCCACCTCCACCAGGCTCCACCCGTCCGAGCCGGAAAGGGCCAGATCGAGCTCCTCGACGTAGCCGTTCAGTGAAGGCTGCGCGAGACAGACCACGGCGGCTCGCCGTGCCACACCCCGCTCGCGGGACAGCCGGTCAACCATGTCCCGGCGGACCTTCCCGGCCTCCCGCCGCAGCCTGGCGCCGTCCGCTTCGGTCCAGCCGGCCGGAAGGGACCAGGGGTGCGAGAGGCTATGGAGCTCCCGCTCCCGGGCGATCGCCTCCGTGATCCAGCTTGCCGAGGCGAGGGCGGCGGCAACCGCCTCATCGACCTGGGGGACCACCACGGGTTCGCGCATAGCGGGGATCATGCCAGGAGGCACTGACAGATCTTCGTCTGCCGAGCCTGGCCCACAGGCGTACCGGGGCCTCGACGATCAACCACGGAGCCGGACGTGCAGGTGCCCTTCGGAAGGGAAGAGAGGGGGCTGGGCGGGGAGTACGGAGCTCAGGACGTATCGGCATTTCTCGGCCACGCGGCAGGAAGCGTGGTTGCCCACGGCGTGAAGCAGATCAAGGCGGGCCAACGGCATCACGCGCTGCGCGCCGAGCGCCCATCGCGATACGCGCTCAAGGGCGCGGGAAGCGATTCCTCGCCCCCGGGCCTCGGCCGATGTCCAGTAACCCACCTCCGCCGAGGCGTCGGCGGGATCGGCGCCACCCTTGACCACGATGTGGCCGACCGGCTGGTCGCGCTCCACTATGGCGAAGCTGAAGCGGACGCCGTCCGCCCACCCTCTGTCCTGATCGTCGATCCATCGGCGGGCGTCCGCCTCGCTGACCAGAGGAGTGATCATCCAGCGCCGCATGAGAGGGTCGCGGTGAGCCGCCACAAGGGCTGCTGTGTCCTCGGCCCGCCACGGTCGAAGAGACAATGTCGGCGCGGACGCCGTGGGATTCACGTACAGGACTGTGTTCATAGACGCCCTGAGCGTAATACCGGGACCCACGCGCCCTTTGACCGCCTGCGCCCCGAACGCCTGCACCTAGGGATCGCTCACCGTCTACCGCACGGCGGGCGCGGGTGCCGGGGAGGGCGGTGTGGTCTCGAGAGACGGCTGCTCAAAGGGGGCCGAAGTGGGCGGTGTGGCCGGCGGCGCTGCGGATGTGGCCGGTGGGCCGTGCAGGGGCGCGGGAGACGTCGTGTCGCTCGGGGCAGTGGTCGCGGTGGCCTGTGGGGTGATCAGGGACGGCGTGGGCGAGTGCGCCGGGGTTCGCGCGCCGGACGGTGCCGGTGCGGCCGGGCGGGGACGCGACTGCTGCCATCCGGGCTCGGTACGCCGCTCCTTGGGCCCGTGCCGTCTGCCGGGCTCGGCCTTCGCGCGGGTCTTGCCGTTCACCTGGTCGGCCACCGTCTCCCCGGCGAGGATCTGGTAGATCAGGATGCCGCCGAAGCTGATCGTGAACACCAGAGCAGCCGCCGCGCCCAGGCGCAGCCACCTCAGCCGCCTGCGCGGCGGATCCGGCGGTGCCCCTGTCTCGAAGCGCTTCCGCCAGCCGGTGGCGGTGTGCTGCTTGACCTTGTTGCCGGTGCGCCGCAGGCAGTGGGCGTAAATGTCGGTGCCGACCGTGGTGGCCACGCTCATCACCGCCGCGCCGATCACCGTACCCGCCACCCCCAGGTAGGAGGCCATGATCGCGGCGGTGAGCGCGGCCAGGGCGCCGCCGGCGATCTGCGCGACGCTCAGCCGCACGCGGCGCCGCTTCCCCCGCCCGCTCCGGGTGATGCTCGTGCTCCCGCTGCCGGTCGGGGTCTTTCGCCTGGCGGTCATGCCTCCGCTGGCCAGCCTTCCTCATGATCGGGCGCGAGCGCGCGCCTGGCGTGTTCGGTGCTCGCGCCCGGGTCGATGACCCAGCGGGTACGGGGATCGAGGCCGGCTCACAACTCGGACCATGGCCATGACGGCCGAGCGGCGGCTCCCGGGCGCTGCTGGGACCAGCCACGATGGCATGCCCGGGCGGGGCCGCCGACCGTGGCGCGCGGCGCCTGCCCTCCTCCTGATCAGGACGTTGCCATCTTTGGGACATCCGTCACCCACCGGAACCCTGGGCACGACACTGCCCAACCATCCGATTGCGGCCGTAGGCGACCGGCGTCGCACGGCGGAACGGCCTGCGTGGCACGGCGGAACGACCGACGTGGCACGGCGACCCTGCCCGCGTCGCACGTCGACCCTGCCCGCGTCGCACGGCGGAACGGCCCGCGTCACAAGGTGGAACGGCTGGTGCCTCGCGGTGGCCTGGCCTGCGTCGCGCGGCGGAAGGCCGGTGTCGCGTCAGCGCTCCTGGCCACGGCGCTCTAGGCTCGCGGCCTGCCCGGCGTTGACGCTTTCCCAGCCGCGGCCCTCCCGGCTCGCGGCCGGCCCGGCGTTGACGCGCGCTCAGCCGTGGGGGCCGTCCCAGGCGCCTCGGGACGGCGTGACGTCAGTGTGCTTGACGCCCTTCGCGGGCGCGGGAAGGCGGGGTGCTGGTAGAGATCGCGGTACCAGGGGTCAGGGGATGAGCAGGGTCTTGCCGAGGGCCGTCCGTGCCTCGATGGCGGCGTGGGCCTCGGCGGCGCGGGCCAGGGGGTACGTCTGGCCGATGACGGGGCTGAGGCGTCCCGCGGCGGCCTCCGCCAGGGCGTCGGCGGCGAGCTCGCGCATGGCCGGCGGCGAGGAGAGCAACCGGCGGCCGGTGATCAGATCGACGCCGCGCCGGAAGAACTCGGCGGAGGGCACGTCGGTGAATGATCCCCCGGCGGCGCCGAACATCAGGAAGCGGCCACCGGGCGAGACCAGGTCGAAGGACGTGCGGCCGATCTCGCCGCCCACCCCGTCGTAGGCGACCTGGACGCCCGCGCCGCCGGTCGCCCGGCGTGCCTCGTCGTCCCACCCGGGCTCGGTGTAGTCCAGGGTGACGTGGGCACCGAGCTTGGCGGCGAGGTCGAGCTTGCGCCGGGAGCTCGCTGTCGCGATCACCTGAGCTCCGGCGCCGAGAGCGAGCTGCACGAGCAGGGTGCCCACGCCGCCCGCGGCCGACTCCACCAGCACCCACTCGCCGGGCCGCGGTTCCGCCGAACGATGGAGTCCCAGTGCGGTACGGCCGTCCGCCAGGAGCGCCACCGCGTCGTTCAGGTCCAGCCCGTCCGGCACGGGGATCAGGCCCGCGGCCTCGGCCACCGCCTTCTCGGCATAGCCGCCGGACCCGCCCAGTGACGTCACCACGCGCCGACCGGCGAGCGCGGGATCAACCTCCGGGCCGACCGCGATCACGGTGCCGCCCACTCCGTTCCCGGGAATGATCGGCGGTACGGGCAGGGGCACCGGCGCGCTGCCGGACCTGACCTGCGTCTCCACGAACGGGATGCCGATCGCGGCCACCTGGATCACCACCTGGCCCGGGCCGGGCTCCGGGTCGGGCGCCTCGCCGGGCACCAGAACCTCCGGACCGCCGAACTCCCTCAACCACACAGCTTTCATGACTCCCCCTTCTCCTTATATCGGAGCGATCCGCTCCGAAATACAAGATGCTTTCCGAGAAGGAGGGGACGACGCTACTCGTCCGCGGGGAGGGAGAGCGTGGAGACGAGGGCGTAGTCGACCTGGACGCGCCGATAGGTGACGTTCTTCTCCACGCGGTCCGGCAGATTGGTTCGGTCGCTGCCGGAGCCTGACTTGCGATCGGGGCCGCCGGTGAAGTCGACCCGCGTTCGTGGCACCTCGCCGAAGCGGAGCTCGTCCGCCTGCACCGTGGCCGTGAGCTCGATGTCCGCCGATTCGGGCGGCACCGGCTTGCCGCTGCCGGCATTCATGACGGCCCGTCCGGTCGCCGCCGAATGATCCGAGACCGCCGGGGCCGCTCCTCAGGTTCGGGCTCCTCTTCGGTGCGGCGCCGGGCGGGCCTGCCCTCGCGTACGGGACGCCTGGCGGGCCTTCTCGCCACCCGCTCCCGGTCGTCGGCGGGCTCGCGCTCACGACCGCCGGCGGCTTCCCTCGCCGTGTCGCCCACGGATCCGGCCGTCTTTCCGACCTCCTGGCCGACGTCCTCCACGGCTTCACCGGCACCCCGGCCAACGCCCTCCACAGCTCCGCCAGCCCCTCGGCCAACACCCTCCACGGCTCCACCGGCCCCCCGGCCGACCCCCTCCACGGCCTCCCCGGCGCCCCGGCCAACGCCCTCCACGGCTCCGCCAGCCCCTCGGCCAACCCCTTCCACGGCTCCGCCGGCACCCCGGCCAACACCCTCCACGGCCTCCCCAGCTCCATGGCCGACGTCCTCCACGGCCTCACCGGCTCCATGGCCGACGTCCTCCACGGCCTCACCGGCTCCATGGCCGACGTCCTCCACGGCCTCACCGGCTCCATGGCCGACGTCCTCGACGGCTCGCCCGGCGCCACGGCCGAGGTCCCGCACCGCGCCCCGGGCGCCCACGCCCACCTGTTCCACGGCTTCCCCGGCCCCGCGGCCGAGGTCGCCGACGGCCCGGCCGGCGCCGCCGCCGACATCCCGAACGGCCGACCCGAGGCCGCGCGTCAGGTTCTCGAGGATCTGCGGGTTCTCGTCGATGGTCTGCAGCACCCTTTCGAGGATCAGGGCGACGTTGTGCAACCGCACCTTGAGCAGCGCCTGCGCCTCGACGCCCTTGATGTCCAGCTCCACCCGCCCGAGCGCCACGTCGGCGCCGACATTGAGCCGGAGCAGGTCGAGGACTTCGGCGCTCAGCGACACCCGTGCCCGGAGGTCGTTCACCTCGAGATGGATCTCCTCGACCTTGACGACGGGAACGTCCAGCAGGACGTCCGGCTCGCCGCTCGGCGCCACCTGGTCGTGCCGCTCCCGCTCGAGCCTGCCGGCCTCCCGGCCGCCATCCTTGCGCTCGAGCCCGCCGGCCCCACGGTCGACGTCCCCGCGCTCGACGTCCCCACGGTCGACGTCCTTCCGCTCGCGCCGGCTCCAGAACTGGTATCGGCGCGGTTGCTTGCCCGCACGGTCGCTCATGAGACCGCCTTCGGTTCGCCGGTCTGAATCCCTCCCTGCAGGATATCGAAATCGCCCGAAACCCCACAAAAGGCGCGTAATAACGACATAATTCCCCGGCATTGCCCATGCTGATCGAGCAGACTTTTTCGCGAGAGCCGTACACGGGGATCCCCACGCAGGAGGCGAGAGCCCATGGTCGACGTGTTCGCGAAATGCCGGCTGCCTGACGCGTACCAGTTCGTCAAGGACCTCGGCGTCTATCCCTATTACCGGGCCGTCGAGGAGCGGCCGGGCGAGGGCGAGGTCGTGATCGACGGGCGGGTGCTCGTACAGGCGGGCTCCAACGACTACCTCGGCCTGTCGGGCGACGAACGCGTGAAGGTGGCGGCGGTCGAGGCGACGCGGCGGCTGGGCACCGGGACCGGCGGCTCACGCCTCAGCAACGGCTCGCTCGCCCTGCACGAGGAGCTCGAAGCGCGGCTGGCCGCCTTCCTGGGCCGGGAGGCGGTCATGGTGACCAGCGCGGGCTACCTGGCCAATCTGGCCCTCGCGGCGCTGATCGGGCCCGGGGACACGGTGATCGGCGACCGGCTGGTCCACGCCTGCCTGATCGATGCCGTACGCGTGGGCGGAGCGCGGTTACGCCGCTACAGGCACAACGACATGGACCATCTGGAACGGCTGCTCGACGCCGGCGATCCCGACGCGGGGCGACTGATCGTCACCGAGGGCATGTTCTCCACCTCCGGAAGCGTGTGCGCGCTGCCGGGCATCGCCAGGCTCGCCCGCGCGTACGGCGCCCGCGTCGTCATGGACAGCGCCCACGACGTCGGCCTGCTCGGCGCGAACGGGCGGGGCGCGGCCGAGGAGCACGGGCTGGAGGGCGCGGTCGATCTGCAGACCATCACCTTCTCCAAGGCACTGGGCACCCTCGGGGGCGCGGTGGCCGGCCGCGCGGAGATCATCGCCTACCTGCGGCACTACGCGCGCTCCATGGTGTTCACCGCCGCGCTGCCCCCGGCGTGCGCCGCGGCCGCGCTGGCCGCCCTGGAGATCATCGCGGCGGAGCCGGAGCGCCGCCACCGCCTGCGGGCGACGGCCGGGCGGTTGAGCGGGGAGCTGGCCGCGATGGGGTACGCGGTCGTCGCCTCCGATCGGCCGGTCATCGCGGTGCCGGTCGGCGACGACCTGCTCTGCTTCCGGCTGTGGCGGGAGCTGTTCGACGAAGGCGTCTTCACCACCGCCATGATCTCGCCCGGTGTCCCGCCCGGCCAGGCGCTCATCCGAGTCAGCATCACCGCCACCCACACCGATGCCCAGGTGGAACGCATCGTCTCGGCGTTCGCCGCCGCCGGAGCCCGCCTGCAGCTCTTCTCACCGGCGAATTGAAACAAGTTCCAGTCACGCCCTAAGCTGGAGGGCATGATCCTGGACCGCTTCCAGATCACCGGAGCCGCCGCGATCGTCACCGGCGCGGGCCGGGGCATCGGCGCCGCCACCGCCGTCGCGCTCGCCGAGGCAGGGGCGGACGTGGCACTCTGCGCCCGCACGGAAGAGCAGCTCCGCGCGGTCGCCGAGCAGGTGGAGAAGGCGGGCCGGCGAGCCCTGGTCGTCCCTGGCGACCTGGCCGTGCCGGGCGCCGCCGAGGCGCTCGCTGAGCGGGCCGCGCAGGCCTTCGGGCGGCTGGACATCGTCGTGAACAACGTGGGCGGCGCGCTGCCCCGCGCGTTCCTCGACACGAAGCGCAAGCATCTCGAGAACGCGTTTCAGTTCAACGTCGGCGTCGCGCACGAGCTGACCAGGGCCGCCGTCCCCCATCTGCTGCAGCGCGGCGGCGCGGTCGTGAACGTCTCCTCCGCCGTGGGCCGCGTGGCGGGGCGCGGCTACCTGGCGTACGGAACCGCCAAGGCGGCGCTCGCGCACTACACCCGGCTGGCCGCCCTCGACCTCGCCCCCGCCGTACGGGTCAACGCGGTGGCCGTCGGCGCGGTCGCCACCTCCGCGCTCGACATCGTCATGAACGACGAGGCCATGCGTACCCAGATGGAGCAGGCCACGCCGCTGCGGCGGATAGGCGAGCCGGAGGACGTGGCGGCCGCGGTGCTCTACCTGGTCTCCCCAGCCGCGCGCTACCTGACCGGCAAGGTGCTGGAGGTGGACGGCGGCATCGACCGGCCCAACCTCGACCTGGGGCTGCCCGACCTGCCGTGAGCCGTCAGCTCATACGGCGACGGGGAGGTCCGTGCGCCGGTGCAGGGACTCGGCGGCGTTGATGAGCATGTTGGTCGCGTGGGCGAGCATGGGGTTGGGGTCGGTGGCGCGGCAGACGGTGAAGACCCGGCGAACCTGCGAGGGGTCGCTGAGCCGGAACACGCACACGTCGCGCGACTCGATCATCGCCAGCTCCGGCACGATCGCCACCCCCAGCCCTTTGCGTACGAGCTCGAAGGGCAGGTTGTAGTCGTTGGTGCGGAAGAGCACGTCGGGGTCGAAGCCGCTGGCCGCGCAGATGTGTGACAGGTTGAGCGAGGCGTCCATGCCCTCGGTGTAGGAGATCCACCGCTCGGCGGACAGCTCGCCGAACTGGATGCGCTTGCGGGCGGCCAGCCGATGGCCGGTCGGCACGAGCACGTATAGCGGCTCCTCCATGATCAACGTCATGGTCAGGTCCTTCGGCCGGCTGTGCGGCACCATGCCGTACTCGAAGACCACGGCCAGGTCGAGCCGCCCCTCGTTCACGGCGGGAATGGTCCTGTGCGGATCGCCCTCCTCGTAGCGGATGTCCACGTTGGGCCGGTCGCGGAGGAACTCGGCCAGAACGGCGGGCACCAGCCGGAACCCGGCGGACCAGAAGCTGCCGAGCCGGAGTCTGCCCCGGTGCGCGGTGGCGAAGGAGCGCATCTCCTCCTCCGCCGCCTCGAGGTCGGCCAGCAGCCTGGAGGCCTTGCGGGCCAGCTCGGCCCCCGCCGCGGTGGGCCGGATGCTGCGCGGCAGGCGCTCGAACAGCTGGACGCCGAGGGTCCGCTCCAGCGAGGAGACCTGCTGCGAGATGGCCGACGGCGTGAACCCGAGCCGCTTGGCCGCGGTCCTCAGCGAACCGGTGGCGACCACTTCACGGATGGCCTGCAACTGCGCCGGGGTAAGCATCGATCCAACTTAACAGTACGGCGATGAGCATCACCAGACCGCACGCCAACCCGAGCTCCCGCGATCGCCTTCCTGGACTCGCCTGGCTGGTGGGATCGAGGAAGAGGATAAGGACGGCTGAACAGGATGTGCACCAATGCGCATGCTCGCTCACCTTGTCGTATCGAAACGGACCCCCAATATTGGTGTTTACGGAACGTAGTAGCACTGAGCCAGAGAGGGGGTGTCCTGCTCGATGCGGTCCACCCAAGCAGCCGCCGCAATCGGCCTGGCGGGACTCCTGTCCCTGACCGCTTGTTCGGGAGGCGGCGCTTCCCAGGCGGCCGCCCCGGCGCAGCAGAAGAGTCAGGAGCTGCACGACCTTCTGCCCGACAAGATCAAGAAGAGTGGCACGCTCAACGTCGCGGCGGGTCACAACTACCCGCCGCTGGTCTTCCTCGACACCGACAACAAGTCGATCATCGGCCTGGAGCCCGAGCTGATGAAGGCCGTCGGCCAGGTGCTCGGCGTCGAGGTGACGTTCAGCCAGGCCAGCTTCGACAGCCTCATCGCCGGCGTGCAGGCACGCCGCTACGACCTGGCCATCCAGGCGATGCTCGACAAGCCCGAACGCCGCGAGAAGGTCACCTTCGTCGACTACTTCAAGACCAGCAGCTCGCTCCTGGTCCAGGAGAAGGACGCGCAGGCGATCAAGTCGCTCGACGACCTCTGCGGGAAGACGGCGGCCGTCGAGCAGGGCACCGCCCAGGCCGACGACGCCCAGCAGCAGAAGAAGAAGTGCACGGACGCGGGCAAGCCGGCGGTCCAGGTGCTGGTCTTCCCCGACACGGTCGGCTGTCTGCAGGCCGTCTCCACCGGCCGGGCCAACGCCTTCATCGGCGGCACGCCCACCATCACGTACCAGGCCGAGCAGTCCGGCGGGCGGATGAAGCAGGTGGGCGAGCCCTACCGCTTCCTGCCGTACGGGATCCTCGTCAACAAGGAGGACCAGAACCTCTCCAAGGCCGTGCAGCAGGCGCTGCAGAAGCTGATGGAGAACGGCTCCTACGCCAAGATCCTCGACAAGTGGAAGATGTCGTCGGGCGCCCTCGACAAGGCCGTGATCAACGGCGGCGAGTCGTGACGACGACCCGGCAGAGCGCGCCCCCGGCCGCGCAGGAGCGGATCCAGGCGGTCCCGCTCCGCCATCCGGGGCGCTGGGCAGGCGCGGCCGTCCTGGGTTTTCTGGCGATCTTCCTGCTGCAGGGGTGGGTGGCCAACCCGCGCATGCAGTGGGAGGTGGTCGGCGAGTACCTCTTCTCCCCCGCGGTCCTGAGCGGGCTCGGCACCACGCTGCTGCTCACGCTGCTCGCCATGGTGGTCGGCATCGCGGGCGGCGCCGTGCTGGCCGTGCTGCGCATGTCGCCCAACCCCCTGCTGTCGGCGCTGAGCGCGTTCTACATCTGGATCTTCCGCGGCACGCCGCTGCTGGTGCAGCTGCTGTTCTGGTACTTCCTCTCCGCGGTGGTGCCGAAGATCGGACTCGGCGTGCCGTGGGGGCCGACGTTCTTCGAGTTCGACACCAACCAGATCATCACGCAGCTCGCGGCGGCGGTGCTGGGCCTCGGCCTGCACGAGGCGGCCTACATGGCCGAGATCGTGCGGGCCGGCATCAGCTCCGTCGACCCCGGCCAGACGGAGGCGGCGCAGGCCCTGGGCCTGACCCGCTTCCAGACCCTGCGCAAGATCATTCTTCCGCAGGCCATGCGCGTCATCATCCCGCCGACCGGCAACCAGGCCGTCTCCATGCTCAAGACCACCTCCCTGGTCTTCGCCATCGCCGTGCCGGAGCTCCTGACCTCGATCCAGGGCATCTACTCCAGGAACTTCCAGCAGGTCCCCCTCCTCACGGTGGCCTGCTTCTGGTACCTCGTGGCCACGACCGTCCTCAACGCCGGGCAGCACTACATCGAACGCAGGTTCAGCCGATGAACACCCTCATCCGCGCGGAAGGCGTGCACAAGCGTTACGGGACGCTCGACGTGCTCAAAGGCATCGACCTGGAGGTCTCCGAGGGAGAGGTGCTGGCCGTGATCGGCCCGTCCGGGTCGGGCAAGTCCACGTTCCTGCGCTGCATCAACCACCTCGAACGCATCGACGCCGGCCGCCTCTACTTCCGCGACCGCCTGATCGGCTACGAGGAGCGCGACGGGAAGGTCTACGAGCTGCCCGACAAGGCGATCGCCGCCCAGCGGGTGGACATCGGGATGGTCTTCCAGCGCTTCAACCTCTTCCCGCACATGACCGCGCTCGAGAACATCATGATGGCGCCGATCATGGTCAAGGGGGAGCCGAAGGACGAGGTGCGCGAGCGCGCCCACGCCCTGCTGGCCAGGGTGGGGCTGGCCGACAAGGCGCACAGCCGCCCCGACCAGCTCTCCGGCGGCCAGCAGCAGCGCGTCGCCATCGCCCGCGCCCTGGCGATGCGGCCCGATCTCATGCTGTTCGACGAGCCGACCTCGGCCCTCGACCCCGAGCTCGTGGGCGAGGTCCTGGACGTCATGCGCGACCTGGTACGCGCGGAGGGCATGACGATGATCATCGTCACCCACGAGATGGGATTCGCCCGCGAGGTGTGCGACACCATCGTCTTCATGGACGACGGGGTCGTCGTGGAGTCCGGGCCGCCCGGCGCCGTGCTCGGCGAGCCCCGGCACGAGCGCACCCGGGCATTCCTCAGCAAGGTTCTCTGACCCCACCAAGGTTCTCTGGCCCCCGAAGGAAAGATATCCACGTGTCCCGCGTCATCGTTCTCGGCGCCGGAGTGCTCGGCGCCTCCGTCGCCTACCACCTGGCCGTCGCAGGGGTTCAGGTCGTCGTCATCGAAGCCGGCGGCCCCGCCGCGGGAACCTCCAGCGCGACGTTCTCCATGGACGTCACCCACCTGAAGACCCCGCGCACCTACTACGAGCTGAACCGCGCCGGCGCCGCCCTGCACGCCACGCTGGCCGAGGAGCTCGGGGGCACGTCGTGGCGGCACCCCATGCCCGCCATCCAGTGGGGTGACAGCGAGGAGAGCCGGCGGGGGCTCAGGGAGCGCGCCGAACGCCTCAGGTCGTGGGGGCATCCCTGCCGCATCGCCGACCCGTCGGAGCTGCGCGAACTCGCCCCCGCCGTCGACCCGGCGGCGTGCACGGCGAGCGAGCTCGTGGTCCACGACCAGAGCGCGTGGTACGACGCCCCGCTCTTCGTCCAGCGCCTGCTCGACCGCGCCGCCACGCTCGGCGCCGACATCAGGTACGGCCTGCGGGCGAACGCGCTGATCCGCCGCGGCGACACCGTCACCGGCGTCGAGACCGGCACGCGGCGCTGGGAGGCCGACTGGGTGGTCAACTGCACCGGCCCGGACGCCGACCGCATCGCGGCGCTCGCCGGCACCGACCTGCCCATGAACCGGATCCCCGGGCTGGTGGGCGAGAGCACCCCCGTCCCCGAGCTCCGGCTCGACGCCATCCTGGCCACCCCCGAGGTGGACCTGCGCCCCGCCCCCGGAAACCGCATCTGCTCCATCTCCTGGCCCGTCGACGCGCTGCTGCCCGCCCAGAGCGACGACGCCCTGGCCGAACGGCTGCACGCCGGCGGGCAGCGCGTCCTTCCCGCGCTGCGCAACGCCCGGCTGGCCGGCGTCCGCCTCGGCGTCCGGCCCGTGCCGGCGGACGGCCTGCCGCTGGCGGGCACCCACCCCGGCGTTCCCGGCCTCTATCACCTTGTCACCCACAGCGGCGTCAACCTCGCGCCCGAGCTCGGCCGCCTCGCGGCTCAGGAGATCGTCAACGGCGAGGGTGCCGATCTCGCCGAATATCGCGTCACCCGGGGCGCCGCGACCTCCGTGCAGGACGAGAGCGTGACCCTCATGACCACCCGCTGACCGCTGCGGTCAGCGGGCCCCGAAGGAGATGACGAACGGGCATTCCGGCCCGTGCCGGTCGTTGCGCGCCTCGTAGGAGTCCAGGTATTCGCCGTTGCGGCGCACATGGATGATGTTGCCGTCGAGCGTGCACCGGTCGCCGGACGCGAGGAGGTCGGCGAGGGGGTCGCTGTGCTCGACCGGATAGAGGGTTTCGGCGCTCTCGTAGTCGATGGTCACCGTGTCCGCCGACCGGGTGAGGGTCTCGCCGGTGAAGCCGTACATCCGCAGCTCCGAGACGCACAGCAGCGGTTTGGCGCTCACCCGCTCGATCTCGTGGGCGTACGCCGGCAGCTCGGCACGGATGACGTCGCGCAGACGCCCGGCGTACTGCCTGGTGGCGGCGCAGGTGTAGGAGCACGGCATGTACGCGATGAGCCCGTGCACGCGGTGCCGGATGAACGGGTTGCACAGCAGGGACGGGTCGCCGTGGGTGTTGCGGAGCGCCGCGTAGTAGGTGTTGTCGTCGTTCCAGTTGTTGCGGGCGCGGAAGAAGTCCTGGCAGCAGCGGGGATAGCCGAGGGCGTCGCCGAACTTGTCGTGGTCCGCCCGGTGCTTGTTGACGAGCTTGCCGTTCACGATCAGCGGGTACCAGCCCACCGCCACCACGCGGTCGAGCGCCGCGCTGTCGCGGGCGAGGAAGACGTGCGCCTCGGTGCCCTCTGTCAGCGCCGGGGCGAAGGCGGCGCGGGTGGTGGTGAGCTGACCCGGCGGGACCTGCGCGAGCTGCGGGGAGAACCGGTCGAAGCAGGCGTCCACGTGATATCGCAGGCCCAGCTCGTCGACCAGGGCGAGGAACGGGTACCAGCCGTCCTCGGGGATCCACGCGTCCATCGCGGGTTTCAGGCCGTGGGCCACCGCGATGAGGGTCGGCAGCTGGGCGCCCGCGAGCGTGGCCGCGACGAAGTTCCAGTAGGGGCTGCCGCGCAGTTCGGCCTCCACCGGCCTGGACACCGGCAGCAGCACCGAACGGGTGCGGGTGGGAGGCTTGGCCGGCAGCGTGAGGATCGGCTCCGCCGACGGCCGGAGGTCCTGGTCGACCGTGGGCGGCTCGGCCTTGGCCATGAGCTGCTCGGTCTGGGTGAGGATGTGCAGGGCCTCGTCGTGCCGGCCCAGATGCCGCAGGGCGAAGGCGTAGCACTGCCAGAAGTACGGGGTGCGCGGGTCCAGCCGGACGCAGGAGGCGTAGTGCTCGGCCGCCGCACGGTAGTCGCCGCGCACGTACGCCACATGCGCGGCCGCCAGGTCCGCGGTCAGTGACGTGCCGGGCGTGACGGACGGCAGCTCGACGTCCGCAGGAAGCGCCCGGGCCGCCTCCAGCAGCGAGTCTCCCGGATACCAGCGCCGGACGACGCCGTCGGGGACCCACTGTTCGGGCAGGCCAAGCGCGCGCAGGACGGCGGCCGCCGCGGGATCCGGCAGGACCGGCGCGGGCTCCTCCAGCATGGGCGAGGGCGGGTTGCGTTGGTCCCAGCGTGCCCGGTGCGCCGCGAGCTCCGCGTCGATGCGCCGGCGTTCGCCGGACGGCGGCAGCGGCAGCCCGTCGTCGCACTCTTCGGCCCACGCGGCGATCTCCGCGACGAACGCCTCGCCGAGCGGCGACAAGGTGGCGTGCTCACGCAGGCCGTCCAGTCCCGCGCGGATCTGGCGGCCGATCCGATAGGCGCGGGCCTCGACCTCCTCGGGCCGCATCCCTCCCGCGTCCGGCAGGTCGAGCAGTCCCCGGTGGAAGTGCAGGGCCATGGCGAAGCTGTACACCGCGTGCAGCAGGCCGCTGAGCGGCCTGGGGTCGTCCCGCCAGGGCGAATAATGCAGCGGCTCGCCGGTGTCCTCGACGATCAGAGGGGTGAGCCTCATGATCGCGTTGAGCTTCTGGTGGCCGTACTCGTGCACGAGCGCCTCGACGATCGAGAGCGGCCTGCCGAGGGAGAGCGCGACCAGGCCGGGCGCCTCGCGGAAGCTGCCGCTGAGGTGCCGCCGCTCGTCCGGGGAGCGGACCGGGACGATCACGCTGACTCCACCGGACAGCTCTTCCGCCAGCGGCTCGGACACCCGGGCGATCAGCTGCAGCTGCTCCTCCAGGGTCGCGCGCCAGTGCTCCGCGGCGGCCGGGTCCAGGTCGGCGAAGGAGAAGTCGGCGCGGCCGCCGAGCCGCAGGTCGTGGTCGAGCCAGTTGAGCTCGATGCCGCCGGACAGCCTGGGCACCCGCAGCAGCGGCGGATCCCCGGCGAACGTCGCCTCCTCGACCGTGAGCCGGACACGGTGGCGGGGCTCTCCCATGGCCAGCGTCAGGCCCGCGCCGGGCAGACTGACCCGGCCGCGGGGGTCGGCGCGGACGGTCGCGTCGAGCCTCCCCGTCCCCGCCAGGTACAGCGCCGCGCAGGCCGGCCGCGCGAACTCCCGGAGGTGGGGAATGAGATGTACGTCGGGGAAGCGTTCGTGGGCACGCCGGCGGAGCAGGTCCCAGGCGACGTCGTTCCAGAACGCGACGCTGGGATGGCCCAGCACCCGCCGCTGGACGGGTGCCGGAGCCTCGGTCAGCGCTCGGAGGCAACCGGAGAACCCGGACGCGGCCAGCACCGGCTCCGGCAGCAGGGCGGCCAGGCGCCGCACTCCGACGAGGGTGTGCAGGTAGCGCGCCGCGAAGACGGCCTGGGTGGTCTCGGTCCACCCGCCGGGCCTGGCGAACGCCGCGATGGTCGATTGGTCGAGCCGTGGAGTCACCGGATGTGCCCTTCGTCGCGCCTGGCCAGGCTCCTCAGATCGGTGCGGACCGTTCGGGTGATGGTGCGGATCAGTTTCGTCAGGTCCGCGCAGTACACCGACGGGTTGGCGAACCCGTTCTCCCGCGAGTAACGCTGGGGGAAGTAGCCGCCGCCGCAGATGCGTACCAGGTCGCAGGCCCGGCAGGTGTCGCTGAGGGTCGCCCACGAGTCCTGCCGCGCCCGGACCTTGGGGGACGTCAGCGCGTCGTCGAAGCTGTGGTCGAACAGGTTCATGCCGAGATCGCAGGCGCCCGGATGGGTCACCTTGAGCGTGTCCACGGCCTGGATCTCGCCGTTGGTCTCCACGACCACGAAGTCGACCGGCTGCAGGCCCCACTCCTCGGAGCTCTGCGTCGCGCCGAGGAAGAGCGCGATGATGTCGCGGAAACGCCGGATCCTGATCGGCTGGGGTTTCTCGGCATACCAGACGTCGAAGATCGGCAGCAGCCAGTCGGCGTACGGCGTGGTCTCGGGGGAGTCCTTGCCCGGCGGCCTGCGGTCGTGGTGGCCGAGCGGCAGCAGGAAGTCGACCGACGACGGGCCGAGCGAACGGAAGTAGGAGTAGGTCTCCAGCGGGTCCGCGGCCAGGTCGACGACCGCGAGGATGCCGCCCCACAGCCGGGGCGCCGTCTGTAACAGCGCGATCGCCCGCTCCACGGCGTCGAACGACGACCGGCCCGCGTGGTCGAGCCGGTGCAGATCCTGGACCGAGCGGGGGCCGTCCATGCTGAGCCCGAACGAGAGCTCCCACTCCTGGCAGAAGGCCAGGACCTCCTCGGTGTACAGGACGCCGTTCGTCTGCCCGTTCCAGCGGATCCGGACGTCGGGCGCGTGCCGGGTGACCGTCTCGAACAGCGTCCGCAGATAGTCCACGCCGAGCAGCAGCGGCTCACCGCCGTGCAGGATGATGTCGGCCTGCGGCAGGCCGTGGGCCAGGGCGTGCTCGTTGATCCGCTGCCCCAGCCGGGCCGCGGTCTCCACCGACATCCGGTGCGGCTGCCGCCGCCAGGACTGGTCGGCGTGGTGGTAGACGTAGCAGTAGTCGCAGTCGAGGTTGCACCGCGACGCCACCTTGCAGATGAACGACTTGAACGGCGCGGCCTCAATCACGTCCGGACCACGCACTGAACGAGCTGAACGAGCTGAACGAGTCGAAGGAACTGAACGAGCTGAAGGAGTCGAACGAGCTGAACGCACTGTGCTGGCTGTGCTGACTGTGGGCGCTGAAGGCGCTGAACGAGCCGAACGCGCTGTGGCGGCTGTGCGAGCTGAACGCGCTGTGCCGGCTGTGCGAGCTGAAGATCTGCCCGAGCGCGCCGGCGGCCAGCTCCTGCGGGTAGAGCTCCATCAGGATCTGGCCGAGCACCGTCCCTTCCAGCTCCTCGACCGAGCTCAGGTCGAACTCGCCCAGCTCCAGATCGATGCCTTCGGGAGAGTTCTCCTCGCGATCAGATGACTCATCAGCTGACTCGGCCATCCGGAACCTCCAGAGCTGGACGTCGTCCCTCTGGGGGACTTCGCCCGATTCGAGGTAGCAGGTCTGCAGTCATAGCACAGCAACTCCCCGTGATTAGTCAAGCCTAAGCAGTAGCTGACGCCGCGAGCGCGCGGACCGCGTACTCGTCCACGCCGATCCCGAGGCCGGGGCCGGTGGGCACGTGGGCGACGCCGTCGGCGACGGCGATGACCGGGTCCGTGGCGTAGGGGCTGGTGATGAACTGCCGGCCGTTGAGGTCGACCGGCGTGTCCACGCCGAACGCGGCGAACAGGTGGAGCGAGGCGGCCAGCCCGATGTCGGACTCCGTGAGGCCGGAGCCCATGATCGCCAGGCCGGCGTCCTCGGCGAGCTGGCACTGGCGCAGCGCCAGGGTGAGTCCGCCGCAGCGCTGCACCTTGGCGACGGCGACGTCGATGGCGTCGAGCCGGACGAACGTCGCCAGGTCGCTCGGATGGCGCAGGCTCTCGTCCACGGCCACCGGGATGGGACTGGCGTCACGCAGGCGGCGCAGGCCGGCGATGTCGTTGGACGGCAGCGGCTGCTCGAAGACGGCGACGTCGAGATCGGCCAGGCGCCTGGCCACCCGGAGCGCGGCGGCGGCCGTGTAGCCCTGGTTGGCGTCCACCCAGAGCACGGCGTCGGGGGCGGCGGCGCGCACGGCCTCCACGATGGCCACGTCCTCGTCCTCGTCGTGCAGGCCGACCTTGACCTTGACGTGGCGGTAGCCGTGCGCGCGGCCCTCGGCCACGGAGCCGGCGGCCGCGTCCGCCGACTCGGTGGCCACGATCCAGGCCATCTCGATGGTGTCGCGCCTGCGCCGCCCCCACAGCTCGCCGAGGGAGACGCCCAGGCTGCGGGCGTAGGCGTCGTGGCAGGCCACGTCGACCGCCGCGCGCGCCAGCGGCATGCCGATCGAGAAGCCCTTGCTGATGGTGCGGTCGAAGACGCGGCAGAGCCCGTCCAGGTCCCACAGCGGGCGGCCGACGGCCGCCGGCGCCAGGTAGCCCTCGATGGTGGAGACGATGGACTCGGTGGTCTCGTACGTCCAGGAGGGGATCGGGGTGGCCTCGCCCCACCCGGTGGCGCCGTCGTCGGCCGTGACCTTCACCAGGACTCTGACGGCCGGACGGCCGCCTTGGACTACGGAGCCGCCCGCGACGGCGAAGTCGCGCAGCGAGGGCAGGGCCACGGTGAAGGTCTCGACGCGTGCTATCCGGTTCACGTTTTTCAGTACCATTCGGACTTGTCGACCAGGTTGATCAGTTCGCGCCCGGCCACGAAGCGCCGGGCGTTCTCCAGCAGGACGGCGAAGCGCCGCTCGTCGGCGTGCGGCCCCACGCCCGCGACATGCGGGGTGATGAGCACGTCGGGACGCCGCCAGAGCGGGTGGCCGGCGGGCAGCGGTTCGGTCTCGAAGACGTCCAGGGCCGCGCCGGCCAGGCGCCCCTCGGCCAGGGCGGCGACCAGGGCGTCGAGCCGCAGGATGGGCCCGCGGCCGATGTTGACGAGGTACGCCCCGGGCTTGGCCAGCGCCAGCCTCCGCGCGTCCATCAGGCCCTCGGTGGCGGGGGTGTGCGGGACGGTCAGGATGACCAGGTCCGCCTCGGGAAGCAGCCGGTCGAGGCCGTCGGCCGGCAGCACCTCGGCGAAGCCCGGCACGGGGCCGCCGCGCCGGGCGTCCACGCCCACCACCCTGGTGCCGAACGCCGCCAGCAGCCTGCCGACCTCGGCCCCGACCGCGCCCACTCCCACCACCAGGGCGGTGGCCTCGCTCAGGGAGAGCACGGCGCCGGGGTCCCAGTCGGGCGCCCAGCGGGCGCGGGCCTGTTCGCGGGCGTACCTGGGCAGGCCCCTGGCCAGCGCGAGCACGAGCGCCAGCGCGTGCGCGGCCACGTGGTCGGTGTAGGTGTCGCGCATGTTGGTGACCTGCACGGGATGGGCGACCAGGGCCGGATGGTAGAACCCCGGAGGCGGCCCGGCCTGCGCGGCCTGCAGCCAGCGCAGCCGCCCGGCGTGCGCCAGCAGGTCCGCAGGCAGGGTGCCGTAGGCGGCGTCGGCCTCCGCCAGCGCGTGCTCCACCTCCTCGCGGGTCTCCGGCCGGAGCACGACGAGCTCAGGCACCGCCTCCTCCAGCCGGGCCCGCCAGCCCGCGGTGGCCGGATCGTGCGGCGGCAGCAGCACCAGGGTGGTCCGGCTCATGCCCTCAGCGCCAGCCCCGACTCGGTGATCTCGTAGCGCAGGGGCTCTCCCGCGACGTAGCGGGCGAGCTCCTCGGCCATGGCCTCGCCGTGGCGGCGCCGCTCGTGGCCCAGGCTGCCCGCCACGTGCGGGGTGACGACGATGTTGGGCATCGTGAACAGCGGCGATCCCGCGACGGGCGGTTCGGGGTCGGTGACGTCGAGGACGGCGAACAGGTCGGTCCGCCGGCCCAGCACGTCCACGAGCGCGGCCTCGTCCACGAGGCCGCCGCGGGCCGTGTTGATCAGGGTGGCGTCGGGCTTCATCGACTCGAGCAGCTTGGCGCCGACCATGCGCTGCGTGTCGGGGGTGAGCGGCGAGTGCAGGCTGACCACGTCGGAGGTGGCGAACAGCTCCTCCAGGCCGACGAGGCGCACGCCGAGCTCCTTCGCCTGCTCCGGGTCGGCGTACGGGTCGAAGGCCTGCACGTCGAGGCGGTGATGGGCGAGCAGCCGCGCCGTGGCCCGGCCGGTGGCGCCGAGCGAGACCAGCCCGACCGTCGCGCCGTAGGCCCCCAGCTCGGGTCCGCGCGGGGCGGTGGCGGCGGCGGCGCGCGCGGCCAGCACGTAGCGCCAGCCGTGCTTGAGCGCGTACAGGATCTGCGAGAGCGCGAACTCGGCGACCGGGGTGGCGTTGGCGGTGGCCGCCGTGGTGACCCGCACTCCCCTGGCCCACATCTCCGGGGTGACCATCGAGCGGATGGAGCCCGCGCCGTACAGCACCAGCGAGAGCTTGGGCGCGGCGGCGAGCAGCTCGGCGTCCAGCTTGGGCGCTCCCCACCCGGTCACCAGCACCTCCAGGCCGGAGAGCACGTCGGGGGTGATCCGGTCGGCGGTGAGCGGGGGCGACGTGATGGTCAGGTGCCGCTCGATCGCCTCCCGGGCCTCGGGGCCGTAGACGTCGTCGAAGCGGTTCGGGTCCATCACGTACAGGCCGTTCAGCATGAACTCTCCTTCAGGCGAGCCGCGGCTCGCACGCTGGCCAGGCGGGCGGGTGAGCCGAGCCCGGCGTGGTAGTAACGTAGCTGCCGCGCTCCCCCGGCGACGAGGTCGGCGGCAAGTGCCGGGATCCGGGCGTGGCCGTCCTCCAGCACGGTGAGGTTGGCGATCAGGGGCACGTCGGTACGGCTCGCCGCGGCCTTCACCTGGGCCAGGGCCGCCTCCTCCTGGCCCCAGCACTTGAGCACGTACGCGTCGACCGGCGCGTCGAAGGAGGCCAGGTCGATCCCCACGTCGGGGCCGGTGATCTGCGGGTCGTCGGTGGCCATGAGCAGCAGCTCGCGGCCGCCGGCCGGCGCCGCCACGGCTCGCACCAGGTCGCCGATGACCTGGCCGCGGTGGCCGTACAGGGCCTGGGCGCGCTCGCGGCCGAGCACGTCGTCCAGGCTGGTGCCGGCCGGGACGCCCTCCTGGAGCTCTCCGTCCACGGCCGCGCGCACGTCGCGCGCCAGCTCCTCGACGTCCAGGCCGCGCCCGGCCAGCCCGGTTCGGCAGGCCGGGCAGAGGCAGATGGACAGCAGCGCCCTGCCGCAGGCGGACAGGTGGGCGCCGGAGGTCTTCTCGTGGTGACCGGCGTGCTCGGCGCCCAGCCAGCCGCACGCCTCCAGCATCAGCGCGGGCACGTCGTACTGCTCGCAGACCTCGCGCACGAGGGTGAGCGCGTACTCGTGGACGTCGGGCTGGGCGGGGCAGAGCGCGTAGGGGTAGGACTCGCCGTAGGCGTTCCTGACCGTCAGGTCGGGCGCTTCGCGGCCCAGCACCGACGAGTGCGTGAGCACCATCCAGGCCTCCGCCCGCAGCCCGGCCTCCGCCAGCGCGGCCAGCGCCGTGCCGAACCTGTCCTCGTCGGGCACCCCCCAGCTCGGCGGGTACGGCCGGAGCCGCCCGCGCCAGCGGTCGGGGCGCAGCCGGTAGTAGACCGCCGCGTGCTCGGCCTGCACGACGCGGTGGCGTGGATGCCACGGGGTGATGGCCCGGACCGAGTGGTAGGCGGCCTGCAGGGTCACCGTGCTCACGCCGAGGTCGGCGATGCGCTCGGCGCCCGCGGGGTCGCCCACGATGTCCCAGGTGTAGGCGAAAACCCCGTGGGCCCCGTGCCTCGTCTTCAAGTGGACGGTCACCCCTTCGTGGCGCCGGCCAGGCCGCGCGTGAAGTAGTTCTGGAAGAAGAGGAAGATCATCAGCATCGGCAGGAACGAGATCGTCATCCCGGCGGCGAACCCGGTCCAGTCGGTGGCGTGCTCGCCCTGGAAGGAGAGCATCCCGACGGCGAGGTTCTGCAGGTCGGGCTGGCCGAGCGTGAACACCAGCGGGATGTTGAACTCGTTCCAGCTGCTGATGAACTGGAAGATGACCACCACCGCGATGACCGGTTTGGCCAGCGGGAGGATGAGGCCGAACGTCTTGAGGAAGCCGGCCCCGTCGAGCTTGGCCGCCTCGAACAGGTCGGTCGGGACGCTGGAGAAGAACCCGACGAACAGCAGGACGTAGAGCGCGCCGGCGCCGCCGGACATGGCCAGGATGACCCCGGCGCGCGTGTTCAGCAGACCGAGGTTCTCGATCAGCACGAACTGCGGGACGATGATCGAGGCGACCGGGATGAAGAGGGTCCCCACGATCATCCGGTAGAGCAGGGTGCGGCCGGGGAACTCGTACCTGGCCAGCACATAGCCGCACAGGGCCGCCTTGATCAGCTCGACGAGGGTCGAGGCGACCGAGTAGAGCACCGTGTTGAAGAAGTATCCGGAGAAGCCGGCGTTGACCCAGGCCCGTACGAAGTTGTCGAAGTTCAGCTGGTCGGGCACGAGGCTCGCGCCGCTGGTGAACATCCCCGCCTGGGTCTTGAACGCGGCCGAGATCGTCCACAGGAAGGGATAGACCCACACGAGCCCGACGATCAGCAGGATCGGCAGAGCGATGAGGTTGGCCCGCACGGCCTGGCTGCGCCGGGAAGCCTGGGCGCCGTCTGTCCTGGGCGCCTCTGTCCTTGCGCCGGTGGTCTTGGTGATCGTCGCCATCAGACCCCGTACTCCTTCCTGAGCCGCTGGGCCCGGCGGACCGCGACGCCCTGGGCGGAGACCACGACGAAGGCGATGACGGAGAAGAGCAGCGCCGCGGCCGAGGCGTAGCCGTAGGCGAACGGCACCGCGCCGAAGGCGTTCTGGTAGATGAAGTAGGACACCACGTAGGTGCTGGTGCCGGGGCCGCCCGCGGTGAGGGTGACGACCAGCCCGAAGACGTGCATGGCGTTCACGAGGCCGAGCAGGGTGATGATCACGGCGACCGGCTTGATCATCGGGAGCGTGATGCGGGTGAGCTTCTTCCACTCCCCCGCGCCGTCGATGGCGGCCGCCTCGTAGACCTCTTCCGGCACGTTCTGCAGCGCCGCGATCCAGTAGATCATGTACTGGCCGAAGATCTGCCAGATGGAGACGAGCACGAGCACGAGCAGCGCGCTCCACCGGTTGGCGAACACGTCGAATCCCTGGTCGACCAGGCCGAGGTTGCGCAGGATCGCGTTGAGCGCGCCGTTGGACGGGTTGAGCAGATAGGTGAAGACCAGGCCCGCCATGGCGACGGGGATGATGAGCGGCGCGAAGAACACGGTCCGGAAGAACCGCTTGCCGCGCAGCCACTTGCGGGTGAGCACGATCGCCGCCAGCAGCGAGATCGGGAGCTTGATGGCGGTCGTCAGCAGGGCGAAGATCAGCGTGTTGACCACCGACAGCCAGAACAGCGGGTCGGCCAGGATCGTGCCGTAGTTGCCGGCCCCGACGAAGTGGTCGATCGGGCCGATGCCCGACCAGTCGAAGAAGGAGTAGTAGATCGTCGCGAGCAGCGGCCAGATGGTGAAGCCGAGGTAGAGCAGGAGGAAGGGGGCCAGGAAGACGATCAGCCAGACCCTGTCGAGGCCGCGGACGCGCTCGCGGGAGTGATCGGCGCGTTCGGGCGCGCGCCCGGCGGGCGACCGGTCCCCTTCCGTCACCCTCTCCCTGCCGGGGGCGAGGGCGGTGCCGGTGGTTGTCATGGATGTCCTCACGAGGGAGAAGGGGGCGCCGCCCGCACGCGTGGCCGGCGGCGCCGTCCGGTCAGCCGCGGTACTTGTCGGAGGTGTAGTCCTTGGTGTGGTCCCAGTCGGAGAAGGTGTAGCAGTCCATCGAGACCTTCAGGCCGGCCGCCGCCTCCTGCTTGAGCCCTTCCTCGAGGGCGGCCTGTCGCTGCTTGACGATGGCGGCGCCGACCGTCGCCAGGGACTGGCCGCTGACCAGCGCCTCGCCCATGGCCTCCCACTCGCCGTCGGGGCTCTTCGCCAGCGCGTTGACGTACGCCTTGGACTTGGCGATGTCGGGGCACTTGAGCAGCGGCACGGGGAGCTGGACCCGGTAGCCCGGCTTCGATCCGATCTGCATGATCTGCCTGAGCGCCGGGTCGGTGACCATCTTCTCGTTGTCGACGTAGGCGAGCGTGCCGAAGGCGCTCTTGTAGTACTGCTTGACGAAGTAGCCGTTGGGGTCGGTCATCCACTGGATGAACGTCCACATGGCGTCGGGGTGCTTGGTCTGCGAGCTGACCCAGTACTTGTTGGTGTCGTACTTGCGGCCGGCCGCGCCGGTCTGCCCGCCGTCCGGGTTGACGCGGGGGGCCACCACGTACTTGTCGCTGCTGAAGCCCTGGCTGGCCCACACGCTCGGCAGCCAGGTGCCGTCGAACATGATGCCGGCCTGCCCGGCGGCGAACTGCTGGCGGGAGAAGTTCTTGTCGTTGGTGCCCGGCGCCAGGTATCCGGCCTTGCTGAGCTCCTGGATGAAGGAGAAGGTCTTCACCTGGTCGGGCTGGGTCAGGTCGAACTTGCCGGTCTTGTAGTCGAAGAACTCGTCCGTCGAGACGCTGCTGATGAGCGCGTACCAGATCCGCTGCATGTCCACGCCCTTGGTGGGGGCGGCGATGCACTCCGCCTTGGTCCTGGCCTTGATCTGCGCGCAGGTGTTCTTGAGGTCGGACCAGGTCTTCGGCGGGTTGCCGACGTCCAGCCCGGCCTGCTGGAAGACCTGCTTGTTGAGGAACATGTAGCCGGAGCCCCAGTACAGGTTCTCCGAGAACGGGAAGCCGTACGTCTTCCCGTCCTGCACGTTGATGCCTTCCAGGAAGGACCCGTCCGGCCAGCGCTTGGTGAAGTCGGCGGGGACGGTGCCGCTCGGGCTGAGCGGGCGGATCCACTTCTGGTCCAGGAGCTGGGAGAGCCCAGTCGCGTTCCAGTAGAACATGTCCGGCGCCTGGTTGCTCTGGAAGGCCAGGGGCAGGGTCTTCATGTAGTCGTTCTGGGTGATCGAGCGCCACTCGATCTTGATGTCGGGATGTTCCTTGGTGAACTGGGCGCCGATGTCCTTGTGGAAGTTCACCTGTTCGGCGGAGAAGTCCCAGATCTGCAGCGTGGTCTGCGAGCCGCCGCCGCCGCTGTTGCCGTTGCTCGATGTGCCGCACGCTGCCAGGAGCACTGACGCCATGGCCGCGGTGATCATCGCGGTAGTGCCACGAGGTTTCATGGAGCCCTCCCAAGGGCCGGAGGTGCTGGGGCAGCTGGTAAGCGCTTGCCCGGGGGTGGGTCCGAGAGTAACCCCGGCTCATAATCTGATTCAAGGCTTGTGAGAAAGCGGTTTCAGACGGATGCTCGCTCATGATGCCTGTCAATCGGCACCTTGACCCAATCTCTACAAGCGCTTTCTGAGGAGTATCGTGCGCCTGCTCGCCTTCACCAAGCCCTTCGGCCGGATCGACGCCGCCCCGCTGGCCGAGGCGGTGGCCTCGGTGGGCGCCGAGGGGGCGGATCTCCTCGTGCGCGAGGGGCAGACGGTCAGCCCCGCCGACCCCGGCGGCATCGCCGTCGTCGCCGCGGAGCTCGAGCGCCGCGGCCTCACCCTCGACATCGTCACCACCGACCTGCTCGACGCCGGCGCGGACGCCGAACGGATCATCGCGGCCTGCGGCGAGAGCGGCGTCCCCCTCGTGCGGGCGGGCTTCTACCGCTACGACCCCGCCGCCGGATACCGGCGCCAGTTGGAGGAGTCCCGGGCGGCGCTGTCCCGCCTGTCCGGCCTCGCCGCCCGACACGGCGTAAAACTGGCGCTCCAGCTGCATCACGGTACGATCCATCCGTCCGCCTCGCTCGCCCTCGCACTCGCCGGCGACCTGGACGAGGTGCGCTTCTACGCCGACCCCGGCAACCAGGCCAAGGAGGGCAGCGAGGCATGGGCGCTCAACGCCGATCTGCTCGGCGAGCGGATGGCCTGCATGGGGGTGAAGAATGCCGTCTGGCGGTCCACGGCGGACGGCTGGGTGTGTGAGTGGCAGCCGTTCGCGGACGGAGGCGTGGTGCCCTGGCCGGAGATCCTCCCCGGGCTGCGCGCCCGCGGCTACGCCGGCCTGCTGTCGCTGCACGTCCACTACCCGGCGGCCGACCCGGTGGCGGCCGTACGGAAGGATCTTGATCATCTGCGCGGGCTGCTCGGCTGACGGGCGCTTCACGGGGGTAGGAGGAGCAGGTGCGTAATGTGCGGCAGGGCCGCGCGCCACGGGTGACGATCAGCGACGTCGGGGCGGCGGCAGGGGTGTCGGCCGCGACGGTCTCCCGCGTGCTCAACGGCACGGCCAAGGTCGACCCCTCGCTCGCGGCGCGCGTCCACGACGCGGTCAGGCAGCTGGGCTACCGGCCCAACGCCGCCGCGCAGGGCCTGGCCCGCGGGGAGTGGGGCACCATCGGCGTGCTGGTCCCCAACCTGGCCAACCCCTACTTCCCCGACGTGCTCAAGGCCGTCTCGGCCGTCGCCCACTCCCACGGCCGCCGCGTCATGGTCATGGAGTCGGACGACGACCCCTCGATCGAGCAGGGCCTGGTCGAGGACCTGATGCGCAGCTGCGACGGGGTGCTGCTCTGCTCCTCCCGCATGGAGCGCGCCGACCTCGTCGCGCTGACCGCACGGGACCACCCGCTGGTCCTGCTCGATCGGATAGTGCCCGGCATCGCCGCGCCCGCCATCTCCGCCGACTTCTTCGGCGGGATGATGCTGATCTGCGGCCACCTGGCGCAGCTGGGCCACCGCCGGGTCGCCTACCTGAGCGGGCCCGAGGTGTCCTGGGCCAACGCGGAGCGGATCAGGGCGTTGGAGGCCGCCAAGGCGTTCGGCATCTCCGTCACGATCCTGCCGTGCGGGTCCACCAGCCGCTCCGGCTACGAGGCCGCCGCCGAGGTGGCCGGCACCGGCGCCACCGCGCTCACCACCTACAACGACCTGGTGGCTCTGGGTGCGGTGACCCGGATGCGCGAGCTCGGCGTGCGGGTGCCCGAGGACCTGTCGGTGGTCGGGTTCGACGACATCGCGCTGGAGCACGTGGCGCACACGAGCTTGACCACGGTGTCCGTGCCGCGCGGGCAGCTCGGCAGGCAGGCGGCCGAGATGCTGGAGGCCCTCATGACCGAGGGGCACGACGGGGAGCCGGTGAGCCTGCCGATGGAGCTGCACGTGCGCGACAGCACCGCACCACCACGGGTGACTGTTGACAAGTGAGGGCGGCGGCGGGAACCCTGTCCTGAAAGCGCTTTCCCAGCGGAGGAGAGAGAACCCGTGGACACCGACGACCGCACAGGGCGGCCTGGCGACGACCGAGACGACCTGAGGCGGCAGGTGCTGGACCTGGTCGATCCGCTGCTCTCCCGGTTCAGCCCCGGCCGGGGACGGCTGCGGCTGGGCTTCAACACCGCCCACTACGACGACGCGGCCGCCGAGCTGGAAGCGTTTGCACGCCCGCTGTGGGGGCTGGCGCCGCTGGCGGCGGGTGGCGGGGCGTTCGATCACTGGGAGCTCTGGCGCGCCGGGCTCGCCGCCGGGACCGACCCCGACCACCCCGACTACTGGGGCGCGGCCTTCGACCGCAACCAGCGGCTGGTCGAGACCGCCGCCCTCGGCCTGACTCTTGCCCTGGCCCCCGAGCAGATCTGGGACCCGCTGACCGGCCGGCAGCGTGACACGGTGGCCGCCTGGCTGCGGCACGCGGTCACCGTGGAGCCGAACGACAACAACTGGCTGTTCTTCCCGGTCATGGTGGGGCTCGGGCTCGATCGCGTCGGGGTCTCCCACGACCATGACGCCAACACGGCGAGGCTCGACCGGCTGGAGGAGTTCGACCTCGGCCGCGGGTGGTACACCGACGGGCCGAAGTGGCAGCGCGACTACTACATCCCGTTCGCCATGCACTACTACGGCCTCATCTACGCGGCGCTCGGCGACGACGAGGCCAGGGCCGGGCGCTTCCGGGAGCGGGCCGCGGCGTTCGCCCAGGACTTCCAGCACTGGTTCACCAGCGAGGGGGTCGCCGTCCCGTTCGGCAGGAGCCTGACCTACCGCTTCGCGCAGTCGGCGTTCTGGGGGGCGCTGGCCTTCGCCGGGGTCGAGGCGCTGCCCTGGGAGGTGACCAAGGGTCATCTGCTGCGGAACCTGCGCTGGTGGGCCGACCGGCCCATCCGCGACACGTCCGGGCTGCTCACCATCGGCTACGGCTACCCGCAGCCGCACATGGCCGAGCAGTACAACGCGCCCGGCTCGCCGTACTGGGCCATGAAGGCGTTCCTGCCGCTCGCCCTGCCCGCCGAGCACCCGTTCTGGGCCGCCAAGGAGGCCGACGCACCCCCGCTGCCCGACGTCAGCACCCAGCCGGAGGCCGGCGTGGCGCTGATGCGCTGCGAGGAGGGGCGGCACGTGGTGCTGCTGAGCGCGGGGCAGCACGCCCCGTGGGCGCGGCACGGCGCGGCCAAGTACGCGAAGTTCGCCTACTCCACGCGGTTCGGCTTCAGCGTGCCGGCCGGGACGTACGGGCTCGAGCAGGGCGCCTTCGACAGCACGCTGGCGCTCAGCGAGGACGGACTGCACTGGCGGCCGTGCGAGGTGCCGCACGACCTCTCCGCCTCCGACGGCGTGCTGTACGCGCGCTGGACCCCCTGGGACGACGTGGAGATCGAGACCTGGCTGGTGGCGCTGCCCCCGTGGCACGTGCGGGTGCACCGGATCAGAACCGGGCGGACGCTGCGCACGGCCGAGGGCGCCTTCGCGGTCGACCGGAACCGGCCGCCCACCCGGGTCGACACCGGCCCCGGCCTGGCCAGGCTCGACTCGCCGCACGGCCTGTGCGTGATCGAGGACCTGTTCGGCCGGCGGGAGGGCACCCTCGTCACGGCCCTGCCCGGCACCAACGTGCTCGCCCCGCACACCACCATCCCCACGCTGACGGGCGACCTGCCGCCCGGCGAGCACCTGCTGGCCTGCGCGGTCATCGGCCTGGAGGCCACGGGCGGGGGCGGGTGGCCGGAGCCTCCCGCCTGGGACTCGATCGAGCCCCTGCTCGAGGCGGCGCCTACGGGAGTTCGGACGTCGCAGGAGGGATGAGCTCGTAGTCCGGGATCGTGCGTCTCACCCGCTGGTACGCCTGATCGTCCGCGTCCGCCGCGGCGGCTTCCGGGATCTCGACCCGGCCGAGGTAGAGCCCCCGCAGGCAGTGGTCGCACCAGAAGTGGGCGTCGCCGACGAGCAGGTGCGGGATCCGGAGCCGGTACACCAGGCGGAGGCAGGCCCGCCCGCAGTTCGGGCAGTGCCCGGAGATCGCTCTGGGCAGCCCGTCACGGGCCTGCTCATAGGCGTGCAGCCAGCTCTCCCATCGGAGCGCCTCGTCATGGGTGTTCGGCACCGGGTCCGCCTCTCGTCTTCCGCCCTACGTACCCGCGGGCTCCTCCTGCGTCACTGGTTACGTGGATGGTTGGTCCACCACTCCTCCTCGAAGGCATAGGCCCGGTCCTCCCACGGTTGGGCCTCCTTCTGCGACGTCGGATAGCTGCCGCCCTTGCGCAGGTCCTCCACGTGATACCGCTCGTGGGCGAGGGTACGCGCCAGCAGTTCCTCGCTGCGGAAGGCCGCTCGCCGCAGCACGACCATCTGATTGGGATATGTCACCCCGGCCAGCCCGTCGACCCTCTTGTCGATCCTGATGGTCAGGTCGTCGATCCGGATGTCCCAGTCCTGGGCCACCCGCCGGACCGTCTCCATGCTCATCGGGAGCCTGGCGCCCCAGCGCGGCCTGTCTCCGGCGCGTGCCAGCCTGACGGCGTCATCGGCGGACATCCCCGGCGTGACCGCGCCTTCGCCGCCGCCGCCGTTCCGCGCGTTCGACAGTGGCGGCTGCCCCGCGGCGAGGCAGGCCGAGCCGGCGCCCGTGACGCCACGGCAGGGGTCGAGCTGCACCGACGGGTCCTGCGGGACGGCCGGGCCCGGATCGACCCGGCAGTCCTGCATCGCGTCCGCGCCGAACACCCCCGAGCACTGGCCGACGACGTGCGGCGCCGGGTCGAGCCCGCCGTTGGGCTGCCCGTCGCCCGCCCCGGCCTCGGTCGGCGTGAAGGCCACGCCGACCCTGTCCAGGATCTTGTCGATCGCGTTGTCGACCCTGTGCGTAAGCCCCTTGTCGAGGGCGTCGGCCAGCGAGGTGCCCGCCGGACCGGGCAGCCGGTCATGGTCGATGGGGCCGGGCCTGGTCGCGCGCGTCTTCGCGGCGATGTCGGCGAGCTCCTGCGGCGTGGGCGGCGGAGGCGGCGGCGGGTCCGCCTTGGGCGTCTTCCTGGGCGAGCCGTTCTTGCCGGGGTCGGGGCTGCCGTCCCCGTCCGGGTCGCCGCCGGTCTTGCCCTTGCCGGGCGAGGAGCCGCCGTCCGGGTACTGAATGTACGGCCCGCTGCCGTCCGGCCAGCCCTTCCACCAGTTGTTCTTCCACCACTTGGCCGCGAAGTAGGCCGCCCCGGCGGTGACGCCGACCGCCGCGAGGCAGTAGAGCCACACCGGGCCGCAGAACCGGGAGGCGCGCGCGGCCGCGCCGACCTCCCCGCCACCGGTGAGGACGAAGTCGGCCGCGGTCAGGACCGGCCTGGCGATGTTCACCTTGACGACCTTGATGACGTCCTTGGCGGTGCCGCACACGAAGGCGGGGCAGCCGAAGTGGCCGCTCGGGTCCATCCGGCCGAGCGGGTCGCCGTCCGCGTAGGTGAAGCGGTTGCCCTTCACCGACGGCATCGGGTCCACCTCGAGCGTGTCCCTGCTGGGGAACGCCCCGGTTCCGGGGTCGTACCAGCGGGCGGCCATGTTGACCTTGCCGGTGGCCGGGTCGGTCCAGCCGCCCTGGTAGCCGACGCCCCGCTTGGCGCCCGAGCTGGCGACGACCTTCCCGTACGGGTCGTAGGCCACCGAATCGGTCAGCGCGCCCGCGCCGGTGAAGGTGGCGGTGAGGTCGCCGTGCCGGTCGGTGTAGGCGTACAGGCCCGCGACAGAGACGAGGTCGCCGGCCGGGTCCCTGCCGTAGAGCTCGTCGCCGGCCGCGGCCGGGGTGTTGCCCAGGCCGGAGTAGCTGAACGCGCGGCCCGCGGCGGACGCGACCCGGTCCAGCCCGTCGTAGGTGTAGGTCGCGGCGCCGTCGCTGATCATCCGGTCGAACGCGTCGTAGCTCGTCGCGCTCGCGCTCCCGCCGGTCGGCGTCCTGGACTTCAGGGTGCCGCGTGCCGTGTAGGCGTAGCCGGCCGATCCGTCGGAGACCAGTTGGTCGCGCGCGTCGTAGGCGGCGACAGCCGTGCCGGCCTTGGTCCGGTTGCCCGCGTCGTCGTACTCGTAGGCGACCGAGTTCCACGACGTCAGCCTGCCCGCCAGGTCGTAGCCGTAGGTGTTGGCCCCCGCGCCCGCCGTACCGGTCGTGGTCTTGCTGGTGAGCCGGTCGGCGTCGTCGTAGCCGTAGGTGACGGCGGCCAGCACCGCGCCCGCGGCGTTCTTGAGCGTGTCGGAGGTGGGCCGGTGCAGGTCGTCGTACTCGAAGGAGCGCTTGGCGCCGCCGTAGTCCACCCCCTTGAGCTGGTCCATCGAGTCGTAGGAGTAGATCGAGGTGCCGCCGGTGAGCGGGTCGCGGACCGTGGTGAGGCGGCTGCCCGGGTCGTAGTCGTAGGCGGCCGTGCCCGCCTTGTCGGTGCGGGTCTTCATGCGGCCGTCGCCGTCGTAGGTGAACGACGCCGTGCCGGACGGCCCCGACGTGCTGACGAGATGATCGCGGTCGTCGTAGCCGAAGGTGTCGCCCCCGGCCGAGGTCAGCCGGCCCACGTCGTCGTAGCCGAAGCTGTGGGCGGTCGTGGCGCTCTCGGCGCCCGCGCCGGTCTCCGCGGTGAGCCGGTTCAGCGCGTCGAAGGTGCGGGTGACCGTGGCCCCGCCCGGCTTGGTGACCTGGACGGGGCGGCCGGCCGCGTCGTAGTCGGTGATCGTCCGGCGGTCGGCGAGCGTGGTGTAGGCCGTGGTCGCCGGGACGAGCATCGCCGTCTGGAGGTTCCACGGGTTGTAGGCGTACGAGGTCGCGTTGCCGTTGCCGTCGGTGAAGCGGGTGCGGTTGCCGACCGCGTCGTAGCCGAACGTCGTGGTGATGGTGTGCGCCGACGTGGACTTCTCGTGCTGGCCGGTCAGCCGGTTCAGCGCGTCGTAGTCGTAGGTGCTGACCCCGCCGCCGGGCCGGTTGACGGTGACCGGGTTGCTCCCCAGGTCGTAGCCGATCGTCATCGACCGCAGCTGCTTGCCCGCCGCGTCGAGGTCGGCCAGCGCGGTGGCCCGGCCGGCGCCGTCATATGCGAGCGTGCTGCTGGTGCCGTCCGGGTTGAGGACCTTGGTCACCCGGCCGGCGTGGTCGCGGGTGTACCAGCGGGCCTGGATCAGCGGGTCGACGTCGACGATGACCTCGCCCGCCGCGTTGTAGCCGAACTGGCTGCGCGCGCCCGACGGCGTGGTGACGTAGGTCAGGTTGCCCGCGTCGTCGTACTCGTAGGTGGTGGTGTACCCGGCCGCGGCCGGTGTGCGCTCGACGGCGGTGGTGGAGATCCGGCGGCCGAGGTCGTCGTACGTCGCGCCGGTCAGCCGGCCCGCCTGGTCCCGGGTCCAGAGCAGCTCCCCGGCCGCGTCGAAGCCCGACCGCGACTGCTTGCCCGCCGCGTCGGTGCTGGCGACCACGTTGCCGAGCTGGTCGTAGGTGTAGGTGTTGCCGTGGCCGAGCGCGTCCACGACGCTCTTGGCGCGGCCCAGGGCGTCGTACGTCGTGGTGGAGCCCGCGGTCACCGTGGCGCCGGCGCCGAGCTGCGTGTACGAGGGCAGGGTGAGGACGAGCGGCCGGCTCATGCCGTCGTAGGTGATCGTGGTCCGGTAGCCCTCGGCGTCCTCGCTCGTCACGACGTCGCCGAAGGTGTTGTAGCCCGACCGCGTCGTCGGCCTGACGTCGTACGGCGCGCCGCCCGAGTGCTCGATGGCCACCGTCGGCGCCTTGGTCGTGGTGAGCCGGCCCGCCTCGTCGTAGGTGTAGTCGGTCACCGCGCCGCGGGGGTCGGTCATCGTCCGCGGGAGGCCCCGCTGGTCCCTGGTCCAGGAGGTCGTGAGCCATTCGTCGCCGTCCCAGACCTTCTGGGAGAGCGTCCGGCCCAGCGCGTCGAGGCCGAACGTGGTCCACGTGTAGGCGTTGTTCTGCGCCTGGACCAGCGTGATCAGGTGGTCGTCGTCGTCATAGCCGTACGTGGTCTTGCGCTTGATGCCGGAGGGGTCCAGCAGCGCCTCGGTGACCCGGTTGGCGGCGTCCACGGTGAAGGCGGTCGTGCTCTTGCCGTTGCCGGTGATCCGCTGGACGAGGTTGCCCGCGCTGTCGTAGGTGTTCCGCTCGAGCGGGATGTCCCGGGTGGTCCCGTCGGCGTTGTGGAAGCCCTCGGCCCAGACCGATTCGAGCAGGTTGTCGTCGTAGTAGCGGTAGCGGGTGGTGCGGCCCATGGCGTCGGTGACCGTGGCCAGGCGACCGGCCGGGTCGTAGGCGCGGGATTCGAGGACCAGTTCCTTGGGGGCGTCGTTGTCCAGCGGGTCGCCCACCCAGTTGGCCAGGCTGCTGGTCAGCAGCAGGCCGGTCGGCCCGTAGGTGCGCCGGAAGTCGGCGCCGGTGGCGTCCACGGTGCTGGTGAGGTTGCCGTAGACGTCGTACCCGTAGGTGGTGGTGCTGCCCGCGGCGTCCTTGACGGACGAGACGCGGGCGCCGGAGTCGTAGGTGTAGACCGTGGTGCGCGTGACGTCCTTGCCGGTCGGGTCCGTCTGCTCGACCTTGGTGACGTTGCCGTCGACGTCATAGGTGTAGATGACCCAGGGAAGGTGCTTGACGCCGCTGATCACATCCGTGGTCGCGGGGCCGACGGTGGCGGTGAGGTGATTGAGGGCGTCGTACCCCATGGAGGTGGTGACGCCGTTCGGGAACGTGTCGGAGATCTCCGTCACCGTGATGGGCCGGCCGGCGCTGTCGTTGTCGTACTTCGTGACGAGCCCGGCCGGGTCCGCCACCTGGGCGAGGTCGCCGTTCTGGCGGTAGCTGTACCGGGTCGCCTTGCCGCCGGGCGTGGTCACGGAGGCGAGCAGCCCGTCCGGCACGGTGCCGCCGCCGACGGCGGCCTCGGTTCCGTCGGTGTAGGCGTACCTGGTGGTGCGGCCGTCGGCGGATCCGCCCACGGGAGGTGTGGTGACGCTGAGCAGGTCGCCCGAGATGTCGTAGGTGTAGCTGGTGCGGTGCGCCGCGTCGTTCCCGGCGCCGGCGCGGGCGTCGAACGCGCCGGTGAGCTTGTCGTTCCGGGGGTTCAGCGGGTTGTCCGCGTCCAGGTAGTAGGTGAAGTACGAGGTCTGGCAGGAACGCGGTCCCCGGCAGGTCACCTTCATGACCGGGTTGCCCCGGTTGTCGTTGTACAGCTGGGTGGTGTGCCCGTCCGGGTCGGTCACCGAGGCCAGGTTGCCGTTGAGGTCGTAGCCGTAGCGGGTGGTGCCGCCGGAGGCGTCGTACAGCGAGGTCGGACGGCCGCCGTGCTGTGGGTCGTAGCTGTAGACCATCGCCTTGCCGCGCGGGTCGGCGGCGAGCACGGTGGTCGCGGGGATGCCGAACGTCGCGACGTCGCGGTAGTGCGCCTCGATCGCGTCCGTGCTCAGGCTGCTCCAGTAGAGCGCCACCTCGTCGACGGTGCCGGTGAAGTGGCCCAGGGTGTCCGAGGGCTTGGCGGGCCAGTTGCCCGCGATGAAGCCGGCGCCGACGTAGACGTGGTTCTGCGCGACCGTGGAGACCGGCCCCTTGGACCTGGTCCCGGCCAGGGCGCCGTCCAGCCAGAGCCACTGGGTGCCGCCGGAGGCCGTCAGGACGGCGTGGTGCCAGCTCGCGTCGGTCACGGTCTTGGTCGTGGTGATCGGCGCGATCGCGGCGCCGTCCCAGAACTGGCCGCGCAGCTTGCCGTCCGTCCCGACGTACAGGGCGGGCGTGTAGTTCGCCTGCGGACCGGCCGGGTCGGTGATGGCCTGGGCCTGGTAGGCGAGCAGGACGCCGGGCTTGGCGGTCTTGAACCAGAGCTCCGCCGACAGGTCGCCGCCGCCCTTGATCTCGCCGTCGGGGAGCTCGAGGTAGGAGGTGGAGCCGTTGAACCCGGCGGCCGAGTCGCCGCCGGTGGCCAGGAAGATGGGCGCGGCCTGGCTCAGGGTGACGTTGTGGTAGGTCGCGTCGGTGTCGCGCCCGTCGCCGTACGCGGCGCTGGCCGCGCGGGTGCCGGAGTACTCGGCGAGGCGGTAGTACTCGCGCGGCCGGGCGCCCAGGACCGCGTTCGGGTAGTACTCCGTGCTGGCCTGCGTCTGGGCGGGGTAGACCTTCCACTGCCCGCCGTTGGCGTCGGTCACCGAGGCGACCCGGTCGTTCTGGGTGTCGTGGACGAGGGTGGCCTGCAGCTTGCCGGAGGGCAGCTTGACCGTCTCCAGCGCGCCCGTGTACTGCCCGGCCGCGTACTGGGCGGCGACGGACGTGGGGCCGAGCGGGTGGGTGTAGAAGGCGGGGTCGTCGATCTGGCCGGTGAAGTGGCCGCGCGCGTCGGCGGGCGCGGCGGGGCACCAGCCCGAGGTGGTCATGTAGCCCGCCCCGACGCTGGCGTACGGCAGGTGGGTCGCCTTGATCTGCTTGGAGCGGCTGGCCACGATCGAGCCGTCCACGTACAGGCTCTGCCAGGTTCCGCTGGAGGTCAGCACCACGTGGTGCCAGGCTCCGTCGTTCACCGCCGCGGTGGACGCCATCGCTCCGCAGCTGCCGTCGTCGGCCATCTGGCCGTGCAGCTTCCCGTCGGTCCCGACGTACAGCATCGGCAGGAAGCCCCACGGGAGCGGGCCCCGGGAGTCCTCCAGCGTGTTCAGCTGCGCGCCGTACAGCACGCCGGCCTTGGTGGTCTTGAACCACATCCCGACCGCCGCGTAGGTGGTGTCGTCGGTGATGCTGTACGGCATGCGCAGGTAGGAGCTCGTGCCGTTGAACGTCGCCGAGCCGTCCGTGCTCCCGGCCGGGGCGCCCGCCGCGCCGTAGGCCAGGTTGACCGCCTGCGCGTCGTCCTGGCCGACGAAGAGCTGGGTCTCGTTGGTCGCGCTCTGGTGGAGCCGGTAGTACATCGCGGGGGCAGCGTCGACGACGGACGTCCGGTAGTGCGACACCATCTTGTAGCTGTACTTGGTGCAGGCCGTCGTCGTGCCCGGCGGGCAGACCTGGGCGAGCAGGCCGTAGCCGTAGCCGTAGGTCCACGCGGGCGCTCCCTGGGCGGGATCGGTGGCGACCGAGGTCACCAGCCCGCTGCTCCAGGTGAAGTAGAGGCCGCGTCCGCTGACCTTGTTCACGACCTTGGCGAGGGTGCCGTCGCCGTTGTAGGTGAGGTACTCGCCGTGCTGGTCGTCGTCGTAGATCGCGGTCAGCCGGCCGTTCGGGTCGAACACGTACGCGCCGCCGGACTTGTCGCGGAGGAACCAGGCCGCCTCGGTCTTCACCAGGCTCACCGACCGGCCCTCGGGCGGCGCGTACGTCCCGTCGGGGTTGCGGCCGAAGCGCGCCTGCCGCCCGTCGGGGTAGGTGACCACGACGTTGCCCGTCAGGTCCTGGTCGGTGACGATCTTCATGTCGTACGCGGTGGTCCAGCCCACCCCGAACATCCCCGCGCGGGAGTTCAGGCTGCTGTACGAGCGGGTGATCGCCAGCGCCGGACCGGCGGTGGTGAGGCTCGCGTCCGTGGTGGTGGCCGAGTACTGGCCGGTCAGCGGGTCGATGCCCTTGACGGCGGCCGTGCCGGCGCTGTCGGAGACGTGCGAGGAGACCAGGGGCTGCGGCACGACCGTGCTGAACGTGCTCCACCCGGTCGCCGGGCTTGAGTTCTTGCCGTCGGTGACCAGGGCCTGCCACATGTACTGCTCGCCCCACTTGAGCTTGCCCTGCGGCACCGCCCAGCTCGCGCTCTGCTCACCGGTGTTGGAGTCGCCCTTGACCAGGCCGGTCGCAGGGCACTTGCCGGAGTCGGAGACCAGGCAGACGTTGAAGACGAAGTTCAGCTCGCCGCCGGGCCACTCGTCCTCGTCGTGGCCGGTGACCGTGAACTCCGGCGTCAGCGTGGACTCCACGTACCCGCTGCCCGGCCACATCGAGTCGATCTGGGGCGGCACGTTGACCACGGTCAGGCTCACGCACCAGACGGGGACGCCCCAGTCGGAGAAGAACTGCCCGTTCGCCACCATGTCCCAGCAGATCTGGTACGAGCCGGGGTTGAGCGGGTCGATCGTGGCGCTCACCTTCGCCGAGCCGTTGTTGCCGATCGTGGCGGGCAGCGCGGCCGCCGCCGTGGAGCTGCCCACGAAGGTGCCGCCGGTGGTGTACACCTTGTAGCCCAGCTTGACCGTGCCGGGGGCCCAGGAGTTCATCCCGTTGTTGATCACCGTGACGGGGAGCCTGCCGGCGCCGTTGGCCCGCACCGGCGGGTCGATCGTGGCGCCGGAGTCGATCGCGTAGAGCGCCCGCCAGGGGCTGTAGTCCACCTGCAGGTACGGCGGGTTGGCCGAGTTGGCGCTGGCGAACTCCTTGAAGCTGTCGGCGGTCAGCGCCAGGCCGTTGTTGCCCGCGCCGTTGGCCCAGTCGGACAGGGAGGCCAGGCCGGCACTGTTGATGCCGATCCACGCCCAGCCGGCGCCGCCGCAGGTGACCCCGCCGGTGAAGCTGGCCGATCCCCAGGTGTCGCCGAGAGTCACGCCGGGATAGGAGGCGATCGTGCCGACGTTCCAGCTGCTGGTGATGGCCTTCACCGTGACGGGGTTGGCCGAGCAGGAGTCCGACAGGGTGTTGTAGAGGAAGAGCGCGGCGCCGGTCACGTAGGCGTGGGGGATCTGGGAGGCGAGGTTGAAGTTGATGTAGGTGTTGTTGCGCTTGGTGCCGTCCTGGGGGCCGACCAGGAGCTGGGCGCTGCCGGAGTGGTTGGCGCCGGAGTGGTTGTCGACGTAGGTGTCGGAGGCGGCGCCGCTGGTCGTGCGGACGTACGAGGAGGGGTCGACGACCACCGGGAACGCGCGGTCCTTGGCGTGCAGCCACTTCTGGTCGGCGCTGACGCGCAGGACGTTCCCGACGAGGGTGTAGTGGACCGCGTCGGAGCGGGCGCCCTTGGCGTCGCGCATGAATCCGGCGGGGACGGTGATCCGGACGGCGCCGTGCTCGTCGGCGAACTCCACGCCCTGCGGCGCGCTCCGCGGCGTCAGGCCCTTGGCCTGGAAGGGGAAGTCCCAGGGGCCCGTCGCGGCCTGGCGGGAGGTCAGGACGAGGGACTCCTTGATGCCGTCCCAGGTGGTCTCGACCTGGATGTCCGTCCCAGGCAGCACCTCACCGTATTTTGCGATATTTCCTGAAACCTTGGCCTTGGTGCTTTTTGCGCCTTGGAGGGCGAAGGACAGGCTGTGCTCCCCGTCCAGGGTGAGCGATTGGAGCCTGGGGTCGGCGGCGTCGTCGGCCACCTCGATCCCGACGTCGTTGGCCGCCTGCCGCCAGCGCCCGGCCGCGCCGGTCAGGTTGACGTCGATGTCCGCCCACTCGCCCGTGGCCGTGCGATAGCGCACTGGCCTGGAGTACGTGCGCACGGTGTAGGTGTGGTCGGGGTTCTGGAAGACCTTGGACGTCGCGTCGCCCAGCGTGGGCACCGCCCGGCTCTGCGCGGCGGCGAACCCGTGGACGTCCTTGTTCCCCGGTCTGCCGGCCGCCTTACCCACCCGCTGCGGTGTGTTCGACAGCCGGGCCACGGGTGCGGGCGACTTCGGGGCTTCCCGGGGCACGGTGCCCTTGGGCGGCTTGGCGGCGGCCCGCTCGGGCAGCTCGGTCCGCGCCCGGGTCGCGTCCGCCGCCACCTGATGGGCACGGTTCGCCGCCGAGCCCATGCGCTGCTCGGGGAGCGTGGGCTCCTTGGGAGCCGCGTGGGCTGCCTGGCCCGCGACGCTGATGACAAGGGTGCTCACTGTCAGTGCCGCGCAAAGACGGGTGGCCCAACGATTCCTCATGCCGACCTCCGGCGGAGACCGTATTCGCGACCTGCCCGTCCCACATCCGTACGGATGACGTGGATCAAGGACGTCTGAATGTTCCCGGTTAGGTATGAGATCGACTACGAGTCAGGTACTCTCGCCTCGTGCTGCACGGGCGCATCGCGGAGCAGGCCAGGATCACGCGACTTCTCGCTGGTGAGAGCGGCGCCCTGGTGGTGCGCGGGGAAGCCGGGGCGGGCAGGAGCGCGCTGCTCGCGTTCGCGGCCGAGATCGCGGGTGATCAAATCGTGCTCCGCGCCTCCGGCACCCCCGAGGAGTCTCACCTCCCGTACGGCGGCCTCCACATGCTGCTGGCGACCACCCGCCCGCGCTGGAAGCACCTGCCCGCCCAGCAGCGCGACGCCCTCGAACGCCTGGGCGAACCCGAGCCGGAGAGCCGGACGCCCGGCCACCCTGCCCTGTACCTGCCGGTCTGGAACCTGCTGCGCCACCTGGCGGGCAGGCGGCCCGTGCTCTGCCTGATAGACGACGCTCACTGGCTGGACCGGGAGAGCCTGGCGGTCCTGTCCTTCTGCGTACGCCGCCTCGCCGCCGCGCGCGTGGTGATCCTCGTGGCCGCCGAGGGCGAGGTGCCCGCCCTCCAGGGGATCGACGAGCTGGACCTGCCGGGCCTCGACCGGCAGGCGGCGCTGGACATCGTCGCCGAGCGCAGGCCGGGTATCGTCCCGCAGGTGCGCGAGCGGATCGTCGGCGATGCCCGCGGCAATCCGCTGGCCCTGTGCGAGCTGGCCGCGGGGATCAGCCCCGCGCAGGTCGAGGGCAGGCTGTCGCCGCTGGGCCTCTACACCGGCTGGCCCGGGCGTTCGCGGCGGGCCGATCAGCTGTACGGCGCGCGCTTACGCGCCCTGCCCGAGCGGACCCGACTCCTCCTCCTGCTGGCCGCCGCCGACCCCGCGGCCTCCCTCCCCGAACTCCTCGCCGCCGCCGGGACGCTCCCGT